>NZ_CAIKKU010000555.1 GCF_903828115.1 uncultured Thiodictyon sp. | reverse complement strand
CGTAATCGAATAATCCGACCACGAGTACGACAACGACAACGACAACGATCGTGTTTGTGTTTAGTTGGTCCGCACGCCGGACCGAGTAACGCTATTTGACCTTCATCCCCGGCTCCGCCCCGTCGTCGGGCGTCAGGATAAAGATATCCGCCCCGCCCGGTCCGGCGGCCAGGACCATGCCCTCGGAGACGCCGAAGCGCATCTTGCGCGGGGCCAGGTTGGCGACCATGACGGTGAGGCGCCCGACCAACGCAGCGGGGTCGTAGGCGGCCCGGATGCCGGCGAAGACCTGGCGGGTTTCACCGCCCAGATCGAGGCGCAAGGCGAGGAGCTTGTCCGCCCCGTCCACCCGATCCGCGGCGACGATGCGCGCCACCCGCAGGTCGACCTTGGCGAAGGTGTCGAAGTCGATGGTCGGGGCCAGCGGATCACGCGCCAAGTGAGCACTGGTGTCGGTCTGGTCGGCGGCGGGAGGGGTCTCGTCTGCGCTTGCGCCGGGGCGGGACGCCCCGGCTCCTGTCAGGTCTTCCTTGGACGCCTCGAGCAGCGCCGCGACTTGGGCCGGCTCGACCCGGGTCATCAGCGGCTTGAAGGGGGCGATCAGGTGGTCCAGGAGCGGCCGGTCCAGGTCCGCCCAGGTCAGCGGCGGGACCTGGAGGAAGGCCTCGGAGTCGGTCGCGGTCCCGGGCAGGATGGGCTTGAGCCAGCCGATCAGGAGGCGGAAGAGATTGAGTCCCTGGGTGCAGATGTCCTGGAGTTCGGCCTCGCACCCTGGCTGTTTGGCCACCGTCCAAGGGGCTCGTGCGTCGATATACTGGTTGGCCTGGTCGGCCACGAACATGATTTCCCGCACCGCCCGGCTGTACTCGCGCCGCTCGTAGGCCTCCCCGATGGATGCGCCAGCCGCGACGAACTGATCGAACGCGAACCGGTGCGGGAGGGCCGCCGACAGGCGCCCGGCGAAGCGCTTGGTGATGAAGCCGGCGCAGCGGCTGGCGATATTGACCACCTTGCCCACCAGGTCCGCGTTCACCCGGAACGCGAAGTCCTCCAGGCTCAGATCGATATCGTCCACCCCGCTGCCGAGCTTGGCGGCGAAGTAGTAGCGCAGATACTCGGGGTTGAGATGGTCCAGGTAAGTCCGCGCCTTGATGAAGGTGCCGCGCGACTTGGACATCTTGCTCCCGTCCACGGTGAGAAAGCCGTGGGCGAAGATGGCACTGGGGACCCGAAAGCCCGCCCCGTGGAGCATCGCCGGCCAGAACAGTGCATGGAAATAGATGATGTCCTTGCCGATGAAGTGGTACAGCTCGGCCTTGGAGTCCCTGGACCAGAAGCGGTCGAAGTCGAGCCCGGCCGCCTGCCCCTTGGGGCTGTCGCAGAGGTTCCGGAAGCTCGCCATGTAGCCGATGGGGGCGTCGAGCCAGACATAGAAAAACTTGCCCGGGTGGTCCGGGATCTCGAAGCCGAAATAAGGCGCGTCGCGCGAGATGTCCCACTCCTGGAGCCCGGAGTCGAACCACTCCCCGAGCTTGTTGGCGACCTCCTTCTGGAGGCTGCCGCCGCCCGTCCAGGCCTTCAGCATTTCGTCGAAGTCGGCGAGCTTGAAGAAATAGTGGTCGGACTCGCGCTGCTCCGGCACCGCCCCGGAGACCGCCGAGCGCGGGTTCTTCAGCTCGTTGGGAGAATAGCTCGCCCCGCACGCCTCGCAGTTGTCGCCGTACTGGTCCGGCGCACCGCACTTGGGGCACTCACCCTTGATGAAGCGGTCCGGCAGGAACATCTGCTCGACCGGGTCATAGGCCTGGGTGATGGTGCGCCGGGCGATGTGGCCGGCGTCGCGGTTGCGCTCGTAGATGAGGCTCGCGTAGTGGCGATTCTCATCGGAGTGGGTGGAGTGATAGTTGTCGAAGGCGACCCGGAAGGCGGCGAAGTCCGCCTGGTGCTCTTCGCTGACCCGCGCGATCAGGGCCTCCGGGCTGATGCCCTCCTGGCGCGCCTTGAGCATGATGGGGGTGCCGTGGGCGTCGTCCGCGCACACATACCAGCACCGGTGCCCGCGCATCCGCTGGAAGCGCGCCCAGATGTCGGTCTGGATGTACTCCACCAGGTGGCCGATATGGATGGGGCCGTTGGCGTAGGGCAGCGCACTGGTGATCAGGATCTCGCGGGGGTCGCTCATGGGCGGGCTCTCTAAGGGCGTGCTGGGGCGGGCAGGGCAAAGTTTTCAAGTATCTCACGGGGGGGCGGACGGACCAACGACGGCAAGGCCGTTGCGTTCTCACATCACAGGTTGATTTGGTGCGCTTCGGGACAAACTTCCGGGCCTTGCGAGCGGCGATCGGCTGGGCCTCTGTCAGGCGCGCCACGCCCACCCCTATCCAGCGCCGGCCCTGCCGGTGCCCAGTCGTACCAGGAGCAGAATGTGGCTGAAGTAACGAAAGAACTGGTCGAGGCGGCCATCAAGGGCTACGTCGAGCCCCACCTCCAGCGCGACCTGATCACCGCCGGGTGCGTCAAGGGGATCGCGATCGAGGGCGACCAGGTCAAGGTCACGGTGGTCCTGGGCTTCCCCGCCCGCGGCATCCAGGAGTCCCTGGCCGAGGCCGTCAAGGCGCGGGTGCTGACCGTCCCCGGGGTCGCGCAGGCCCAGGTCGAGGTGGGCTGGAAGATCATCGCCCACTCGGTCCAGAAGTCGCTCAAGCCCATCGACAATGTGAAGAACATCATCGCCGTGGCCTCCGGCAAGGGCGGGGTCGGCAAGTCCACCACGGCGGTCAATCTGGCACTCGCCCTGGTTGCCGAGGGGGCGCGGGTCGGACTCCTGGACGCCGACATCTACGGACCCTCGCAGCCGCGCATGTTGGGCATCACCGGCAAGCCCGAACTGACGGGCGACAACAGCCTGCAACCCATGGTCGCCTACGAACTCCAGGCCATGTCCATCGGCTTCCTCATCGACGAGGAGACGCCGATGATCTGGCGCGGCCCCATGGTCACCCAGGCCCTGGAGCAACTCCTGAACGACACCAACTGGACGGAACTGGACTATCTCATCATCGACCTGCCCCCGGGCACCGGCGACACCCAGTTGACCCTGGCCCAGAAGGTGCCCGTGTCCGGCGCCGTGATCGTCACCACGCCCCAGGACATCGCGCTCTTGGACGCCCGCAAGGGGCTTAAGATGTTCCAGAAGGTCGAGGTCCCGGTGCTCGGCATCGTGGAGAACATGTCCACCCACATCTGCTCCAAGTGCGGCCACGAGGAGTTCATCTTCGGCTCCGGCGGCGGCCAGAGCATGGCCGATCAATACGGCATCGATCTGCTGGGCTCACTGCCGCTCGACATCCATATCCGCGAGGAGACCGACAACGGCCGCCCCACGGTCGTCGCCCAGCCCGACTCGCGCATCACCGCCATCTATCGCGAGATCGCGCGCCGCACCGCGGCCAAGCTGTCGCTCCAGACCAAGGACTATGCGGCCAAGTTCCCCAGGATCGTCATTCAGAACAACTGATCGGTGGCGGGGCGTCCCGCCCCGCGCGGGGGCGGGACGCCCCCGCTCCATTCCAGCCGCCCCGCCGAGCGCCCTTTTTCAATCCATCCACGAGGCCATTTCCTCATGGGCGAGTCCGACTCCAAACCGGCGTCCGGCCCCTTCCGGGCCGATCAGTTGCACGACGGGGACCGCTACGAGTTGTCCAACGGTCACCCGATCTACTGCGTACCCGCGGGCCCCGAACGCGGCAGCCGGAGCCTGACGGGCGCCGCGGTCATCGCGAGCGATCCGGACGTGGAGTGGGCCGGCGTCGATGTGGGATTTTCGGTGACGCCGGAAACGCTCCGTGCCCCCGATGTCGCGGTCGCGGCCCCGACCGCGGCGCGCGGCTGGCGCGAGGGCGCGCCACCGCTCGCGGTGGAATATGCGGGCGTCGGCCAGGACGAGCCGGACCTACGGGTGAAGATCGGCGAACTGCTCGCGGGCGGGTCCAGCTATGTCTGGGTGGTTCGGCTCATCGGTCCGCGCCGGGTCGAGGTCCACCGCCCCGGCCAACCGATGCAGGTCTGCGGCAGCGGGGACGACCTCACGGCCCCCGGCATCCTGCGCAACCCGATCCCCGTGGACGCACTGTACGACCGGGCCGCGGCCGACCGTGCCGTCTTGCGGAACTTGCTCCAGCGGGCGGGGTATGACGGCTTGGAGGCGGTACGGGCCGAGGGGCGTGATGAGGGGCGTGATGAGGGACGTGTCGAGGGGCGCGGCGAGGACATCGCCGAGTCCATCCTGGCCCTGCTCGAGGACCGCGGACTGGCGATCTCGGCCGCGGCCCGCCAACGCATCGCCGCCTGCCGCGACCCGGACCAGCTCAAGACCTGGCTGCTGGCCGCCGCGCGGATCACCGACCCGGCCCGCCTGTTCGACTGAGGCGCGCCGGAGGCGCTGGATCGTGCTGCGCATCAGCGACCCGACCCGCCGACAAATCGATCCGCATCTGGAGTCCAAGGCTTCAGCCTTGGATCTCGTCTACACTGTCGCCATCGGCTGCCCCGCCGGGCGCCCCTTGTCAATCCATCCGCAAGGCCATCTCCTCATGGGCAAGTCCGACTCCAAACCGGCGTCCGGCCCCTTCCGGGCCGATCAGTTGCACGACGGGGACCGCTACGAGTTGTCCAACGGTCACCCGATCTATTGCGCACCCGCCGGCCCCGAACACGCCAACCGGAGCCTGACGGGGGCGGCGGTCATCGCCAGCGACCCGGACGTTGAGTGGGCTGGCGTCGATGCGGGGTTTTCACCGACGCCGGGGACCTTGCGCGCGCCGGACGTTGCGGTCGCGGCCCCGACGCAGGCGCGCGGGTGGCGCGAGGGCGCGCCGCCGCTCGCGGTGGAGTATGCGGGCGTCGGCCAGGACGAGCCGGACCTGCGGGTGAAGATCGGCGAACTGCTCGCGGGCGGGTCCAGCCATGTCTGGGTGGTTCGGCTCATTGGTCCGCGCCGGGTCGAGGTCCACCGCCCCGGCCAACCGATGCAGGTCTACGGCAGTGGGGACGACCTGGAGGCCCCCGGCATCCTGCGCAACCCGATCCCCGTGAACGCACTGTTCGACCGGGCGGCAGCCGATCGTGCCGTGCTGCGGAACCTGCTGCAACGGGCAGGCTACGACGGGCTGGACGCAGTGCGGGCCGAGGGCATGGCCGAATCCATCCTGGCCCTGCTCGAGGACCGCGGACTGGCGGTCTCGGCCGAGGTCCGCCAACGCATCGCCGCCTGCCGCGACCTGGACCAACTCAAGACCTGGCTGCTGGCCGCCGCGCGGATCACCGACCCGGCCCGCCTGTTCGACTGAAGCGTGCCCGGGGGCCGACCCAACAGGTCGCGCAGCGACGCTGTGGGAGCGGCTTCAGCCGCGACGGGGCCTCGCAAACTGCCGCAGGGTCGCGGATCGCCGCTGCCACACAGCGCGACTGAAAGCCACTCTCCAACCGGCCGACAAGCGCCATGCCCGCGATTCCAGCGCGCAGCCGACACCACCGGACCCGCCCGCCGGAATGGTCTGATCTACCTGGCCAAGACAGTCCCGGACACAGAACTGGAGGTGATCCCGGCGCGCGAACACGGCGAGCATGGGGCCAACGACCAGTCTGCGCGGATGCCGACTGCGGGCACCGAAGATCACCACTGGACGCTGTAGCGTATCCCTTCCGTAGAGGTCAGAGTCATGCACATCCGCCAGATTCACATCAAGAACATCAAGTCGATTCGCGAATTGACCTGGGATTTCCCCCAAGACCGGGCCAAGGGCTGGCATGTGGTGTTGGGCGATAATGGGTCCGGGAAATCGACCGTCCTCAAGGCCATTGCCGCCGCATTACTGGGACCACGCGAATCGTACGGACTGCGACAGGCTTGGGACACTTGGTTGAGCTACGGATCGGAGTCGGGCGAGATCCGGTTAGTTCTCGAATGGAACGACGAAATCGACCAATTTGCCTCGTTTCGAGGAATGCCTCCCCCCACAAAGCCGCACCCCTTCATTCTGGAACTGAAACGGTCTGCGGATAATGCGAAAAGCGTCGCAATGGTTTGGCCGACCGACGGAACAGGCGCAGCGGCGAATCTCTGGGGAGACGAGATCGGTGGTTGCTTCGGATTCTCTGCATCTTACGGGGCTTTTCGCCGCTTTTCGGGCGGCAGCAGCACGGCCGAATCCACCTTCTCGGAAACGCTGCGGCGGCTGACGCGTCATCTGTCACTGTTCGACGACGGCTATACTTTGGTGGATTCGCTGAGCTGGTGGCGTATCTGCAAGCTCGAGATTCCGCTGAAGGAGCATTTTCGACTGCTGCTAGATCGCTTCATCGGGCTCGTCAACGACGCCGGACTGCTGCCGTCCGGCGTGAGGCTGAAAGACGTAACGCCCGATCGGATAGAATTCCGGGATGCCTCCGGCGTGCCCCTGCCGATCAACGAACTCAGCGACGGTTATCGCTCTATCCTGAGCATCGTCTTCGATCTGGTCTTTCAGCTCGCTTTAGCCTTTGGCTGGGATTGGGTTTTCGATCCGGAACACGACTCGCGGGTGATTGCTCCTGGCGTCGTATTGATCGACGAGATCGACGCCCATCTACACCCCACCTGGCAAAAGCGTATCGGCTATTGGCTGACCGAGCACTTCCCGAACATCCAGTTCATCGTCTCGACCCACAGCCCACTGATTTGCCATGCGGCCGAGCACGGCTCGATCCTGCTCTTGCCCCGCTCGGGAACGGACGACCAGCCCCGACTGTTGGAAGGTACTGAGCTTAAGCGCGTGGTCTACGGGAACGTACTCGACGCCTACGGTACCGACGCCTTCGGCGAGGAAGCAGCCACGACCCGCTCGCCGACCTCTCAGGCAATGCGCGGCCGACTTGCCCTATTGAACAACAAAGAGCTGGTCAAGGGCTTGGACGAGTCCGAGCGCAATGAGCAGGAAGCGTTGCGCGCCGCCATGCCGACCGCCGCCGCAAGCGTCGATTGAGCCATGATCAAGATCCGCAACGGAAGGCTTCCGCAGAACGCCCAGGCGTCTTTGGCGCAGTATCAGAATGCGGTCGATCAAGCGGGCGACTACCCCGCCCAAGTCGCCGCCGCCCAGTCGAAATTCAGGTCGCGCAACAGATTGGACAATCCCACCTTTAAGGCGGTCCGTGACAAGCTCACCGAGATGTGCAGCGGCAATCGTCGCTGCATGTATTGCGAGGACGCCCCAGCCGACGAGATAGAGCACCATAGACCAAAGGACCTCTATCCCGAGCTGACCTTCGCCTGGCGCAATTATCTATACGCCTGCGGCCCCTGTAACGGCCCGAAAAACAATCGGTTTGCGGTCATCCAACCCAAGACCGAGCGCATCGTCGATGTTTGCCGTCCGTGCGGAGCCCCGATCCTCCCGCCAACGTCGGGTACACCCGCACTCATCGATCCGCGGCACGAGGACCCGTTGAACTATCTGATGCTGGACCTGCGCGAGACCTTTGAACTTACACCGTTTCCGGATTTAGGGCCTGTCGCGTATCGGCGTGCCGTCTACACCATCGACGTACTGCGACTCAATGCCCGCGACTACTTGGTAAAGGCCCGGGAGGATGCGTTCCGGGGCTATCGAGCACGCCTGCACGAGTATATCCACCACCGCGACTCGGGTGCCTCGCCCCGCGAACTCGCGCGCCTTAAGCGCGGTTTCCGCAGTGCGCCGCACGCCACCGTCTGGTACGAGATGAAACGACAGCATACACATCTCCCCGAACTCGCAGGGCTGTTCCGCAGCGCGCCCGAAGCCGCCGAGTCCTTTTGAGTCAGTGTAACCCCTCGCGCGCTCGCACTACTGCTTACCGGCGGCCTGATTCGGGTCCGGCAGGCGGCAGAGTTGTTCGACCTGATAGGCGATACGCCGGATGGTGTCGGGGGCGAGGGGTGGCTGGCCGGCGAGGGGTTTGAGCATGAAGCCGCAGGCCTTGGGGTTGATGGCGAGGACCTCGGAGCGTTCGGTCCATGTCACATACCAACCCGGCAAGGCGATGATCGGCCGGGCCTTCACCGGCAGGCCGGTGGCGCGGGTCAGGATCTCCGATAGCCAGCGCGCCTGGGCGGCGGCCTGAACCGCGGTGGTGGTATCGGTCCAGTCGGGAAAGCGCAGGGCCTTGCCGTCGAAGTTGACCTTGGCATCGGCCTTGCCGTCGCCGGTGGTGGGCTTCAGCCGATGCTTGGTCTCGATGGCGAAGACGCCGCCGGGGGCGATGACGACGTGGTCGATGTTGAAACCCGGCGCCTGGATGTCGTGCAGGACGCGCCCGCCGCCGGCGATGACGGGCTCCAATAGTTGGGCGGTGGCCCATTCACCGTCGCGGCCCTCGCGGTGGCTCCGGATGAGCCCGAGCAGGCGGAGCACGCGCTGCGTCACGAAGGCCAACCCCAGGATCAATGCGCCGCCGGCAATGACCCCGGTCGTCGCCAAATGGAAATGGCGCCCAAGTCGCTCCTGCAATAGGAACGTTGCCAGCAGCACCAGGGGGGCAATCAAGGCGGCGATGGCATAGCCATCCAGGTCGAGGCGCAAGTCATCGATTCGCTCGGACAGGCTGAAGCCGGGTGGGCGCAAGAGCTCAGTTGTCAGAGGCGAGCGGCGCTTGCGACGGCGCTCCATCCGTCTCCAGGCCCAAACGGCGCCAACCAGTAGAAACATGGGCACCAGGGCGAGCGCGATGATGGCCAGGGGGATCAGCGATTGCATGGCGGCGGGGATCGTCCAAAGGGTGGAAGTGATTGGCCTGCGGACGATGCTCCGACGCTCAGGCGACGGACCACGGCGACGTTGTCCGCCGCCCGGGTGGGGCGGTCGCGAGGGATCAGCCTGGTGTTGACTTGCTCCAGCATACCGCCGGCGTGGCGGTCCGTGAAGCGGCGGATGCGCTCGCCGACCGGCAGAACGCCTCATCGTCCTTCGATCGCGCGCGATTGGGTCACCGCGTCCCGACAGGAGCCGCCGCAAAGCAGCCAGCCCATGCCAGTCCGGAGGCGAACCCTCGTGTGGTGCGGCAGCCCGTCAGCGCGGGGCCGGCGTCATCGCCCCGCCGCTCCACAGGTTGATGACGCCCTGGAGCAGGTCCAGGTGCTTTTCCTTGATCGGGGCGGTCATGGGGACCCTCCAGGGTTATCGGTCGCGTTGAAGTGCTTACCCGGCGACGCGGGGCTGCGGGTCGCGCGCGTGGCGCCGCGCCCCCAGGTTGGACGTGATCGCTTGCGGGCCTTAAGGTTAGCGCGAAGGAGCCCAGGGCACCACCCAAGCCGACACCAGGCGTTAGAATACTCTCCGCCGTCAGGTTTGAACCGGGCATTTCCATGCCGATCAGCTGCGCGAGGGTGATCGCTACGAACCTGGCGGCGTGCGCCGCTCGCCGCCGTGCGCGCCTGCCGGACGCGATGAACTCAGGCTCCGTAGGCCGGATTTTGCCGCGTGGCGCGAGTCGTTGTAACCTTGTACGTTGTTTCGCACGCACGAGCAGCCCTGATGACCATCAAGTCCGACCGTTGGATCCGCCGCATGGCCGCCGCACACGGCATGATCGAGCCCTTCGAGCCCGGACAGGTGCGCGAGGGCGAGACCGGGCGCCTGATCTCCTACGGCACCTCAAGCTACGGCTACGACGTGCGCTGCGCCGATGAGTTCAAGATCTTCACCAACATCAATTCGGCCATTGTCGACCCCAAGAACTTCGATTCCAACAGCTTCGTGGATTTGAAGTCGGATGTCTGCATCATTCCGCCCAACTCATTCGCCCTGGCGCGGACCGTGGAGTATTTTCGTATCCCACGCAATGTGCTGGTCATCTGCCTGGGCAAGAGCACCTATGCACGCTGTTTCAGCGGGGATACCCGGGTAGCGCTGGCGGACGGCTCGATCCCGACCCTGGAAGAGATGGCGACCCGGGCGGAACAGGGGGAACTGTTTTGGGGCTACAGCGTAGGGCAGTTCGGCCGCATCACGGTCAGCCTGCTCGACGCGCCCCGCTATATCGGCCGCGACGCCTTGCTCGAGGTCAGGCTGGACAATGATGAGGTCATCCGTTGCACGCCCGACCATGAGATGGTGCTGCGTGATGGCCGCCTCCTGCCGGCCCATCAGTTGCGTCCCGGCGATTCCTTGATGCCCCTGTACCGTCAGTTGGTGCGCGGCTATGAAGTGCTGTATCAGCCGTCAAATGGACATCTGTATCCGACACATCGGCTCGCGGATGAATGGAACCTGCGCAACGGCATCTATCCGGACTTACCCGGGACCCACCGCCACCATAAGGATTTCAACCGCCTCAATAACCTGCCCTGGAATATCGAGCGCCTTCCGGCGGCAGACCATATCCGCCTGCACAATGCGGAGAATTATGGCGAGGACTTCGACCCCGGGGAGCACAGCCAGTCGATTCGTGAGGCATTCGAGCGGCTGCGACAGGAGCCGGGCTGGAAAGAGCACCTGAGCGAGGTCCAGCGCACCCGAGCGCAGCAGTTCTGGGACGAGGACCGCTATGCGGATGCGCGCAATCTGCTACGTCAGAAGCACCTGGCAAACTGGAATGACGAGCGGCGGCAAATCCAACGCGATGCCATGCTGCGCTATTACACAAACCCCCTGGCGCGGCAACTCAGTGGGGAAATTTCAAGCCGGGCGTGGGCGCGGGACGATGGCAGCCGTCGGGCAGCGCAGGCGCAGCACGCTCGACAGATCAATTTACGGAGCGAGATCACCGTAGACCTGGTGCAAGAGGCATTGCATCGCACCGGCTCTATCCGCGGCGCAGCGCGACTCCTGGACTGTGATCGCACCGTATTTCGACGCTTTCCCGAAGCCATTGCGGCCTTCAGAGGGCTGGCATCACCAAGACGGAATCACAAGGTCGTCAGCATTCGGGAACAACCCGGCGATCATGACGTTTACTGCCTGACCGTGCCTGAGACAGGCAACTTCGCCCTGGCCGCGGGGGTATTCGTCAGCAATTGCGGCATTATCGTAAACGTAACGCCCTTGGAACCCGAATGGGAAGGCCATGTGACCCTGGAGTTCTCCAATACCACCACCCTGCCGGCCAAGATCTACGCCAATGAAGGGGTGGCGCAGATCCTGTTCTTCGAGTCCGATGAGGTGTGCGAGACCTCGTATCGGGATCGCGCCGGCAAGTATCAGGGCCAGCGCGGGGTGACGCTGCCGAAGTCTTAGCGCGGCGGTCGCGCCGCGTGAGGTGCGCGGTCGGTGGTCCGCACAGCGGACCCTACGGCGGGCGGGCCTGATCGGCATCCTGATCACCAGGAACCGATCCGGGGGCGGGGGCGCCGCATCTTAACGATCGCCGCGCCTGGGCGGCGGCGACCCGGTCCATTTGCCCCGACCACCACTGGGAGGTCACGGGGTCGCGGGCGGTGGGCAGCGACCACAGCTTGAGGGTCGGATGGACCTCCAGCATGGACAAGGCGGCGCTGGGGTCATCGGTGACCACCGCGCCCGAGTCCATGAACCACAGATTTCCCCACGGGAAACACCGGGTCATAATGGTGTGACCGACCAGGACCAGATCGACCCCGGGCACCTGCCGGCCGGGCAGCCCGCGCATCGCCTGATTGGCGCTGCTGCGCGACCACAGGGCCGTTTGACGGGCCAGCCCCCGATCCGCCGCCAGCGCCGCCAGCAGCCGCGGCCAATCGCAGGTGCGATCTACGTCCGCGTGGACCAGGCCGATCCGCCCCACCCGGGTCGTCAACTCGCAGGCCCACGGCAGGGCCGCGAGCCGGGCGCGCAGCGCCGGGTCGTCCCAGGCATAGTCCAAGGACCAATCCCCCCCGTTGACCGTCCATTGGAGCCAGGCGTCACGGTCGTCGGCGGCATCGAGCAGGAGTTGCTCGTGGTTGCCGCGGATGGCCCGAAACCAGGGCTCGTCCAGCAGCTCAAGACAGCGTTGTGAGTAGGGTCCGCGGTCGATCAGGTCGCCCAGGGACCAGACCAGGTCACGGGCCCGGTCGAAGCCGGCCAGGTCCAGGAGCCGCTCCAGCGCATGGGCCATGCCGTGCAGGTCGCCGAGCACGAAGACGCGGCCCGGGTGACAGCTTAGATCAATCTGTTCGACAGTCGACACGGATATCAATGGCGCCAGGTTGCGGACGGATCGGGCCGGGGCCAAGGTAGACCGAACCCAGGGGGCAAGGCGAGTGCCGCGAAGCGCAGTTGCCGACGCCGGTGCGGTGATCGCGGCGGCGTAAGCTCGAAGATGAAGGCGCTACCCGTCCGATAACAGTCCTGCGCCTTGACCCGCGGGAAACGCGGTCCGGCGCCCATCGACACGCGCCTGGAGGGACGCCCCGGATCGCCGGTAAAATCGCCCCATGGTAACGTCTCGCCCCATCCCCGTCTCACAGGAAGCATGACATGGCCCCTTTGCAAACTCCCCGCGGCACCCGCCCGCGCGCGCCCTGCCTCGCCGCCCTCGCGCTGGGTCTGGGCCTGTGCAGTGGCGCGGCGGGCGCCGGCCCGGCCCTCTGGGGCTACGGCGTCAAGCCCTGCCGCGAGTTCCTGGCCGCCGCTCCGGGCGACGCGGCGCCCGCGGCGGTCAGCGGGGCCGAGTATCTGCGCTACCGCGAGTGGTTGGCCGGGTTCGTCACCGGTCTGAATCTGGCCACGGCCGCCGATGTCCTGGCCGGTGCCGAACTGGACGCCGCCCTCACCAGCATCCACGCCCGTTGCCAGGCCCGCCCCGGCGACGACTTCTTCACCGCCACCATGAGCCTGATCCGCTCACTCGGGCGGACCAAGGCGAAGGGCGCGGCGGGGAAGGGCGCCAAGGGCAAGACCGAGTGAGCAATACCCTTGCCCATCACGCCGACGCAGTTCACCGTGTTGACGATGGCGTCCACGTCGTCCTGCCGCAGCAGGTCTCCAGTCATCGATTTGATCGGCATGGTGCCTCCTGGGAAATGTCTGCGGCTCAGGCATTCACGTTGCGTCGTGACCCCAACGGGGTCACACATACCAGCCCAGGGCAGCGCCCTGGGTGAGCGGATGAGAAGGGCGCAGCCCTGAAAGGGCGTGACATAAACGCCGGAGCGCGCGGGCCGCCATGTCACGCCCTTTCAGGGCTGATGGGCCCGATTCCCCAGGGCTGGTATGTAACGCCCCTTCGGGGCTCAAGTCCAGCGGTCGCATTGGCGTCGTGGGCCTTGATCATCCTATCCGCGAGGGGCTCGGTCCGCACAGCGGACCCTACGGGAACAGAGGCGCCTTCGTTCATAATCCGGCCACCAGCCCTTGTGGGCAACCCGTCGCGGCCGGGGGGCCGCTCCTACGGGCGTAGGAGCGGCCCCCGACCGCGACGGATGTCACCTGGAGTGGCCACAATCAAGATCGAGACCGCCCTCCCGTAGGGTCCGCTGCGCGGACCAAAGACCTCCCGACTCGCGGGATGGCCGGAACCATCATCGAAGCCACATCGTGCGACCCGATACCGCGGTCAACCGGGGGCAATGCCCTTCCGGGCCTTGTTCGCAGCGCCACCGCCCTTGCGCTGCCTGGTCTTGGCGGGTTCGGCCGCACGGCCGGCACGGATGCGTTCGAGCAACAGGCTCGCGGGTTCGTCGTTCGGGTCCTGGGGCACCAACTCGCCGCGGAAGGCCTTGGCGAGCAGGGCGGGGGTGAGGCGGTCGACTTGAGCGCGGGCGGCCTTATAGCTCGCCTCCAGGCGGTCGGCGTAGGCGAAGAGGGATTCGACGCGGCGGATGATTTCTGTCAGTTCATCACTCGGAGGGACAGCGATGGGAAGCGCATTTAACACGGCCTGCGTCAGCTTTGCGCGGCCCGTTGTTCCCGTCAGCCAAGGCAGCACGTCGTAATACATCAGACAGCAGCACAGGTAATCTGCTTCCAAGCGAGCCGAGGGACGAAGAACGTGGGCATGATTATTGACCCAGCACCGGCCTGCCACCCTATATGCGATCGGCTTTTCTCGACCGTAGAATGTCTCATCCTCAGTAACGAGCACAAGATCGTCGTCAAAGAGAAATTCATCGACTGAATCGACCTGACCGTTGGCGCCATAGTAAGGATAAAGCCTCTGACCGGAGCTGCGCTTGCTCTTCGTCACAGGTATTCTCAAATGATCAAGGAGCGGTGGTTCCGCGAGATCAACCTCTTGCTTTGATTGGGTTACCCGATCAGCTCGCCAGTCGTCAGTGAGCCGGCCCGAAGTCGCAGCGGCAAGGACGGACTTGCGGAAGCGTTTGAGGATAGCCAGCACCCGGTCGAGGCGTTCGCGGCAGGCGTCCACCCGCGCGAGGACCGCGTCGAGTTTGTCGGAAATACGTGCTTGCTCCTTGATCGGGGCGAGCACGAACGGTGCGTCACGTCCTGCGTCGGTTCCGAGCCGAGGCATGTTCAAGCCATGACTCACCGCGGTGACGTACTCCAGAAAACGCGGATGCTTCAGCCAAAAATACAGGTACCTGCCTTCAAACCACTCCGGGGGAGCGAGCGGAACAATTTCGGTCGTGCAAAAGCCGCCCTCATCGGCGCGAATGACCTTATTCAGATACGGTCGGAGCTTCCCATAGAGAACGTCGCCGGCGGCAAAGTGATTCTTCGTGCTCTTCGATTGGCGCTGCCCGAACGTGAGCCTCTGGAGAACCCGCGACGTGTCTTTTTCGATATCCTCAAGCTCCAGGACCCACGCGTCGGCTGGAATAGCATTGGGCTCCACCTTGCGCGTCGCGCCATAGTCAACGACGTCGCTGAGACGGCACGCTATCCAACTTTGCGGCAAAGCGCTCACCTCGACCGACGTCGGCACCGAGTTGGTCACGCTGTGCGTCCTCCAAGCACGCATGGCTCCCAGGTTCGGGCGCAGGACCAAGTACGTAGGGGGGATAAGCGCAGCGCATCCACCCCAGCGGCAGCGTCGGTGGATGCGGCGCGGTTCAGCGTCGTGCCCATCCCGAGCACCGTGCCGCGCGCCTTATCCACCCTACAGGACTCCCCTACTCCAGCGTTGGAGCAAGTCGCGAAATCGGCAAATTGATCACGCCAAGGCGCCAAGCTCGCCAAGAAATACAATACGTGGGATCCAGTATCCAGATCACCCACCGAGTCAATGGCACAACGTCGGCAACCTGCTGAAATACCTTGGCGAGCTTGGCGCCTTGGCGTGACACCTCTTCTTCGCGGATTCATTCCGCCACCTCCTCTTCCAGGTCTTCCCCCAACTCCGCCAAGATCCCGCGCAGTTCATCCATCGCCGCCTCCAGTTCGGTCATGGCCGCCACCGCCAGCACGGCGGGTTCCGGCAGTGCATCGGTGCTGCCGTCGCTGTCGTCCTTGAGCCAGGCGATGTCGAGGCTGTCACCGCGCTCGGCGATCTCCTCGCGGGTGAAGCGGCGGAAGCGGCCGGTCTCGCCCGTGTCCTCGCGGCGCGCCAGGGCCGCGAGGCCGCCCAGGGGATCGTCGCCGTAGGCGGACTCGAAGGCGGCGAAGTGCTCGCGCGTGAACAGCGTGCGCTTGCCGAATTGGGGCATGTTGGCGCGCAGGTCATAGACCCAGGTCTCGCGCGTATTGCCCTTGTCGAACCTGTTCTCATCCGTGCCCCGGGTGAAGAAAAGCACATTGGTCTTGACCCCCTGGGCATAGAAGATGCCGGTGGGCAGGCGCAGGATGGTGTGCAGAGCGGATACCGGCGCCCTCCGGGTTGGAGTCGAGCCCGTGGAGCATGAGGTTCATCAGGGCCAGGCGGTGGGCGTCCTGTACATGCTCCATACCGTAGAAGGTGTTGCGGCGGTGCTTGCGCTGCTGGGCCTCGGTCCAGGCGTCCGTGTCCTCGTGGCGGCGGATGAGAAGCCGTAATCAAAGGGCTCCGACGCGAGCGCCGCTTGGGCCAGCCCCGCGTCCTGCTTGAATAGGGCGGCCAATCTCAAGCTCGGCCCGCAGATCAGCGGCCTCGTACGGTTCGGCCGCGGGCGCCGCGGGCGGGATGAAAGGCCCCGACTTGAACGCGGGATCCTTGAATGTACGGTGGAACCAGACCCCGAGTTGCCAGGTGATCTTGAGCGCCGCCAAGGCCGTGCGGTGGTCGCCAGCCAGGGGTTTGAGCAGCGAGGTATTGGGGTCCGCGGGGAAATAGCGCTCCGCGAGCAACCCCAGACGCAGGAGCTGCACGTCTTGTGCTTCGAGTTGGGCGAAGTTGCTGCGCAGTCCAGTCGTCACCGCCGCTGTCACATCCAGGGGTCTCGTTTTGGGGGTTGAGCAAGGCGGCCGACCGGGGCCCCAAGTGTGTGGCGCGTCGGCTGGTCAGGATGTTAGGCCCAATCCCGCCCCAGGTCGAGCCGCTGCCGAGATCAGACCCTTGCGGGGCTCGACATCTTCACGACACCCTGCCGCGGCCCCGCCGACCCCGGCACCATATGAATTTTGCGCTTCCTGTCACAAAGCCGTCATCTTCGCGGCCTAGGATGTTCGCCGTAACGTCACACGACCTTCATCCGGGGGTAAGACGGGGCGCCTACCATGGGCGCCTTTGGCCTCTTACCCCCCAACGAGCGACACCTATGTCCAAGCAAGTACTCGCCGCGGTCCTGGCCCTGACGGCCGCGTCCCTGTCCGCCCAGGCCCTGGCCCGGGACAGCATCAACATCGTCGGCTCCTCGACGGTGTTCCCCTTCTCCACCGCGGTGGCGGAGAACTTCGGGCGCGGCGGCTTCAAGACGCCCAAGGTCGAGTCCACCGGGACCGGCGGCGGCATCAAGCTGTTCTGTGCCGGCTCCGGGGTCGATACCCCGGACATCGCCAACGCCTCGCGCGCGATGAAGGCGTCCGAGTTCGAGATCTGCGTGGGCAACGGGGTCAAGGAGATCACCGAGGTGCGGATCGGCTTCGACGGCATCGTGCTCGCGGAGTCCAAGGCCGGCCAGGGGCTGGACCTGAGCCTCAAAGACATCTTCCTGGCCCTGGCAAAGGACGTCCCGAACGACAAGGGTGACCTGGTCCCCAACCCCAACAAGACCTGGAAGGACGTGAACCCGGCCCTGCCGGCCACCAAGATCGAGGTGCTGGGCCCGCCGCCGACCTCCGGCACCCGTGACGCCTTCGCCGAACTGGCGATGGAAGGCGGCTGTAACAGCTTCCCGGCGCTCAAGGCCCTCAAGAAATCCGACGAGAAGCGGCACAAGGCGGTGTGCCAGGCCGTCCGTGAAGACGGGGCCTATATCGAGGCCGGCGAGAACGACAACCTGATTGTCCAGAAGCTGGTCGCCAACCCCAAGGCCGTCGGTGTTTTCGGTTACAGCTTCCTGGAGCAGAACGAGGACAAGGTCCGGGGCAGCAAGGTCGGCGGTGTGGCCCCGACCTACGACAGCATCTCCAGCGCCGCCTATCCCATCTCGCGCTCACTGTATTTCTATGTGAAGAACGGGCATGTGGATGCGATCCCCGGGATCAAGCAATACGTGACCGAGTTTACCAGCGACAAGGCCTGGGGTCCCGATGGTTACCTGGCGGACAAGGGCCTGATCGCGCTCCCGGACGCGGACCGCAAGGCGATGGCGGCGAGTGCCAAGGCCCTGACACCGATGGCGAAGCCGGCGCATTGAGTAACGATCGAGCCCCCCGCCAAGGCGACACAGGCCGGGCACAACGCAAATAACTAACGGTGGGTGGGGCGGCCGGTCCGCACCGCGGACCCTACGTAGGGTCCGCGGT
>NZ_CAIKKU010000554.1 GCF_903828115.1 uncultured Thiodictyon sp. | reverse complement strand
CCGCTGGCTTCCCACCCGCGGCGATGCGCAGGAGCCTCCGAACGAGACCCTTTCGGTCCCTGATTTCCCCGCTGCGCTGCCCGGGGTGGACCTGCCGGCGGCCCTGCGTCGGCTCTCGGGCAACCGGGAACTGCTCCTGAAGATGCTGCGGAACTTTGGTCAGGAGTGGTCAGGAGCACATGAACTGATACAGGCCGCGCTGTCGGCAGGCGACCTCGCGCAAGCGCGCCGGACGGTCCATGCGCTGCGCGGCGTGGCGGGTAACCTGTCCGTGAGTCAGGTCGCCGCCAGTGCCGAGGCGCTGGAGCAGGCGCTGAAGCGGGGAGCGGACCACGAGATCGAACGCTGCCTGGAGACTCTGGCCGCAGCCATCACGCCGGTGCTTGCCGGACTGGAGCGTTTGCCGCCCGCCCCGCCGCTCCCGGGTGACGTCGGTCCCCCGGACCGCTCGCGGTTGGAACCTCAAGTCTGCGAACTGGCCGAATTGCTGCGCCGACAGGACATGAAGGCCGAAGACTGCTTCGCCGAACTTCGGGTGCGGCTGGGCGCCGGAGAGTGTTCGGAGGCGATGGCTCGCCTGGAGCAGCAGCTTGACCGGCTGGATTTTGCTGCGGCCAGGATAACGCTGGCGGAGGTGGCGGAGCTTCTGGGAATGGCGGCATTGGACCGATGAAGCTGAGGTATCCCCACGAGCTTCGCCTCCGTTTATTGATCCAACAATAGCGCTTGGTGGAATTGGACGACCTGCTCTTCCGGCGCCAGGAATACAGAACTTTGCAAGCGAGGGTCCCGTCACCCGGCAGGTCAGCGGCGCGATAGAGATGTCACGTTGAAAAACTTTGCGTCTTTGCGTCTTTGCGTGAAATGAATGCTGCTGCCAGGTTGATCTGGTCGCCAGGCGCCGCGTCACTGCCAATAAGGCGCTTTCGCCGACCGCGCCGCCTCTGCCCGGCCTGTGCACAAGCCGCACCGCCGCGGTTATCCGCGAGATCGCGCCGCACTGGGGTGCGGCGCTCCCAGCCCGGACCCGACTGGAACCGGGGCTTGACTTGACGGCAGTGTCGCGCCGCATGGGGACGAGGGCGAACCCCGCGGCGCCCGCCGGACGCAAAATCGGCGTCTGTCCTGGTCAATCCCCCACAAAAGTGCGACCATTGCGCTACCCGGCACTTTCGCCGGCGCCCACCCGTTCACCTCAATCCTTGCAGTCCAGTGGCCACATCCAAGCCCCCAGTCGCAGCCGAACCCCCAGACCCCCAGTTCAACGCGGTGCCCGGCTGGTCCACCGAGGTCCAGACCCTGCTCGAACCGGGGGAGATACCGCTCGCCTGGTTCGAGCCGGACCTGGATGAGCACCGCCACTATGGGTCCGGGCAACTGTGCCTGACCGACCGCCGGCTGCTGGGGCGGGACGCGGGGGCAACCCCCGACGCCTGGACCTACTGGCCGCTCGCCGACCTCACGTCGGTGCGCGCCGGCCACCGCGGCGCCGCCGGGCGCCTGGCGGCCCTGGGGGCGACGGGGCTGGTCGCCGTCTGGCACTACACCGGCGCCCGCACCGCGGCGGCGGCGCAGTTCGCCGAGGTCTGCCAGGCGGCGATCGGCCGCGGCCAGGGTCTCACCGCGGAGACGGGCGAAGTCCAGGGCACCATCTGCCCGACCTGCGGCGCCACGATCCCCCCCGGCCAGGCGACCTGCGTCTTCTGCGCTGCCCCGCCGCTGCCGCCGCCGGGGCGCTCGCTGTGGCGCCTCACGCGCTTCGCCCGCCCGCGGGCCGGTCTGATCGCGCTGGGCTTCAGCCTGATGCTCGCCTGCACCGCGGCCGGGCTGGTCCCGCCCTATCTCACCATGCCCTTGTTGGATAAGGTGCTGATCCCGCATCAGGCGACCGGGGCTCCGCTCGACTACCACCTGGCGGCGCTCTATCTGTATGGTCTGGGCGGCGCGGCGCTGCTCGCCTGGCTCCTGGGCTGGGGGCGCACCTATGTGATGGCCGTGGTCAGCGAGCGCATCAGCGCGGATCTGCGCACCGAGACCTATGCGCACCTCCAGGCCCTGTCACTGGAATTCTTCGGCGGCAAGCGCACCGGGGACCTGATGTCGCGCATCGGCAGCGACACTGACCGGATCTGCCAATTTCTCTCGGTGAGCCTGCTCGATCTGCTCAATGACGTACTGACCATCCTCATGGTGTCGGTGGTCCTGGTGTCGATCGACCCCCGCCTGGCCCTCGTGACACTCGCCCCCTTTCCCCTCATCGCCTGGCTGGTACAGCGGGTGCGGGCGCGGCTGCGCCATGGCTTCGAGCGGGGCAGCCGTGCCTGGGCGGACATGGTGAGCGTGCTGGCCGACACCATCCCCGGCATCCGGGTGGTGAAGGCCTTCACCCAGGAGCGACGCGAGATCGAGCGCTTCAACGAGGCCAATGAGAACGTCGTGGTCGCCAATATGCGCGTCAACACGCTCTGGGCCTTCTTCGGGCCTACCGTGAGTTTCCTCACCGAACTGGGGCTGCTGGTGGTGTGGGCCTTCGGGGTCTGGGAGGTGGGCCAGGACCATGTGACCGTGGGCGTGCTGACGGCCTTCGTCGCCTACATCGGGCGCTTCTACGCACGCCTTGAGACCCTGAGCCGCCTGGTCGGCGCCGTGCAGCGGGCGGCCGCCTCCACCCACCGGGTGTTCGAGATCCTCGACCGGGTACCCAGCGTGCCGGAGCCGCTGCACCCGGTGGAGCCGGGCCGGGTGACGGGGGCCATCACGTTCCGCAACGTATCCTTCCAGTATGGGCCGCGGCGCGTGCTGCACGACATCGAGCTGGCCATCCGCCCGGGGGAGATGATCGGGCTGGTGGGCCATACGGGGGCGGGCAAGACCACGCTGGTGAATCTGATCTGCCGCTTCTTCGATGTGGCCGAGGGGCAGATCCTGGTCGACGGGGTCGACATCCGGTCCTTCCCGGTGGAGGCCTATCGGCGCAACATCGGGATCGTGCTGCAGGAGCCCTTCCTGTTCTACGGCACCATCGCCGAGAACATCGCCTATGGCCGCCCGAGCGCCAGCCGGGCAGAGGTCATGGCCGCCGCCCGCGCCGCGAGCGCGCATGAGTTCATCCTGCGCCTGCCCGACGGCTATGATTCACTGGTCGGGGAGCGCGGCCAGTCACTCTCCGGCGGCGAGCGCCAGCGCATCTCGATCGCCCGGGCGCTCCTGACCGACCCCCAGATCCTGATCCTGGACGAGGCGACCTCCTCGGTCGACACCGAAACCGAGCGCGAGATCCAGGGCGCTATCGACAACCTCACACATGGGCGCACCACCATCGCCATCGCCCACCGCCTGAGCACGCTGCGGCGCGCCGACCGGCTGGTGGTCCTGGAGCGCGGGCGCATCATCGAGGTGGGGACCCACAAGGCGCTCCTGGAGCAGAAGGGGGCCTATGCGCGGCTCTACCATGCCCAGTTGGAGCAGGCGAAGCAGCATTTGACGCTGTAGGAGCGGTTCACCAATAAGTTAAATAAGTCCGTCAGGGACTGCTTGTCGCGTCGTTGTCGTTGTCGTTGTCGTTGTCGTTGTCGTTGTCGAGGTTATCGTAGCGCCCCGGATTCTCTCGCACGCCAAATTGCATCGTTTCTCCGATTGCGATTGCGATT
>NZ_CAIKKU010000553.1 GCF_903828115.1 uncultured Thiodictyon sp. | reverse complement strand
CGGCCCCCCGGCCGCGACGGGTTGCCGCGCGGGTGCGTGGCCAGCGTTATGATCAAGGCCCCGGTCGTGTAGGCGTCCGGGCGGGACGCCCCGGCGCCACCTGGAGTCATCGATGGCGCACGACGCACTGCCGGGCGTCAGGAGTCCGTTGGATGGGCCTGGCCTTGTAGCAGGGCTTTGAGGCGATCGATCTCGGCAAGGGCGGCCTCATTCGCTTGCAGCGCGGCCTCTTTTGCCTGTCGCTCGGTCTCTTTCGCCTGCCGCTCGGCCTCTTTTGCCTGCCGCTCGGCCTCCAACGCTTGCCGTCCGGCCTCCAGCGCCTGCCGTCCGGCCTCCAGCGCGGCACTTTGCTCTTCGAGCGCCGTTTCGGCCTCCCGCAGGCGGCCTTGGATGCAGCTTTGCTCGCGCAGGAAATCCTGCCGCGTCCGGTAGCGGTCGTAGGCGTGCTCTTTCTCGGAGAAGGCCTTCAGGGTACTCATGGCTTGCCTCATTTCTGCGGTCTGCATCCAGTCGGGGGGCCGGTCGGCATCCAGGTGCTCACCGTCCTTGAAGAACTTGAGCCAGCGCTGCTCCTCGGTTTCGACCTGGTCGGCGGTGAACTTGTTCAACTCCAACAGGTAGATTCCGCCATGGTCGATGAAGCCCAGGCCCTGGTCGTCGCGCAGCCGGTAGCGATGGGTGTAGCGGGGGTCGTCCGGCAGGAGGTCTTCGCCCAGGAGCCAGATGGCGTAGGTGGGTTTGAGCAGGCGGTAGTCCTGGCCGCTCTGCAGTTGTTTGTTGTAGATGTCGTTCCAGGTGTAGAGGATGCGGGCCGGCAGGTCCTGGTAGGTCAGCAGTTGGATCTCGACCTGGTAGAGCCGCCCCTGGTCGTCGCGCGCCTTCACATCGACGATACTGAGCTTGTCGGTGAGGAATTCGCGTTCGTTGTAGGGGTTCAGGATCTCGACCCAGGTGATCGGGCGGGGCAACGCGGGGCCGAGGATGGCGTTCAGGAAATGAATCAGCAGGGCGCGGTTGGCCTCGGTGCCCAGGAGGGCCTTGAAGACACAGTCGATCTTGGGGTCGATGGCGTGGCGCATGAGGGGAGTCTAGGTCGGTTTGAGGGTGGGGACAAGGTTCGCCGTAGCAGCCTGTCGGACCCCCGGCGGGGTGGTGGATGCGCTGCGCTTATCCACCCTACGGGGGCTACGGGGGCTACGGGCTACGAACCTGGTCCTGCGCGCGACCCTCAGCGCTCGATCGGTTAGTCAGGCAACCTGGCGGCGATGCTGGGTGATATCCCCTTGGCCCGCCAGCAGTCCCGCAACCGAAATATCCTCGTCCAGCGCGTCCCAATGGATGCCCCGGGGACTGAGTTCGTATTCGTTGCGCTGCGCGGGCGTTGCCGCTAGCAGGCGGGGGAACCATGCCAGAGGCACGCCGAGTGTCCGACCATCATTCAACTCGACCCACAGATTATTTTCATCACAGGTAACCGTTTTAGGGGAAATGCTCATTCCAAGCCCTCTGTAGCTGCCCGCGGTGGTCGGCGACCATGCCGGTGATATGACGCAGTGTCCGGGCATCGAAGCCGTCATTGCGAGCGAGTTGAACCTGGGGAACCAGCCAGAACTTGGCTTCCGCCCCGGCTTTGCGGATATGAATATGCATCGGCTCGCGCGGGTTGTCGGCTCCAATGCCGGACGGGGCATTCGCCCCGTCCGAAACGTTTTCCCCGGACCGGCCGACCCGTATCAGCCTCGGAGGGTGGATAAGGCGCGCGGCACGGGGCCTCTGGACGGGTGCAATACTGGCCCGCGCCGCATCCACCGACCCCGGCGGTGTGGTGGATGCACTGATCTAACCTACGCACTGCCGGGCGTCAGGAGTCCGTTGGATGGGCCTGGCTTTGTATCAGGGCTTTGAGGCGATCGATCTCGGCAAGGGCGGCCTCGTTCGCTTGCAGCGCGGCCTCTTTCGCTTGCAGCGCAACCTCTTTTGCCTGCCGCTCGGTCTCTTTCGCCTGCCGCTCGGTTTCTTTTGCCTGCCGCTCGGCCTCCAGCGCCTGCCGTCCGGCCTCCAGCGCGGCACTTTGCTCTTCGAGCGCCGTTTCGGCCTCCCGCAGGCGGCCTTGGATGCAGCTTTGCTCGCGCAGGAAATCCTGCCGCGTCCG
>NZ_CAIKKU010000552.1 GCF_903828115.1 uncultured Thiodictyon sp. | reverse complement strand
GGGCTGGAACTGGATCGGATTCTGGGGCATGGCCGCGTCCTCGCCGGTGGGTTACCTTAAGTATGGACCCCCAGGCTCAAATTTGTGAGGCTAACGACCGCCGACCGATCGCCGGCTGAGTTTCGACGCTAATCACCTAGAAATTTTTCGTGGGACAGGCGACAGGGTAGCTGACTGGTCACAATCGAAAAAGGTGAAACGCGATTACGCGGAGATCTCCCGGTGGAGCTTTCAAACATTCATGGCTGGACCGGCTCAGGGCCCCCAGATCGGCGATCCCCAGGCCGATCAGGCGCACGGGCTTGCCCTGCCAACGGCCAGCCTCGTACAGCGACCAAGCGGCGGCGAACAGGGTGCGGGCGTCGTCGCTGTGTCGCGGGAGCCGCCGCTGCCGGGTGTGGGTCTCGAAGCCGCAGAAGCGGATCTTCAGCGTCACGGTACGCCCCGCGAGCCCCTCCTGCCGGGCCGCGGCGGCGACCTCAGACGCCAGGTCGCGCAGGGTGTCGCGCAGGACTGCCTACCGGCCCTTGGGGATAAGTCAGGTAGATCCTCAAGTGTGTTGGTGTGCCACTCGCCTTGCCGGCGGTCTGGATGCGCTTGGAGCCGCCGCCGAGCCAGGATGGCTGCGGTGTCGCGCCCTGCGCCTGACAGCACGCGCCTCAGTCAGTCCCCTTGGGCGTCTGGTAGAGGAAGGCATAAATCGTCGCCGCCATCTGTTGATAGCCCTCGGCATTTGGGTGGATGTTGTCGGCACACAGCTCCGGTCGGCTCAAGATCTCCGAAAATACCTTTTCGACGAGCGGCACACCGTCTTCCAGGGCCAACTCCCGGTAGATCGGCGCGTCGCTCTTGGCGCCGGACAGGATCCCAAGCAGCGAGACTTGCGGCACCGCCACGAGCACCGCTTGCGCGCCGCTCTGCCTCACGGACTGGACGATGCGGCGCATATCGGCTTTGACGGCGGCTTGTGGTCGCCGTCGCAGGAAGTCGTTGCCGCCGATTTCGATGACGACCAGGGCCGGTTGGTACTGGGTCAGCACCGCTTCGATGCGATCCCTGGCGTGCTCGGCCGTATCGCCGGGGACCCCGGCATTGACGACCGTCCAGCCGCTGAGCTCCGCCAGCCGACTGGGCCAATCCTCCCCCGAAGCAGCGCCGGTGCCAAACGTGACGCTGTCGCCGAACGCAACCACGGTCGCCTCTGGCGGGATGGGCGTCGGCGTCGGCATCCGGTCGCAGGCATTCAGAAACCAGGCGAAGAGCAGGACGGCAAACAACGCTCGCAGGCGCATCAGTCGCCCTCCTTCGACACGTCCAGCGGCTCAATGGGGTCGCGGCCGCCGTTATGCGGGCTATTGAGGCGGTCACTGACCGAATAACGTTCCAAGATGTCCTCTGTCTGCACAGGGCGTCAGTAAGGCATGGCTGAGTGCCAGTGGCCAAACGGCGAGCGCGCGCCATCCGGGTCGTAGGGTGCCCAAGCGGACTTCTGACCTTCGCAATGAGTGCTCGCGGGCAACCATTGGTAGACGTCGTCGCGATGCTACTCGAAGGCAAAGATCGTCTTCCAGTCATCCTTCATGCTGATGACCACCCAGCCCTGCTGCTTCGCCTGGTCGTACAGTGCCTGGGGGAAGGTACCGATCTTGGTATCGGGCAGCCCCTGCGCCGGGCCATAGGCGTATTCCCGCCGCGCGTCGTCGTGCAGGACGATCATCGACAAACGCGCACCCTCACCGGCCTTGGTGTATTCAAGCATCTGAGCATCGCCCCCGGAGTTGCCGAAGGCGGCCTGCGGACGTCTGCCGATCATCAAATGAATCGCCTCCGGCTTGCCGGGCCCGTCGTCGTGCAGGAGCAGCTTCGGCTCCTTGGTGAGCACCGGCGCGCCGTCCTTCGCATAGCCGTATTTGGTCGCATCCGCGGACCCGATCACCTGCGCGGGCGAGATGCCGTAGGTGCCATCACTGTAGGCCCGCACGAAGTCCTGACCGCCGCCCGTGACGATGTAGGTCTGGTAGCCGCTGCGGCGCAGCAGCCGCAACACCTCCTGCATGGGCAGATAGGTCAGTTCGGTGTAGGGGCGTTTCCACCGCGGGTCGCGGGCCTCGCTGATCCAACGCTTAACGTCGGCGTTGAACGCGTCGACCGACATGCCGGTCAGGGTCGCTGCCGCAATCTTCGCCAGGTCCTTCTCATCGAGCGTCGCGATGGCCGCCCGGTCGCCCGCCAGGAACCTCATCACGGTCTTGAACGGCTCCTCCTGCGCAAGCGCCGGGTTCGCCTTGACCAGCGCCGGGACCCGCTCCAGGCAGTACATCACCTGCGTGTAGATGGGGTGGGAGACCCACAGGGTGCCGTCCTGGTCGAAGGTGGCGATACGCTCCGGCGGCGGTACGAAGGTCGGGCTCGCCGGGTCGGTGGTCGCCTGCACGAAGGAAAGGATGGCCTGCTTGGTCGGCCCCTCGTTCCAGGAAGGCAACGGATCGGCCTGGGCGCGCACGCCGGTGCCGAGGGTAAGGAGCACCCCCACGGCGAGGATGCGGGCAGCCGTTGAGAGACGACGAATGAGCGTCATGATGGCCTCTTGCTCCGGGTCAATGAGACTGTACTTATACTCTAAATAGTAATAATCTGGGATTTTCTAATGCGCTGGAATTTTAAAGAAAACAGGGTTTCCATCTCGCTCTTGCATTGAGTATTTGCCTCGCTCAAGCAGCTTAATATTGCGTTCTTGAATTTCGGAAAATCCT
>NZ_CAIKKU010000551.1 GCF_903828115.1 uncultured Thiodictyon sp. | reverse complement strand
GGGCTGGAACTGGATCGGATTCTGGGGCATGGCCGCGTCCTCGCCGGTGGGTTACCTTAAGTATGGACCCCCAGGCTCAAATTTGTGAGGCTAACGACCGCCGACCGATCGCCGGCTGAGTTTCGACGCTAATCACCTAGAGAAATACTCGGCTCATTTGGCGGGAAGTACAGAATCCAATTCTCTCATTGCTGATATAGATCTACAGTTATTTCACTTGAGGTACTTACAGCGGGCGAAGGGGGTTTGCAACCCACCCCGATGCCGGGCACTGATGATGGAGCCTGCGATGAGTGACATTCCGAAGGGGTATAAGCAGACCGAGGTGGGCGTCATTCCGGAGGATTGGAATGTGTATAGTCTGGGTGAACTCGGAACATTCAAGAATGGTCTCAATAAGGACAGTGCTGCGTTCGGTCACGGATCACCGTTCGTAAACCTCATGGATGTCTTCGGCGTGAATGCTATCTCAACCGTGGACCAACTCGGGCTCGTAGCGTGCTCCTCATTTGAGCCGTCGGCATACGATCTAAGACGTGGTGACGTGATATTTGTGCGGTCGTCCGTGAAGCCTTCTGGGGTTGGTCTGACAGCCGTTGTTGAGAATGATCTGCCCGAGACTGTCTACTCTGGATTTCTTATTCGATTTCGCGATAACGGAATCATTGAAATAGGCTACAAGAAGTATTGCTTCTATGAAAGAAACTTTAGAATAGCGCTCCTTGGTAGCAGTTCAGTTAGTGCAAACACGAATATCAACCAGGGCAACCTTAAGAGATTGCTCGTCCCCCTACCGCCTACCAAAGCCGAACAAGAAGCGATCGCCGAGGCGTTGAGCGACGCGGACGCATTCATCGAATCCCTAGGCCAACTCCTCGCCAAGAAGCGCCAGATCAAGCAAGGCGCGATGCAGGAGTTGCTCACCGGCATCCGGCGGCTGCCCAGTTTTGAGACCGTGTCCGGCTATAAGCCGTCGGAGGTCTGACTGATTCCGGAGGATTGGGTGGTTTCTACGGTTGGAGCCGAGTTTTCTATTCAGCTCGGAAAGATGCTCGACATAGACAAGAACGCCGGGACGCCTAAGCCTTTTCTCGGCAATCGAGCCGTCCAATGGGGTCGTATTGATCTAGCTGACATGGGAGAAGTCAAGTGGACTCCTTCAGACCGGCAACGCTTCCGGCTTCGAGAGGGCGATCTCCTTGTTTGTGAAGGCGGTGAGGTTGGGCGCGCGGCAATTTGGCATCAGCCCATTGAAGAATGCTGCTACCAGAAGGCGTTGCATCGTTTGAGATCAATACGCGGCTGCAATGTCGAGCTGATGCTTAACGTGCTGCATCGCTTGGCTTCTAACGGCTCCTTAGCGAACTTTGTCACACAAACCAGCATCGCCCATCTGCCGAAAGACAAGTTCGAGACTGTCCCCATTACCCTCCATCTACCAAAGCTGAACAAGTAGGAATTGCGACGGTTCTCTCCGACATGGATACCGAGATCACCGCGCTGGAAGACAAGCTCGCCAAAGCCCGCCACCTCAAGCAGGGCATGATGCAAGAACTGCTCACCGGCAGGACTCGCCTGGTATGAGCGGCGAGGGTCAGCCCACCTGCTGGATCATCGCCGGGCCGAACGGTGCGGGTAAGACGACCTTTGCGCTGGAGTATCTTCCCAACGTTGCGGGTTGCCGCCTCTTCGTGAATGCGGACCTGATCGCGGCCGGCATGTCACCCTTGGCGCCGGAGCGCGAGCGGATCGCGGCGAGTCGGATCTTTCTCCGTGAGGTGGAGCGGCATATCGCGGCACGACACGATTTCGGCTTCGAGGCGACACTCGCGGGACGCGGCTACCTGCGCTTGATCCGACGCCTGAAGGCGAATGGATGGCGGGTCGAACTGATCTACTTGGTGCTCCCCACCGTGGACATGGCGAAAAAGCGCGTGGCTGAGCGCGTGCGACATGGCGGTCACGCGATCCCCGTCGCGGACATCGAACGCCGTTTTGTCCGCAGCTTGGAGAACCTCTTTGTCGACTATGCCGCCGCGGTCGATCGGACACTCTGCTTCCTCAACAGCGGCGAACGCCCTGAGGTCATCTTCACTCAAGAGGGTGAGCAGCGCGACGTGAGGCAACCCGCGATCCTGCAACGACTACCCGGTTGGAGACCGACATGATGCAGACACCTGAGTACGAGACCAAGGCCCTGGATGCCCTGACGCGCGCAGTGGCCGGGGCATTGGAGC
The DNA here is from genome assembly GCF_903828115.1 of uncultured Thiodictyon sp. Lineage (GTDB taxonomy): Bacteria > Pseudomonadota > Gammaproteobacteria > Chromatiales > Chromatiaceae > Thiodictyon. The sequence continues at coordinate 14,752 of NZ_CAIKKU010000551.1, read as the reverse complement.
GCAAACGCCGGCTGGGCCAATATGCGGTAGTGTGGCGTGAAGACCGGCCGGTGTGTATCGGACCTGATGCGCCTGTGGAATGTGATGACGAGCGCCGTCCACCGGAACGAGCGCCGGGCGGTGTGGCCGAGTCGGGTCGCGATGAGTAACAGCTCCGACGTCCCCTCATTCCCAAGTTCCGCTTGGGAACCAGTGAACGACCGTCACTCACGGCGCGGAGCGCCCGCCACATGCGTGACACCGCGTAGCGGTGTCACGAGTACACTTTGCCGATGAGGTCGCTTTCATGCAAGTTCACCGACAATTCTTGGCCGGACGGGGCATTCGCCCCGTCCGCAAGGTTTTCTGAGGGCTTGCGGACCTGCGGGGCGGAGCAGCCACGGAATAAACGTTCGGGACGGGGCGCATGCCCCGTCCCGCCCGAAGGCGATGAGACCAACCATGACCACGGAAAGAAGAGGTCCCACGCCAAGGCGCCAATCTCGCCAAGCTCGCCAAGCTTCTTCAGTGCGGTAACGGCGCCGGGCGACTTACTCGCCAGGTGCCAGGGATAGTATCATCATCCCCGGGTCTTCCTTCGTGAGCTTGGCGCCTTGGCATGATCATTCCTATTTTTCTTTGTGGCTTTGTGCCTTTGTGAGAGAATTCTTAATCTTCCCGGCGCCTTGGTGCGAGCCCGACCGCGACCGTGGCAGGCGCCGGCCAGCCCGGGCCGCGCAGCGGCCAACACAGGGGTGACACCGCCGCAGCGGTGTCACCAGAGGGGGTCAGGCGCCACCGCTGGAGTCCAAGGCTTCAGCCTTGGAGGAGGGCGCCAAGGCTGAAGCCGTGGACTCCAGTCGAAGGGAGCATGGTCCGCGCGTGCGGCTTGACTTAACGGCACTGACGCTGGAGCGTGGGAGCGAGAAGCCGAGACGGATGTCATCCTCGTTCCCGGATGCCACTTCGCCCTCGCGGCGCAGAGCGCCTGACACCTACGCGACACCCCTGAGCGGTGTCACACGTATCTTGAACCGATGAGGTGGATGTCATGCAAGTTCAACGACAATTTGTCGATGTCACGACCAGGCGGGTGGTCATTGAGCTACCCGAGTCTTTCGTCAATCACCGTATCGAAGTGATTGCACTCACCATCGATGATGAGCCCATGCCGGAACAGACGCGGCGGCGCCCACATCCCGCCATCGCCGGGAAGGGACGTACCTTGGGTGATCTTGTGACGCCGATCCTCGACGACTCAAACTAGGTGGGTGCCATGAATATTTCATTTTCCGTCAATGACGATATCTTATTTTCACTGAAAGAAAATGCCCAGGAGTTCACGCAGGATGTTCGTTTTCTGTCGGCACTGATGTGGTATCGCAAGAATAAGCTTTCATTGGGTAAAGCCGCTGAGTTAGCGGGCTACACCAAGTTGGATTTTATTGAACGAATGAAGCTGGAAGGGGAAGCTATTTTTGATTATGGGGAAGATGAAATGGGCGAAGTTCTTGCGGATGTCGCCAAACTGCCATGAAAGTCGTCGCGAACACGACTCCACTCATCTCTCTGGCAGCCATTGGTCGCCTGGACGAGATGGTCGAAAAGGGGCGCTGGTATTCCGGCGCTGTATGTCGCTCATTTTTGGATAAGGCGGGTGAGTTATGACGACCGTCGGCCAACCCGAACGTGCCACCCAGGACCGCGTCATCGCCCTGTTCCGCGACGAGTTGGGCTATCGCCACCTGGGCGACTGGACCGAGCGCGCCGGCAACAGCAACATCGAGGAGGGTCTGCTCTCGGCCTGGCTGGCCAAGAGCGGCTACACGCCGGCGCAGATCGCCGTGGCGCTGCACCAGTTGCGGACCGAGGCGGGCAACCCCAACCGCACCCTCTACGGCAACAACCAGGCGGTCTACAAGCTGCTGCGCTACGGCGTGCCGGTGAAGACCGAGGCCGGCAAGGTCACTGAGACCGTCCACCTCATCGATTGGCGCGCGCCCGAGAAGAACGACTTCGCCATCGCCGAGGAGGTGACGCTCAAAGGCAACCAGGAACGGCGGCCGGACGGCGTGATCTACGTGAACGGCATCGCCATCGGCACCCTGGAGCTGAAGAACAGCCGGGTGTCCATTGGCGAAGGCATCCGGCAGGGCCTCTCGAATCAGCAGCCGGAGTTCAATGCCTGGTTCTACAGCACGGTGCAGTTCGTCTTTGTCGGCAACGACTCGGAGGGGCTGAAATACGGTGCCATCGGTACGCCGGAGACCTATTTCCTCCAATGGAAGGAGGACGAGGCGGACGACAGCCGCTTCAAGCTCGACAAGTATCTGCTCAAGCTGTGCGAGAAGCACCGCCTGATCGAGCTGATGCATGACTTCGTGCTGTTCGACGGCGGCATCAAGAAGCTGCCCCGCGTCCATCAGTATTTCGGCATCGCGGCGGCCCAGCGGTACGTGCGCGAGATGATGGGAGGCATCATCTGGCACACCCAGGGCAGCGGCAAGAGCATCGTCATGGTGCTGCTTGCCCGCTGGATACTGGAGAACCTCCCCAACGCCCGTGTAGTCATCATCACCGACCGCGACGAGTTGGACAGCCAGATCGAGGGCGTCTTCACCGAGGCCGGCGAGACCATCTACCGCACCAGCAGCGGGCGGGACCTGATGCACCAGCTCGCCCAGGCCAGGCCGCGCCTGCTATGCTCCCTGATCCACAAGTCCTACAAGTTCAGCGAGGCGGTGGCGGACGCCGTCGTCCTCGACCTGATCTACGAGGCGCGGGACATCGACCAGCGGCTCGGCTCCAAGGACAAGATCGACGCCTGGTTCGCGGCCAAGACGAAGGGCCTGAATGACTGGCAGAAGGAGGAGCTGAAACGGCAGTGGGTGACCATGCAGAGTGTACTCAGTTCCAGGTCGCGCATGGACCGCGTGGTGAACGACATCCTCTTCGACTTCAGCGTGAAGCCGCGCCTGGCGAGTGAGCGCGGCAACGCCATCCTGGTCGCCTCCAGCATCTATGAGGCGTGCAAGTATTTCACCCTCTTTGCGAAGACGCCGCTCAAGGGCCGGTGCGCGGTGGTTACCTCCTACAACCCGCAGGCGCAGGACGTGACCAAGGAGGAGACCGGCGCCAACACCGAGACCGACCGGCAGTTCATCTACAACACCTACACCGACCTGCTGAAGGTCGTCGACGCCAAGCCGGGCCTGACCAAGACCGAGACCTATGAGGCCTGGGCCAAGGCGCTGTTCACCGGGGAGCCGGCCACAATGAAGCTGCTGGTGGTGGTGGACAAGCTCCTCACCGGCTTCGACGCGCCGCCCTGCACCTGGCTCTACATCGACAAGTCCATGCAGGACCACGCCCTGTTCCAGGCCATCTGCCGCACCAACCGGCTCGATGGCGACGACAAGGCATTCGGCTACATCGTCGACTATCTGAACCTCCGCGAGCTGGTTCGCAAGGCCAGCGGCGAGAGCCTCGACCTCAAGCCGTACGAGGCCGACATGCGCCACCTGATCGACACCTACATCGAGGCCGACGAGCCGCGGACCATCTCGCCGTTCGACCAGCTTGGCCTTTTGGAATTGATCGTGAAGACCGGCATCGCCGAGGCCATCGCCACGCGGCTCGGCCGCATGAAGGGCAATAAGAACGCCATCGCGGAGACCATCGAGAACAACGTCCGCCGCAAAATCGTCCAGGAACACCTGACCGCCCCGGCCTTCTACGCGACCATGTCGGCGCAGTTGCAGGAGATCATCGAGCGGCGCAAGGCGCAGGCGATGGAGGCGCAGACCGAATACTGATGAGCGCCGCGTTTCACCTGGGCGACATTGCGGTGGAGGTCGTCTTCAAGGACATCAAGAACATCCATCTCAGCGTTTATCCGCCGGACGGCCAGGTCCGGATCGCGGCGCCGTCGCGCCTGGACCTGGACACCCTGCGCGTCTTCGCCGTCTCCAGGCTCGCCTGGATCAAGCAGCAACAGCGCCGGCTGCGCGAGCAGGCGCGCGAGACGCCGCGCGAGTTCCTGGACCGTGAGAGCCACTCCCTCTGGGGGACGCGCTACCTGCTCAAGGTCATCGAGGAGGAGGCGACCCCGACCGTGGTGCTCGATCCCGGCACCCTGGTTCTGCGGGTGCGGCCTGGTACGAGCGAGGAAAAGAGGAAGGCCATCATGGCCGGATGGTATCGTCGGCAGCTCAAGGAGGCCGCGACGGGGCTGATCACCCGGTGGGAAGCGATCCTTGGGGTGCAGGTGGGAAGGGTTTTCATCCAGCGCATGAAGACGCGGTGGGGTAGCTGCAATCCCGACTCAGGTGCGATCCGGCTCAACGCCGAACTGGCCAAGAAGCCGGTGCAGTGCCTTGAATACATCGTGGCCCACGAGTTGGCGCACCTGCTGGAGCGGCATCACAATGAGCGGTTCAAGACGCTGCTGGACGGGCACCTGCCGCAGTGGGCGCAATACCGGGCGCTGTTGAACGGCCTGCCGCTGGCCCATGAGGCGTGGGGGTCCCGGCCGCGGGCGGCACGGCGCGCACCCGGGCCGCGGCCGCCGCGATGACGACGATGAAATACCTCTCAGCCTATCCCGCGCCGCTGGTCGCCCAGGTGCGCCGGCTCATGGACGAGGGCCAACTCGCCCCGCTGCTGGTAAAGCGCTATCCGACGGTGCACGCGGTGCGCACCGATGCGGCGCTTTACGCCTATGTCGGCGAACTCAAGGCGGCCTTCATGCGCAAGGCGGATCCGCTGTCGCGGGTGAGTTACGACAACCGGCTGCATGTGGTTCGGCACGCGCTCGGGACCCACACCACGATCTCGCGGGTGCAGGGCACGAGGCTCAAGGCCAAACGGGAGATACGTATCGCCGGCCTGTTCCGCGACATGCCGGTGGAGTTCTTGCGCATGATCGCCGTGCACGAGCTCGCCCACCTGAAGGAACGCGAGCACGACCGGGCCTTCTATCAGCTCTGTGCGCACCTGGAGCCGGGCTATGGTCAGTATGAGTTCGACCTGCGGGCCTACCTGTGCCACCTGGAGGCGGGCGGCGAGGCCCTGTGGCCGATACGCCGACCGGGTCAGGCGGAGACGGCGGACGCGGGCCGCGCTGGAGGCGGGTGACCGGCGGCCTGCGGCGGGCCCTCGCCACGGCCGGGCGATCGGCGCTGCCGCCAGGTGCACGTGCGCATGATATAGTGCCACCCTTGCACACACTCATTCCTGTACGCGTTCGACGAGTCAGATCGCCCTGGTTGAAGATAGCCCCGCCGGCCCCGAGTCCGCCCCCGGCCAAGTAGGCGTTGCTACCCTTGGCGTTGCCGTTGCGCACCGTGAAGGTGCAGGCAGCGGCCGTCAGGACGATGGTGTCGTCCCCGCTGCCGGCCGGGCAGCCGCCGGTGGCGGTGTCGGTGATGGCGTCGCGCAAGGCGAGATTCCGCTGCCGCTCCTCGCGGGTGGATAATGGTCGGCGCACTCGGCGCTGCAGGCCTTTCCCGCAATCCCTATGCTGAAGTTCAACCTATCCCGGAAGATGAGACTCGCCTGGGTGACGCTCGGCGTCGGATTACTGGCGAGCGTCGTCGTCGCCCTTCACGTCAGGCAGGGCATGGAACAGGATGCCGTCAGGCACTTTGCCTTCGACTGCGATCAGGTTGCCCTCAAGGTCCGGGAGCGTCTTGGCGCCTATGCGCTGATCCTGCGCGGCGGTGCCGCCCTGTTTGCCGCGTCGACCAGGGTCGATCGCAACGCGTGGCGGGCCTACGTCGAGACCCTGCGGGCGAGCCGAAGCGTTCCCGGCGTCCAGGGGATCGGGTTTGCCGAAGTCATCCGCCCGGAGGAACTCGCCGCCCACCTCGAGCGCATCCGGGGCGAGGGATTTGCCGACTACAGCATTCGTCCGCCCGGCCGCCGCGCCCTCTATACCTCCATCATCTATCTGGAACCCTTCCGCGACCGCAACCTGCGCGCCTTCGGCTTCGATATGTATGCCGAGCCGGTCCGGCGGGCCGCCATGGACCAGGCACGCGACACCGGTGTGGCCACCCTGTCCGGCAAGGTGGAACTGGTGCAGGAGACCGGCAGCCAAGTCCAGGCCGAGACCCTCATGTATGTCCCCGTCTACCGCAACGGGGCGCCGGCGCAGACGCTTGAACAGCGGCGCGCGGCGCTGCTCGGCTGGGCCTACAGCCCCTACCGCATGGATGACCTGATGACCGGCATCCTCGGCGACTGGGGAAGTCATGAAGGTAAGGGCGTCGACCTGACCATCTACGATGGTCGCGAGGCGGCGCCCGCCGCACTCCTGTTCGACAGCCAACCTGACGGTGCACCCGCTGGGCATTCGCCCTTCCACCAGCAGCGGACGCTCGACTTCAACGGCCGCCCCTGGCTGCTGGTGTTCGATCGCACCGCGAGCGCCCCCGGCAGCGGCGACGCGCCCGCCTTGGTAACCCTGGCCGGCGGCCTGACACTCACTGGCCTGGTGTTCTGGCTGATGCTCGCGGTGATCAATACCCGAACCAACGCCGAGCGGATCGCCGGCAGGCTTACCGAAGAGATCAGGCGTCACGAGGCGTCATTGCGGGAGGGCGAAGCCTTCACGCTCGCCATTCTGAATGCTGTCCCCGCCGAGATCGCCGTGGTGGGGCGCGACGGGGTGATCCTGGCGGTTAATGAACCCTGGCGGCGCTTCGCCGTGGAGAACGGCAACGAACCCGGCAGCTCGGCGCGGCATACGGACGTCGGCATCAATTATCTGGACGTCTGCGGGACCGGCACCGGTTTCAGTGAGCAGGATGATGGGGCGAGCGCCGACGCGGGGATCCGGGCGGTGCTGGACGGGCGCTTACCCGGCTTCACACTGGAATACCCCTGCCATTCACCGACGCAATCGCGCTGGTTCATGATGATCGTCACGCCGTTGGGGGGCGACACCGGCGCCGGCGCGGTCATCACACGGACCGACATCACCGAGCGCAAACAGGCGGCAGCGGCGATTGACGAGGCGCAGACACTGCTCCTGACGATCATTGATACCGCTCCGATTCGGGTGTTCTGGAAGGACCGCAACCTGCGCTATCTCGGGTGCAATCCGGCCTTTGCCAAGGATGCCGGGGTGGCGCACCCGCGGGATGTGATCGGAAAAGACGACTATCAGCTGGGATGGGTGGCGCAGGCCGATCTGTATCGCGCCGATGACCGGTCCGTCATGGCCTCTGGTAGCTCCAAGCTGTCCTATGATGAACAGCAGACGAGTTCGCGCGGCCAGACGATGTGGGTTCGTAAATCGAAGGTTGCACTCAGGGATCGGAACCACGCCGTATTCGGATTGCTGGGGATCTATGAGGACATCACCGAACGCAAGCAGGCCGAAGAGAAAGTCCAATTGGCGGCGAACGTCTTCACCCATGCCTGGGAAGGCATCATGATCACCGCCGCCGACGGCACTATCATCGATGTCAATGACGCCTTCAGTCGGATCACCAGCTACAGTCGCGACGAGGTCCTGGGCCGCAACCCGCGCCTGCTCAGTTCCGGGCGTCAGGACCAGGCATTCTACGCCGCCATGTGGGACAGCCTCACCGAACGCGGCCAATGGTCCGGCGAGATCTGGAACCGCCGCAACAACGGCGAAGTGTACGCCGTGATGCAAACCATCAGCGCCGTGCCCGATGCTCAGGGCAATACCCGGCAGTATGTGACGCTGCTCTCCGACATCACCCTGATCAAGGAGCAGGAGCGCGCCTTGCAGCACCTCGCCCACTACGATGCGCTGACCGGCCTGCCCAATCGCGTCCTGTTGGCCGACCGCCTGCACCAGGGCATGGTCCAGGCGCAGCGCTATGGGCGCCTGTTCGCCGTCGCGTTCCTCGATCTGGACGGCTTCAAGGCCATCAACGATCAGCACGGGCATGCCGCGGGCGACCAGTTGCTGATCGCCGCGGCGGCCGCCATGCAGCAGGTCCTGCGCGAGGGCGATACCCTTGCCCGCATCGGTGGCGACGAGTTCGTCGCCGTGCTGCTCGACCTGGCCGACATCCAGACCAGCGTGCCGCTGCTCGCTCGCCTGCTCGCCGCTGCCGCCCAAGCGGTGCCGGTTGATGGGCAGGTGCTGCGAGCCTCCGCCAGTGTCGGCGTGACCTTCTACCCGCAGGCCGACGACATCGATCCGGAGCAACTGCTGCGCCAAGCGGATCAAGCCATGTATCAGGCGAAACTGGCGGGCAAGAACCGGTACCACGTCTTCGATGCCGCGTTGGACCGCAGGGTGCGCCATTATCATGAAAGTATCGAGCGCATCCGCGGCGCCTTGGACGCGGGCGAATTCGTGCTGCATTACCAGCCCAAGGTGAACATGCGCACGGGGGCCGTCATCGGTGTCGAGGCCCTGATCCGCTGGCAACACCCGGAAAGCGGGCTGCTGCTGCCGGCGGCCTTCCTGCCGGTGATCGAGGACCATCCGCTGGCCGTGGAGGTCGGCGAATGGGTGATCGCGACTGCGCTGCGCCAGATGGAGCACTGGCAGGCCGTCGGCCTCAAGACCCCGGTCAGTGTCAATGTCGGCGCCCGCCAGTTGCAGCAGCCTGACTTCGTCGAGCGCCTGGGCGCGCTGCTGGCGGCGCATCCGCACGTCAAGCCGGGGGACCTCGAATTGGAGGTGCTGGAAACCAGCGCCCTGGCCGACCTGGCCCGGGTGTCCCAGGTGATCGAGGCCTGCCGGGGGATCGGGGTACCCTGTGCCCTGGATGACTTCGGCACCGGCTATGCGTCGCTGACCTACTTGAAACGCCTGCCGGTGATCCAGATCAAGATCGACCAGAGCTTCGTGCGCGACATGCTGGACGACCCGGATGACCTGGCCATCCTGGATAGCGTGATCGACCTGTGCGTCGCCTTCCGTCGCCAGCTCATCGCCGAAGGGGTAGAGACCCTGGAACAGGGTGAGATGCTGCTGAAACTCGGCTGCGAACTGGCCCAGGGCTACGGCATTGCCCCGCCGATGCCGGCCGCGGCTATCCCCACCTGGGCGGCGACCTGGCGGCCCCATCCGACCTGGCTCGATTTGGCCCCGGTGAGCCGCGACGCGGTACCGCTGCTCTTTGCCGGCGCCGCCCATCGCGCCTGGATGGTCGCAGTGGAAGGCTATCTGCGGGGCGAGCGTGAGGTCCCACCGCCGCTGGACGGCTACCAGTGCGGCTTCGGTATCTGGCTGGATGCCGACGGGCGCGGCCGCTACGGTACGCGGCCAGCCTTCCAGTCCATCCAAGCGTTGCACCAGCGCGTTCATGCGTTGGTCGTCGTGTTGTGTGAACTGCGCGGCCAAGGCCGGGGTCTGGAGGTGTCGGCGGGCCTGGAAGAACTCCGTGGTCTGCAGGCCGCGGTACTTGAGCAGTTGAAAACGCTGGTGCAGGCAAACCCGGCTTAAGTGTCTCGGGCGGGTCCGCGGCTTGCACTGCGCTCGTAAGCGGCCTGGCTGCCATCAGTGGTCGCAGTCACCACGCAGATCGCCCTGCCAAGGGTCCTGTTCCTCACGGCGACGGGCGACGGCGGCCAGGATGTGGAGCCGCAGGTCATCCGCGGCGTCGCCCCAGCCCGCGATTTCATCGAGCGTGCGAAAGCAGCCCAGACAGAGGCCGCCGGCGTCGTCCAGCCGGCAGACGTCGATGCAGGGGGAACTGACCGGCGCGCGCGGATGGCCGCCCGGTTGCGGGTCACTCATTGTGTGCCTGCCGGGTGTGCCTGCCGGTGTCGGAGTCTGGGTTACGACAAGCACTGCTGGCGCAGCCGGGCCTGCATCTTCTTGGCCTGCTTGAAGGCCTCTTTGAGCATCAGGCGATGCAGTTCATTGAGGTCGTCCGGGTCGACGCGGTTGACGGCGTCCGGGTCGGTGGTCTGGAGCTGTTGGTTGATGCGGAAGCGTTGGATGAGATGAAAGGCCTCGATCTCGACCGCGGTGTCGGCGCTGCCGCGTCCCAGGCAGGCGCCGACGGCGCGCAGGCGCTCGGCGGTGTTGGTCGCCCAGACACCGTGCTTGAGCGCCCAGACGCGGGCCGGGTCGACGAAGAGGCGGGCGCCCTGGAGCTTGAGGTCGATGGTGTGGGGGAAGTCGCGGTTGCGGTCGTAGCTGAATTGGCCGGCCCAGCCGACCGGGGGCGCGACGTTGACGGCCTGTTGCGCCAGGTGGTGCAGGAAGCGGACCTCGCTGCCGGTCTGCGCCAGCAGCCAGGCGCGCAGCCGGTCGGCGGCTTCAAAGCTGCCGTAGAGCGGGCGGAAATCGAAGAAGATGGCGCCGTTGAGCACGGCCTGGGGGTCGGGCTCGGCCAGCCAGTCGGCGAAGCGCCGCCGCCACTCCCCTTCGCTCAGGCACCAGCTCGGGTTGCCGGCCATGATGTTGCCGCGGCAGCGCTCGAAGCCGCAGTGGTGCAGGGCCTGGTTGACCGCCTGGGCGAAGGGCAGGAAGGCGGCGCGCAGGCTCTCGGTGGCGGCGGGCTCCGGCGGGACGAAGATGAGCCCATTGTCCTGGTCGGTGGCGAAGGTCTGCTCCAGCCGGCCCTCGGAGCCGAAGACCAGCCAGCACCAGGGCACGGCGGGGAGGTCGACCTCGTCCTCCATGATCTCGATGACCCGCATGGCGATCAGGTCATGGAGCCCGGAGACCCACTGACACAGCGCCTCCACCCCCATGCCGGAGCGGAACAACTCGGCGCCGCGTTTGCGCACCTGATCCGCGGCCAGGGTCATGGCGGGCAGGTCGCGGGCAGTGCCGATGGACTCGATCAGGGCCTCGGCCCCGCCGGCGCGCAGCCCCAGCAGGTCCGCCTGGCCGACCAGGCCGAAGAGCCGCCCGTCGCCCTCGATGAGCAGCAGGTGCTTGGCCCCGCGCCTGGTCATCAGGACCTTGGCCCGATGGGCGGGGGAGTCCGCGGCGATGGTCAGTGGTGCGCCGATCATGTGGGCGGCCACCGGGTCGTCGAGTCCGCCCCCCTCGAAGCTGATGACGTGCAGCATCTCGCGCAGGGTGACGAGCCCCAGCGGCAGGCCGGTGGCCGGGTCGGCGATCACCGCCGCGTCCTCCTGGCGCTGGCTGATCTGGTAGAGGGTGTCGCGCAGCGTCGCCGCGGGCGGGACCACCGGCGGGCGGCGGCGGGCCAGGGTGCGCAGGAGCGCCTGATCCGCACCCCCGGTCTGCTCCATGCCCATGTTGAGCTGGGACTCGTCGAAGCCCTGCGTGGGTGAAAAGTCGTTGGTGTCGCTCATGGCTCAGTTTCCGGTCGGCGCGGTCGCGGCGTCGGCAATCAGCAGCCTGCGCACATTGGCGATGAGATCGTGGGTGGAGAAGGGCTTGGGCATGTAGGCATCGGCCCCGAGCAGCAGGCCCTTCTTCTGCTCGGCCTCGCGGCCCTTGGCGGTGAGCATCAGGATGCGGGTGGCGGCCAGTTGCGGGTCCCCCCGTACCGCCTGCAGGACCGCGTAGCCGTCGAGCTTGGGCATCATCACGTCCAGTATCACGAGATCCGGGCGTGCGGCGCGGATGGCGGCCAGGCCCTCCTCGCCGTCGCGCGCCACGGTGACCGTGAAGCCCTCCCGTTTCAAGAGAAATTCCAGTGAGATGACGATGTTGGGTTCGTCATCGACGATCAGGACATGGTGGCTCATGGTGGACTCTCACTCTGATTCGCGTTCATTCGCGTTGGGCGCGGATTCGCTGTTCTGCTGCGACGGTGCTTCCGCGCCGTTCCGGGCGGTGGTGTAGGCGAGTGCGGGCAGCTCGAAGCACAGGGTAGCACCCGCGGGCGTGCCGGCCTCGGCCCAGATCCGGCCGCCGAAATTCTCCACGATCTGGCGGCTGATGGGCAGCCCGAGACCGGTGCCGATGGGCTTCTCCCCGCCGTCGGCGGCCTGGCGAAATTTCTCGAACACCAACTCCAGGTCCGCCGCCGGGATGCCGCGCCCGTTGTCCGCGACGCATACCCGCAGCCAGTCCCCCCGCCGCCGCAGTCGCACCTGCACCAGTCCGCCCGCCGTCGGGACGAACTTGGCGGCGTTGGAGAGCAGGTTGACCAGGACCTGGACCAGTCGGTCCCGGTCGGCCAGGACCAGCGGCGCGGGCGGCGGGTCCCCGTCGGCCTCGAAGGCGACGGCGACCTGCGCCCCGCGCCCCTGGATCAACTGCCCGGTTGCGGCCACCGATTGCTCGATGACCTCCCGCAGATCGACCGGCTCGATCAGCCAGTCGGCGTGGCCCGATTCGATCTTGGCGAGATCCAGGACCTGATTGACCAGCCGCGAGAGGCGTTCGGTCTCACTCACCAGGATGCCGAGGAAGCGCTTGCGCTCGCCGACCTCGATCTCCGGGTCGTCGAACAGGATCTCGGAGAAGGCGCGGATCGCGGCCAGCGGGGTGCGCAACTCGTGGGTGACGGAGGACATGAAGTCGTCCTTGAGCCGATCCAACTCCTGGAGCCGCTCGTTGGCGGCGCGCAGTTCCGCGCTGGCCGCCTCCAGTTCCCGCGACTTCTGTTCCAGTTCCAGGCTGTAGGCGCGCACCTGGGAGGCCTCGTCCAGGATGTCCAGGACCTCGTCGACCCCCAGGGCCTCCTCCTCGGTCACGGCGGCGACCATGACCCGGGCGGAGGCCCCGCCGATGGCCCCGGACAGCAGGGTCTCGGCGAAATCGACCGTCTGGGCGTCCGCCGGGAGGCTCTCCGGGGTCGTGATCCCGCGTGAGGCGGCATAACCGCTGAAGGCGCGCCGGGTGCGCTCGGTCCCCAGGAAGCGCTCGGCCAGGGTGCGCAGTTCCGCGACCTCGGCACTGCCGCGCCACAGCGGCAGGCTGGTGCGCCGGCCGTGCTTGAGTGCATCCACGTAGGCGCTCGCCTGGGTGGCCTCCACCGCGTTGGGCGCGCGCAGCGAGGAGACCACCAGAAAGGCGCCGATGTTGGCGGACAGACTCCAGAACAGGCAGTGGGTCACCTCGTTCCAGTGGGCGAGCCCGAAGAGACTCTGGGGCTTGAGGAGATCGATGCCGAAGGCCCCGGACTCGATGAACGCGGACGGCAGCCAGCCGGAGCGGGCGAAGGAGGGCAGGAGCAGGGTGTAGAGCCACACCAGGAAGCCGGCCGAGAGTCCGGCCAGGGCGCCCTCCCGGGTGCCGCCGCGCCAGTAGAGCGCGGCGAAGACCACCGGTGCGAACTGGGCGACCGCGGCGAAGCTGATGAGCCCGATGCCCACCAGGGCATAGGCCTCCCCCGCCAGCCGGTAATAGAGCCAGCCGAGCATCAGGATGAGCAGGATGGCGGCGCGGCGGATGATGAGCAGCAGGCGGCCCAGGTCCATGCTCTCGGGGCGCTGGTGCCAGCGGCGCAGCAGCACCGGCAGCACCAGGTCGTTGCTGACCATGGTGGTCAGGGCAATGACCTCCACGATCACCATTCCGGTGGCCGCCGAAAGGCCGCCGATGAAGACCGCCAACGCCAGCCACGGGTGGCCGAAGGCCATCGGCAGGGTGAGGACGAAGGTGTCCGGGTCCACCTGGCCGTCAGGGAAGACCAGGAGCCCGGCGATCGCGATCGGGATCACGAACAGGTTGATCAGCAGCAGATAGAGCGGAAAGAGCCAGATCGCCCGCCGGATCTGGCGCTCGTCGCTGTTCTCCACCACCGCCACCTGGAACTGGCGCGGCAGCAGCATCACCGCCAGCGCGGCCAGCAGCGAGATGGCGAACCAGTCGGCGGGTGAGCGGATCGCCGGGTCCAGCAGCGGGGCCAGGTGCGGGTCGTCGAGGGCCGGGGGCAGCAGCGGGGCGCCGAGGGTCCCGTCGAAACCCAGGAGCCCCAGGGTTACCCAGAGCCCCACCGCCAGGAAGGCGACGAGCTTGACGATGGACTCGAAGGCCACCGCCGCCACCATCCCCTCGTGGCGCTCGCTGGCGTCCAGGTGGCGGGTGCCGAAGAGGATGGTGAAGGCGGCGAGCAGCAGGGCGACGATGAAGCCGGTGTCCTGCCAAAAGGGCAGGTTCTGGGCCTGGGGCATCCGCACCTGCGGGTAGTGCACCAGGATGGTGAAGCTCCAGGCGATGGCCTTGAGCTGCAGCGCGATATAGGGCACCACCCCGAACACCGCGATGACCGTCACCAGGCCGCCGAGCAACTGGCTCATGCCGTAGCGCGAGGCGATGAAGTCCGCAATCGAGGTGATGCGCTCCGCCTTGCTCACGCGCACCATCTTCACCAGCACCGAGCCCCACAGGAGCGCGATCAGGGTCGGACCCACATAGATGGCGAGGAAGCCCAGGCCCGCGCCGGTGGCGCGCCCGACGCTGCCGTAGAAGGTCCAGGCGGTGCAGTAGACGGCGAGCGAGAGGGCGTAGACGGTCGGATTGCCGATCACCGAGCGGCCCTGGTCGGCCCGCCGGTCGGCCCAAAAGGCGAGCGCAAACAGCAGGCCCAGATAGACGCAGGCGACGCCGATGATGAGCGGGCCGGTGATCACGAGCGGTTCACCGGCGGCGGGCGGGTTCAATCGCGGCCCCGCGAGCAGGCCCAGGCGGCGATCGCGATCACCAGCGCCCAGACGCCGAAGAGATAGAGATCGAGCGCGGGGATGCCGTGCAGGTCCGGCATCGACTCGAAGCGGCCCGGCAGCGGTGAGAAGAAGGCGAACAGGGCGGCCAGGAACAGGGCCAGCAGGCGTTGTCGCAGCAGGGTGGCGCGGGGCATGGCGGGGCCCGGTGGGTGGGTGGGGGCTGAAGTATAGGGGG
>NZ_CAIKKU010000550.1 GCF_903828115.1 uncultured Thiodictyon sp. | reverse complement strand
GGCGACCGCTGCGTTGCGTGCTGCGGACAGGCCGGGCCGCACTGGGGTGCGGCGCTCCCAGTCGGTCGGCCTGAAGGCCGACCGACACACCGCGGTGGCCGGAACGATGATCGAGGCCAGATTATCGTAGCGTCCAGGATTGTCTTGAACGCCAGATGGCATCGTTTTACGATTACGACAACGACAACGACAACGACAACGATTGTGTTGTGTTTAACCTGTTCTTGACTCGTTACCTATTGCTTGGCCGCGGTAGCGACGACGTGGAACCTGATCTCGATCTCGTCGGCAACCGTGCTCACATCGGACCAGGGGCCTTCGCCGATCCCGAAGTCCAGGCGCTTGAGGACGAAGCCGCCGTCGAAGACGCCGGTGTTGCCCTCCTGCCGGAAGCTGAACGGGGCCCTGACCTCCCGGGTCTGGCCCTTGATCGTGAGCTTGCCGACGGCCGTATAGCCTTTCTCGCCGCGTGCCTCGACGCTGGTCGCGACGAATTGGGCGCTCGGGAAGGCCTTCACATTGAGCCATTGCTTGCCGACGACCTCGTCGTTTGCCTCCTGGGAGCCGGCGTCGATGCCGGCCCGATCGATCGCGACGCGGGCCGCGGCCAGGGTCGGTTGGGCGGGGTCGAAGGCGAGGGTGCCGCTGAACTTGGCGAAGGTCCCCGCGACCGGCACGCCCATCTGCCGGGAGACGAAACTGACCTTGCTCTGATCGGCCTGGACCTGGTTGAACTCCAGGGCCTGGGCGCTGCCCAGGCCCAAGGCGAGCAGCAGGCCGGGGAGGGCGGATGCGAGGGCGGTGAGGCGGTTTCGCGGTAAGGCAAGCATCTGGTGGTCCTCAGCAGTGGGAGCCAGGGCGTCCCGCCCCGGCGAGTTATGGATCATTTGCGTCTCTTGGCGTTCACTTGCGGCCAAACTGTGCCTTCTCGGCGTGCGCGCTCCGCAACTTGCCCAAGGGCAGCATCCGCCACAGGGTCCCGTCGCGCTCGATCAATTGGTGCTTGAGGGCGGCGGCGACATGCAGCACGATGAGCCCAAGCAGGGTAAAGCTCAGGGTCTCGTGCGCCGCTTTCAACCAATCGCCGAGCGCGGGGTTCCGGACCACCAGGTCCGGCAGGGGCAGGACACCCAGATAGACCACCGGGAAGCCCTTGGCCGAACTCATCAGCCAGCCGGACAGCGGCACGGCCGCCATCAGCAGATAGAGTGCGCCGTGGGTCAGGGTGGCCATGCGCTGCTGCCAGGCGGGGGCCGGCAAAGGTGCGGGCGGCGGATACCGCAGCCGGATCAGCAGGCGCGGCACGAACAGCAGGAGCACGGTCACGCCGATCCACTTGTGATAGGAATAGAGCCGCAGCTTGGTGGGGGAGAGCGGCAGGTCGTGCATGTACCAGCCGAGCGGCAGGGCGACCAGGATCAGGGCGGCGATCAGCCAGTGGGCCGTCATCGCGGGCCAGGTGTAGCGTGTCATCGGGGTCATTGGGTTGCGCCCGGTGGTGGTTCCGGCCGGGGGGCCGGGTCGTCATTAGGGTGTCCCTACTTTAGGCGCTCCACTGATCCGAGAAAAGTGATTTACTAGGAGAACAGTCTTGCCGCTGACGCGGCGTAACGGCGACCTGGCGCGGGTCGTCGGCAACCCGCGAGGAGCTTAACATGAGCCAGGAAATCCGCTTCGGCGTCAACGGCATGACCTGCGCCTCCTGCGTGGCGCGGGTGGAGCGGGTGCTGGCCCGTCAGCCCGGGGTCACGGCCGCCGCGGTCAACCTGGCGGCGGAGACCGCCGTGGTGCAGGGCGACCGGGTGGATGTCCCGCGGTTGCTTGAGGCCGTCCGGGGTGCCGGTTACGAACCGGTGTCGGCAACCGCGACGATTGGGGTCGCCGACATGACCTGCGCCGCCTGCGTGGCGCGGGTGGAGCGCGCCGTCCGCGCCCTGCCGGGAGTGATCGACGCCACGGTCAACCTGAGCACCGAGGCCGCGACGGTCCGGTATCTCCCGGACACTCTGAGTCCCGAGGGCATCGTCGCGGCCATCGGCGCGGCGGGCTATACGCCGATTGTCCCCGCGGCGGAGCCGCCAGGGGGCGCGGCCCCGGACCTGCCCCAGTCGCGGCAGGCAGCGGCGCTCGCCGGGTTGCGACGCGACCTCGGCGTGGCCGTCGTCTTCACGGTCCCGCTGCTGCTTCTGAGCATGGGACCCATGCTGCTGCATGGGCTTGGGCCTTGGCTCGGCTGGGCCCCGCACGCGCAGCAGCCCGCGCCCCTCTGGGATTGGGTGCAATTCGCCCTGGCGACCCCGGTCCTGCTGTGGGCGGGGCGGCGCTTCCTGCGCGCCGGCTGGACTGAACTGCGGCACCTGGCCCCCGGCATGAACGCCCTGGTGATGATCGGCAGCCTGGCCGCCTATCTCTACTCGGTCGCCGCGTTGACGCTGCCCGGATACTTTCCCGCCGGTACCGCCCACCTCTATTTCGAGGCGGCGGCGGTCATCGTCACCCTGATCCTGCTGGGGCGGACCCTGGAGGCCCTGGCCAAGGGCCGCACCTCCGAGGCCATCCGCCGTCTGGTGCGCCTGCAACCGCAGACCGCCCGGGTGGTGCGCCCGGACGGGGAGGCGCAGATCCCGGCCGCGGCGGTGGTCCCCGGGGACCTGCTGGCCGTGCGGCCCGGCGAGCGTATCCCGGTGGACGGGACCCTGACCGAGGGCGGGAGCTATGTCGATGAATCCATGATCAGCGGCGAGCCGTTGCCGGTGCGCAAGGCCCCCGGGGACGCGGTGCTGGGTGCGACGGTGAACCAGACCGGGGCCTTCCGCTACCGTGCCACCCGCGTGGGTGCGGACATGGTGCTGGCCCAGATCGTTCGGCTGGTGGAGCAGGCGCAGGCCGGCAAGCTGCCGATCCAGCGGGTGGCCGACCGCATCGCGGCGGTCTTCGTCCCCCTGGTCATGGGGGCGGCCCTGCTGACCTTCCTGGGCTGGCTGTGGCTGGGCCCGGCGCCCGCGCTGAGCTACGCCTTCGTCACCGCCGTGAGCGTCCTGCTGATTGCCTGCCCCTGCGCCATGGGGCTCGCCACGCCCACGGCCATCCTGGTCGGCACCGGCCGCGGCGCGGCCCTGGGGATCCTGTTCCGTCGCGGTGCCGCCCTGGAGACCCTGGCGCGGGTGGACCAAGTGGTATTGGACAAGACCGGGACCCTGACCGAGGGTCGACCGGCCCTGACCGATCTCACCGCCTTCGGCACGGACGAGGACGCCGCCCTGGCCCTGGCCGCCGCCGTGGAAGTCCACAGCGAGCACCCGATCGGCGCGGCCATCGTCGCGGCCGCACGGGCGCGGGGGCTGGTGTCGGCACCGGCGGCCGACCTGGAGGCCGTCCCCGGCTTCGGCATCCAGGCCCAGGTCGCGGGCCGCCGGGTCGCGGTCGGCGCCGCCCGCTTCATGGAGCGACTGGGGGTTGAACTCGCGGTTGCGGCCGACCTGGCGGGACATCTGGGCGCCGACGGTAAGACCCCGATTTATCTGGCGGCCGATGGCCAACTGCTGGCGGTGCTGGCGGTGGCCGATCCCATCAAGGCGAGCAGCCGCATGGCGCTCGCCCGACTGCACGCGCTGGGACTGACCCTGACCATGCTGACCGGCGACGGTCGCCGCACCGCCGAGGCGGTCGCCCGGCAGGTCGGCATCGAGCGCGTCATCAGTGAGGTCCTGCCCGGCGACAAGGCGGCCGAGGTCAAGCGTCTCCAGGCCCAGGGCCATCGGGTCGCCTTCGTCGGCGACGGTATCAACGACGCCCCGGCGCTCGTGCAGTCGGACGTCGGCATCGCCATCGGTACCGGCACCGAGATCGCCGTGGAGGCCGGCGAGGTCATCCTGATGACCGGCGACCTGACCGCGGTCGCCGCGGCCGTCGCCCTGGCACGGCGCACACTGCGCACCATCCGGCTCAACTTCTTCTGGGCCTATGCCTACAACGTCGCCCTCATTCCATTGGCGGCCGGGGTCTTCTACCCGCTGACCGGGTGGCTCCTAAGCCCCATGATCGCCGCGGCGGCGATGAGTGTCTCCAGCCTCTTCGTCGTCAGCAACAGCCTGCGGCTGCGGGGGTTTCAGCCCTGAACGCGATGGCCGGGCCGATGTGGATACCCGCCCCGCGCACCAGATCATCGCGACGAAGGCATGTTCGTGAGCAACAGCAGCCACCCCGCAAGATGAAAGGCGTGCGTGGTGGGCGGCTTGCAGCGGCGATGCGCTGCGAGGCCGCGGTAACCTGCGGCGTTGCGGCAGCTTGCGAGGCCTCGTCGCGGCTGAAGCCGCTCCCACAGCGTCGCCGCGCGACTTTCACGGCGTCGCGGCGCACGCCTGCGCAGGCTCTCCGGGGGCGACTAGTTGGACGACTCGCGCAGATAGCGGCCGGCGACCCAGCCGCGGCGGCCGGGGTCGTCCTGCATGGAGACCCGACACCACCGCTGGCCGCCGTGGATCTCGCAGCCGTGATTGCGCAGGACGGCGCCGTTGGGCAGACCGACGATGGTCGCGGCCTTTGCCGAGGGGCTGCGCCGGACGTTGAGTTGGTCATTCGCGGGGACGCCGGTGACCTGCCAGAAGTCCGGGCCGCCGGCCAGGCTGTCCGCGAAGTCGCCCTTGGGGGCGCTGGCGCCCGCGTGGGCGCCGCCGCCGATCTTGATACCGAGCCGATAGTTCGCCGTCTCGCCGCGGCGGGCGGCGGGGCGCATCAGGTAGACCCGGATGCGGTAGTTGCCGTCGGCCGGCAGGGTGCCGGTGAAGCGATTGCCGACGCTGCTGCCGACGAAGATGGCCTCGTCGGTCCCCGGGGGCAGGATATTGAAATAGGCTTGCGGATTGTCCGTGTGCAGGTCCACCGTCATCCGCTGCCCGGCCTTGGCCCCGAGCACATAGTCGACGTCCTGGTCGCCGCGCAGGCGGCCCTTGAGCGTGGTGCCCGAGGTCCCGGCCTTGAAGTGCACCGCCTCCTCGCGGATGCCATCGGCGGCCAGGACCGGCAGCGCCGCAACGAGCCAGACGAGAAAGATGAAAGGGAGTGATTTCATAGCGGAACTGAGGCCTCGGTTGGGATCAGGGATTGTGCCATATCAAGGGGTTAGCGAGTCAAGGACACGCTAGACACAATCGTTGTCGTTGTCGTTGTCGAAATCGTAATCGTAATCGGAGAAGCGATGCACGTTGGGGCGCGCGAGATTCCGGGGCGCTAGGATAATCTCGACAACGACAACGACAACGACAACGACAACGACAACGACAACGACAACTACAACGAAAATGGCGTTATCGGCAGTACCTAAAGACCCGGCTCGCGGCGGTAGGCGCGCAGCGCCTGATCGGCCTTGGTTACCTCGTTGCCTTGGCATTTCGGCGATACATTGGTCCGCCCGCCCGCGACGATCATAGTAGACGACACAGTCGTTCTTGAACACCACCTCGGCCTCGCCATTGCTGCCGGCGATGAGCTGCGGGGGCGCGCCGCCCCCTTCGTAGGGGTACTTCTCCCCATCGACCTTGGCGAGTCCCTGGACCTTGCAATGATGCAGTCGGTCTTGCAGACGCTCTGCCGTGGCATCGCGCAGGTCGCTGATTTGATAATCGCCGCGTATACGCCTTTCGCCGTCGCGGATGGCATCGCGTTCGCCGTAGGCAAGGTGTGAGGAACCCGCGCCGGCTCAAAACTGATAGACGAGCTTGAGCCAGACGTAGTCCCCCTCGAGCCGGTTTTTGGTATCCAACTCCCGGAGCCACCGCAGTTCGGTGACGAAATTCTGCTTACCCAAAGGGAGCACATAGCCCAGCACCGGCCCGAGGCCGGCCGTGCGGCCCTTGAAGTCGCCGAGGATCGGACGCTGTCCGCTGTCTGCGGTCACCTGCTCCACCCAGAAGCCTTCGAGGCCCAGGCTGAGAAAGCCTTTCCCCGCGGGGATGAGCTGTTGGACGCTGCCCTCCAGATGCACCAGCGTGCCGCTTCGGTAGTCGGTGTCCGGGTTCTGCGTGTTGAACATGACCCCGCCGTGCAGGGCCGCGTTGAAGCCGGTCTTGGGGTTGCTGTAAGCGGCGCCGACGATGGGGTTGATGCTCCAGTAGTTGAGCCCGGGATTGGCCAGGCGGCCCACCTCGTATTCCCCGGTCGGGGCATAGACCGAGAGCGCAAAATCGTATTGCCAGGAGCCCTCCTTCCAGCCGAGCATGACCGGGATTAGCGTCACATCGCCAAGCCCCTCCTTGGTGTCCCGCACCCGCAGGTTCCCGATGACGGTCTCTACCGTCGCTTCTGCCGTGATCCAGGTGTAGGGAAGTAGGGCGCCGACGCTGTAATACGCACCCAGAACCTTGTGATCGAGGGTATAGAAGCCACCGATCAACAGGGCGTCGAGGGTCGCCTTGAGGCCGAGGGCGTCGAGGCCGGCGACCGGAAGGGTTCTTTTGGTCCCCGCGTCGCCCTGGTAATGGAGGTAGACCGGCTCGACCACCCAGCCAGGTTGGGTCGGCGCCAAGTCGATCAGCGTCGCCACCGCGCCGGGCAGGTAGTGACTGGTGCCGCCTTCGGTGGCTGCCGCGCTCAAGGGGACGAGCGCGCAGAAGACGAGGCCGAGGCCGCCTGCCGCATGGCCCAGGAACGTGCTTCTTTGAGTCGCGCGGGCTGCGATCAGCCATCTCATGGGGAAGCGCCTCTATGGTTGGCAAAGGGGGTGGCAACAGCGCCCGGACCTCGGGCACCATTCGGCATAAACAGTCGCCTAAGCATCCCTATTGCGGAAACAACAGCACGACATTGAATCGCAAGGCCCAGCCCGCGGGGCCCGTGTCCGTGCTCGCCGCGTAATAGCGCGGGCCGGCCTGGAACTGCACCAGTTGCCCGCCGATCTTGGTCAACTTGGCGACCTGGACGGCGATGGGCACGTTCCATTGCTCGCCCTCCCAGTCGTAGGTGGATTCGGTCTGGAGCGTGAAGGTCCAGGCGGTGGGTGTGGTGTAGGTGACAAAGGGCTGGATGAAGGTGGCGTTGATGTCGGCGCGGTCGCGCGGCCCGGCGAAAGACCAGATATGATTTGCCAACAGGCCCAAAGTCCAGGGGCCTTTCTGGACCAGTCCGACGGCGGTCGGGCCGGCGCCCCATTTCTCGCTTCCCAACGGTTCATCGGTGGCGGTTGGCAGCAGGAACACTGGACCGGCACCCCAAATTAGCCCGCTGGCGGTCGGCGCCTTGGGCGAGAAGAAGAGGCTCTGCACCGTATCCGAGAGGCCGAACTGACTGTCGGCGCCCGGAACGATGCCCCACTGATCGACGACCGGCAGGATGGTGCGGGAGATCAGGTTCCAATCCTCGCCGATAGAGATCGGAATCACCGGTTGGAGGTTCAGCGTGTAGCGGCTGCCCCGGTCGTCCGGCCCGATGTTCTGCTCCCAATTCGACTGCAAGGGCACGCTGATCAGCGCAGCCACGGGATTGGACAGCTCCTTAGCGAGGGCCGCAGCATCGTTGGCGTGGGCAGCGGGAAGCGCCAGCAGGAAACCGGTGGCCAAGGCGATCCGCGTTTGTATCAGTCTCATTTGGTACCTCTTGAGATCACAGATTCCGAGCCATCCGATCCACCTGCGGAGTCATTCCGGGCAAGTGCGAGTGCCGAAAGACGAGTTTCGAGCAACTTAAGAGAAATCAGGGCGAATCACTTCATGCCGGCCCGCAGATTCATCAACGCCTGATCGAAGCCCTCGACCCGGATCAGTCCGAGGCGCGGGTACTCGATGTCGATGATGATGTAGACCGCAAGGGCCATTACGATGGCGAAGCCGAAGATGTGCAGCCAGGGGCGCCCCTTGCTGCCGGCCATGCCGTAGCCGGCCATGAGCGCCGAGGCCAGCGTCAGGATGACCAGCATGCCGTAGATGATCATTGGCGGGTGGATCGCGGTCGCGTTGGTTCGTGTGGTCGTGATGTCGAACATGTCGTTGAGTGCCGGCAGCAGAAGCTTCAGCGCGTCCGGCGAGGCACCCTCGCGGTGGGCGGCGGCAAGCACGGCAGTCCAGATCTCGCCCTGCATGGCATTGGCCTGGGTCAGCACCACCCGCGCCGCCTCGACATCCGGCAGCTTGCGATAGCCCTCAATGCGCGCGTCGAGATACCGCCGGAAGCGCTCCTGCATGGTCTCGCGCGCGCCTTCGGGCAGCAGATCGAGCCGCAGGTAGGCGGTGCCGATGGCATTGGTCTCCTGCACGATGAGCTCACGGCGGTCATCGAAGCGCGAGGCGGCCCCGGAAAAGGTGAAGGCGATCAGCAGCCCCACCAGACCGAAGATCGCCCCCTCGACGGCGCCCGTCCCGGCGCGGGCCCCGTCGGGGTCGCGCCTGAGACGTCGTTCACCGATCCGCCGGCCTACCTCCAGCAGGATCAGGATTCCAATGAAGAGTCCGAGGGCGACCAGCCAAGCGATCGAAATCTTACTCATGACGACCGTCAGGTGTGCTCGGCAAGACCTCGGGTGCGGGCGGGAAGACCCGGCTCCAGTCGCGTTTCATAGAGACGAGGGTCCAGCCCTTGGAACTGGCGTCGTCGAGTCCTTTGGAGAGACGTCCGACATGGCTCTCCCGGTCGTAGGCGTACTCCCGCTCGCCGTCGTCGTGGTGGAGGATGAGTCCCAAGCGCCTGCCGGCACCGGCGGTCGTCCATTCGAGCATCTGGTAGTCGCCGTCCGAATTGCCGAAGGCGAGGATGGGCCGGCGCCCGATATGTCGCTGGATGCCGGCGGGCTTGCCCGCCTTGTCGTCGATGAAGGCGATCTCCGGCTCGCGCATCAGCACGGGCGTGCCGTTCTTCACCTCGTATTTCATGGCGATCTGCGACCCGATGACCTGTTCCGGCGGGATGCCGTAGACGCGCTCGGTCCATGGGCGCATGAAATCGATGCCGCCGCCGGAGACGATGAAGGTCTTGAAGCTGTTGGCCCGCAAGTAGTCCAGCAGCTCCAGCATGGGCTGGTAGATGACCTGGGTATAGAGCCGGTCGAAGCGGGGGTGGCGCGCGGAGGCGATCCAGTCGCTGACGATCCGCTCGAATTCCGTGATGGTCATGTTCGCATGGGTGGCGGCCAGCAGCTTGGTCACGCCATCCATGCCGCTGGCCTTCAGTGCCCCCAGGTCGCCCGTGAGCACGGCCTTGAAAGGCTGCTCTTCCTGCCACTCCGGATGCGCGGGGGC
>NZ_CAIKKU010000549.1 GCF_903828115.1 uncultured Thiodictyon sp. | reverse complement strand
TGCGGGTCGGTAAGCCGCTTGCGCAACAGATAGGTCAGGCCGACGATGGCATTGATGGGTGTGCGGATCTCGTGGCTCATATTGGCCAGGAAGGCACTCTTGGCACGCGTGGCCGCCTCGGCCTGGTCGCGGGCCTCCACCAATTCTGCGGTGCGCTGCGCGACCACTTGTTCGAGGTGCTGCCGATAGCCTTCGAGCTCCGCCGCCAGCCGTTTGCGCTCGCCGATGTCGCGGATCAGTCCCACCGCCTGGCGGTGGCCGTTCACGGACATGCCGGACAGCGACAGTTCGATGGGAAATTCCTGACCGTCCCGGCGCAGCGCCACTAACTCCAGGGTGCGGCCGATGGCCTCACCCTCGCCGGTCTGGAGGAAATGCGGCCAGGCGTGCCGATAGGCGCCGCGAAATCGCTGCGGTACCAGGGTTTCGTGCAGGCTGCGGCCGAGGATCTCCTCTCGCGGGTAGCCGAACATCCGCTCGGCGGCCGGGTTCCATTCGATGACGCCGCCCTGGTCGTCCATGAGGATAAAGGCGTCCTGCATGCTCTGCGTCGCCATCCGATAGTGCTCTTCGCTCGCGCGCAATGACTGTTCCGAGTCACGCAGATTGGCCTTTCGTTCGGCCTCCGCCAGGGTACGCGTGACCGCCTCCGGCAAGCGGGAGAGCCGATCCTTCAGCAGATAGTCGCTGGCGCCCTGGTGCAGGGCTGCCACCGCCAGGTCCTCACCCATGGCGCCGCTGACGAAGATGAACGGCAGATCGGGGTCCCGCGCCCGGACCCGGGCCAGTGCACGGCCGCCGTCGAAGTCCGGCAGGTGATAGTCCGCCAGGACCAGGTCCGGGCGGAAGGTTTCCAGTGCAGCGACGAACTCCGCCTCGTGTTCGACCCGTCGCGACTCGAAGTCGATCCCGGCCTTGCGCAGAGTGCGCTCGTTGAGTTCAGCGTCGGCCGGATTGTCTTCCAGCAGCAGGATGCGCAATGGGCAGTTCACGACGGCGAACGGATATCGGGCGGCACGCGATTGATCAGCACCCAGTACATACCGAGATCGGCCACCACCCGGGCGAACTCGTCGAACGCGACCGGCTTCGCGACGAAGCTGTTCACCCCGAGCTTGTAGGTGGAGACCAGGTCGCGCTCCTCCTTCGACGAAGTGAGCACGACCACCGGCAGATCGTGGGTCTGCGCATTGGCGCGGATCTGCGTCAGCACCTCGATGCCGTCCACCTTGGGCAGGCGCAGATCGAGCAGCACCACGCGTGGCAGGCCATTGGGCCCCGCGTATTGGCCGCGATGGAACAGATAGTCCAGCGCGGCCTCGCCGTCCTTGACCCAGATGACCCGGTTGGCCAGGTTGTGCTTCTTCAGTGCGCGCAGCGCCAGCTCAGCATCGTTGGGGTTGTCTTCCACCAGCAGGATATCGACTACCGAATCGGTCATGTTCATGATTCACCTCTTCTCCGACAGGGCCTGATCCGGCCTGACCGGCAGCCCGAAGCGGAACCTGGCCCCGACATTGACGGCACCCTCGGCCGCCACCTGTCCGCCGTGTTTTTGGACGAAGCGCTTGACGATGGCCAGGCCGACGCCGGTGCCGGCGAATTCGTCCATACCGTGGAGCCGCTGGAACAGGCCGAACAGCTTGCCCCGGTAGTCCGCATTGAAGCCGGCCCCGTTGTCCTTGACCTCAAACCAGATCAGGTTATCCTGGCGTTCCGCGCTGACCTCGATGCGCGCCGGGTCGCGGTGGCGGCTGAACTTCAGGGCGTTGTCGAGCAGATTCTGCCAGACTTGCTCCAAGGCGCGCCGATCGGCACAGACCGACGGCAGGTCGGCCCGATGGAACTCGACCGGCCGCCCGGCACGCTGCTGCGCCAGCCCGGCCCAGACCGCGTCGACCAGGCCATTCATGTCCAGCTGCGCCAGTTCCAGGTCCATCCGCCCGGCACGGGACAGGGCCAGGATGTCGTCGATCAATTGTGCCATCTTGCGGGCGTTGTCGCTGACCACGCCGAACAGCCGCAGCCCTTCTGCATCCAGTTGGGGCGCATAGTCCTCCCGCAAGATGGCGCTGAAACCGTCGATGGCGCGCAGCGGCGCGCGCAGGTCGTGAGAGACCGAGTAGCTGAAACTCTCCAGGTCCGCGTTGGCGGTTTCGAGCTCCTGGGTTCGGCGTGCCACCTCGGCTTCAAGGCGAATCCGATAGGCACTGCGTTCCGCCTCCAACTGCTTGCGCGCCGCGATGTCCTCGACCAGAAAGATAAAATGCAGCGCCTCGCCGTCGGTGCCCCGCA
The DNA here is from genome assembly GCF_903828115.1 of uncultured Thiodictyon sp. Classification (GTDB taxonomy): domain Bacteria; phylum Pseudomonadota; class Gammaproteobacteria; order Chromatiales; family Chromatiaceae; genus Thiodictyon. Next base: position 314 of record NZ_CAIKKU010000549.1, on the reverse strand, counting down.
CCAGCGAGATGGTCCGGTTGATCCAGACCAGCGAGCGATCCTTGCGGACATAGCGCCGCTCCACCGAATCGACCGGCCGCTCCCCCGCCAGGAGCTTGTGCATCGCCGCGGTATCGGACACAAGGTCGTCCGGATGCTCGATGTCCTGGAGGGCGATGCGCGGCAATTCCTCGATGGGGTAGCCGAGGACCTCGCACAGCTTGTGGTTGACACGCAGCCAGCGCCCATCGACGCCGACATGGGCGATCCCAATGGCGGCCTGCGCGAAGGTGACACGGTTGACCTCCTCGCTGGCGAACAGGGCCGCGGTGGTC
>NZ_CAIKKU010000548.1 GCF_903828115.1 uncultured Thiodictyon sp. | reverse complement strand
TGCAACGCTTTTCCGATTACGACAACGACAACGACAACGACAAAGACAACGATTACGACAAGGACAACGACAACGACAACGACAACGATTACGACAAGGACAACGACAACGACAACGACAACGACAACGATTACGACAACGACAACGACAACGACAACGACAACGTTGGGTTTATTCGCCTTCATGTCCGGACAGATACGCTTTTCTCGACTCCTGATTCCGAGGATCAATCCATGCCCGTAACCGTCGGCGGCCCGCGGCGCCATCTCTGGCTGGCCTGGGCGACGCTCGCGCTCGGCCTGGTGCTGACCCTGGCTGCGACCCTCTACACCCTGGCCGCGGTGCAGTCCGTCAACCGTCTGGACTTGGCCGTGGCCGGTGTCGCGATCGAGGCCAAGGTCCAGGCGCGTCTGCACGCCCATGCCCAGGTCCTGCGCAGCGGGGCGGCCTACTTCGCGGCGGCGGGGGAGGTCACCCGCGAGCAGTGGCAAACCTTCATCGAGCGCAGCAAGGTCCAATTGAATCTGCCGGGGGTCCAGGGGATGGGCTTCGCGCGCCTGATCCCCGCCGCGCAGTTGGCTCGACATCTGGAGCAGATCCGGGCGGAGGGCTTCCCCGACTACCGCGTGTGGCCGCCGGGTGAACGCGACCCCTATTCCGCCATCGTTTACCTGGAGCCCTTCAGCGGCCGCAACCTGCGCGCCTTCGGTTATGACATGTTCGCCGAGCCGGTGCGCCGGGCCGCCATGGAGCGGGCGCGCGACCAGGACCTGGCCACCCTTTCCGGTCGGGTCCTGCTGGTGCAGGAGACGGGCCAGGACGTCCAGGCCGGGACCCTGATGTATGTCCCGGTCTACCGCCCCGGTGCGCCGACGGGGACGGTCGCGGAGCGTCGCGCCGCCCTGCTCGGCTGGGTCTACAGCCCCTATCGGATGACCGACCTGATGCATGGCATCCTGGGGGACGGGGTCCCTGGTGTGCGCCTCGCGGTCTATGACGGCGATCGGCCCGGACCGGAAACCCTGCTGTTCGACAGTGAGCCGGGCGTCGCCCTGGCGGGGGCCGCGGCACTGCGCCTCCCGGTCGATTTCAATGGGTCGCGCTGGACCCTGGTCATCGCGCCGTCCGGTCCCCCGGCAGCGGCGTGGCGGGACCTGCGCGTCTGGCTGGTCGGGGGCGGCGGGGGCGTCATCAGCGCACTCCTGGCGGCGCTGGTCCTGGCCCTGTTGAACGCCCGCTTCCAGGCCGGCAAGTTGGCCGCGGAGCTGGGGGCACGGCAGCGCGCGGAGCAGTCACTGGGTGTCGCCCTGACCAAGTACAAGACGCTCTTCGACACCCTGCCGCTGGGTCTGACCGTGACCGACGCCGCGGGTGAGATCCTGGAGGCGAACCCGCGCGCCGAGGCCCTGCTCGGCATCCCCAGCGCGCAGCAGCGCCAACGCCGGATCGACAGCCCCGCCTGGCGGATCCTGCGCACCGATGGGACCCCGATGCCGCCCGTCGAGTACCCCGCCATGCGGGCGCTCCAGACCCGTGAGGGGCTGCATCACTCGGAGATGGGTGTCGTGCGGCCGGACGGGGCGGTGACCTGGATCGAGGTCACCGCCGCCCCTCTGCCGCTGCCGGGATACGGCGTGGTCATCGCCTACGGCGACATCACCGACCACCGCTACGCCGAGCTGGCGCGCGACGCGGTCAGCGCCGTGGTCAGTCTGGCGGTCGCGGCGGATTCCGCGGATGCGTTCTACCAGGCCGTGCCCCGGACCTTGGCGCACCGGCTGGGGTTCCCGATCGTCGTCATCGAGACCTACGACGCGGCGCGGGCCGAGATGGTGTTCGTCGGCGCCGTCGGCGTCGGTGACGGTGCACCGCTGCGCGTCCCCGTGGATCAGACCCTGTCCGGGCTGGTGGCCACTAGCGGCGAGGCCCTGGTGGAGTTGGATGCCGGCCACCGTCCCGAGTACCGGTTTGCGCCCCTGCGGGCCTTAGGCGTGGTGACCTTCGCGTGCGTGCCCTTGCGGTCACGGGAGCGGCTGCTGGGGACCCTGGCCATTGCCGACACCGCGCGCCGCCCGGAGGTCCTGCGCCTGCTGGAGGCGCTGCGCACCATCGCCGACACCGCCGCCGATGCGATCGAGCGCCTTGAGACCCAGGCGGCGCTACGCGCGAGCGAGCGCAATTACCGCGGTCTGGTCGAGAACCTGGACGCCGGGGTGGTCGTGCATGGTCCGGACACGCAGGTCCGGTTCGCCAATCCGATGGCCTCCCGGTTGCTGGGTCTGACGGCGGAGCAGATGCGCGGCAAGGCGGCCATCGACCCGGCCTGGTGCTTTGTGCGGGAAGACGGTTCGCGGATGCCGCCGGCCGAGTACCCGGTCAACCGTGCCCTGGCGGCCGGTGAGCCGCTGCGGCAACTGAACCTGGGCATCCTGCGGCCCGACTGCGCCGCTCCGACCTGGGTCCAGTGCGAGGCCCACCCGCTGCTCGATGATCAGGGGGCGGTCCGGCGGATCGTCGTCACCTTCTTCGACATCACCGAGCGCGTCCAGGCGGAGGCCGGGCTGCGGGCGCGCGAGTCGCTCCTGCGCGCGGTCGTCGACAACGTGCCGTTCGAGTTCTGGGCGCGCGACCGTGACGGCTATTGTGTGATCGAGAACGGTTGCCTGGTCGCGCACTGGGGCAGCATCCTGGGACGGCGCCCGGACGAGAGCGGGGTGAGCGCGCAAGACCTGGCGCTCTGGCAGGCCAACAACGCCCGTGCCCTGGCGGGGGAGGTGGTCGACGAGGAGGTCGAATACCGCATCGACGATGAGCCGCGCATCTTCCAGAATATCATTGCCCCGATCCGCAGCGGGGCCGAGGTCCTGGGTATCCTGGGGATGAACATCGACATTACCGAGCGCAAGCGGGCCGAGGCGACCCTGCGCAAGAGCCAGGCCTTGCTCAATGAGATGGGCCGGATCGCACGGATCGGCGGCTGGGAACTGGACGTGGCCACCGGCGTGCAGGTGTGGACCGAGGCCGTTTATCAAATCCACGAGTTGGACTCGAGCTTCTCCCCCGATTTGGAGACCGGCGTCAGTTTCTATGCGCCGGGGTCCCGGCCCTTGATTGAACGGGCCGTGCAAGGTGCCATCGACCACGCGCAGCCCTTTGATCTGGAGGTCGAGTTCATGACCGCCAAGGGCCATCACCGGTGGGTTCACGCGATCGGCAGGCCCATCGTGGAGCAGGGTAAGACCGTCGCGCTGTCCGGCATCGTCCAGGACATCAGCGCCCGCAAAGAGGCCGAACTCGAGTTGGAGCACCACCGCCATCACCTGGAGTCGCTGGTCGCCTCCCGGACCCGGGAGTTGCGCGAGGCACGCGACGCGGCCGAGGCGGCCAACCGGGCCAAGAGCGCCTTCCTGGCCAACATGAGCCACGAGATCCGCACACCCATGAACGCCATCCTGGGGCTGACCTATCTGCTCCAGCGCGAGACCCCCACCCCTAAGGCCCAGGACCGGCTGACCAAGATCGGTGACGCCGCCCAGCGCCTGCTCGGCATCCTCAATGACGTACTGGATCTGTCCAAGATCGAGGCCGGGCGGGTGGTGCTGGAGGATCTCGACTTCGCCCTGAGCCAGGTCCTGGACGGGACCCTGAACCTGTTCGCCGAGCGGGCGGCGCAGCAGGGTCTGCGGCTGGTCGTCGCGCTGGACCCCGGGGTCCCGGCCTACCTGCATGGCGATCCGCTACGCCTGGGGCAGATGGTCGCCAACCTGGTGGGCAATGCGGTCAAGTTCTCGCAGCGCGGCGAGGTCCGGGTGCAGGTGCGGGTCCTGGCCGAGGACGCCGCGGGCCCGCTCCTGCGCATCGAGGTGGCGGACCAGGGGATCGGTCTGAGCGCGGAGCAACAGGCGCGGCTGTTCCAACCCTTCGTCCAGGCGGACAGTTCGACCACCCGCGAGTACGGCGGCACCGGGCTGGGCCTGGTCATCGTCGCGCGCCTGGCCGCCCTGATGGGTGGCGAGGTGGGGGTGGACAGCACCTTGGGGGTGGGCAGCCGTTTCTGGTTCACCGCCCGCCTGGGGCGGGCGCCGGGCGCGACGGGGAGGGCGCCGTCCGTCGCCCGCGAGCCCCAGGGGGAGACGCACGAGCAGGCCCTGCGCCGCCGCGGTCACGGTGTCCGCCTCTTGGTGGTCGAAGACGAGCCAGTCAATCAGGCCGTGGCCTGCGACCTCCTGGCCGACCTGGGCCTGGCCGTCGAGGTAGTGGACAACGGCCGCGACGCGGTGGAGCGCGTGCGCAACCGCGACTATGCACTGGTGCTGATGGACCTGCAGATGCCGGTCATGGATGGGCTCGAGGCGGCGCGGCAGATCCGCCGGCTGCCCGGCAAGGCGTCCCTGCCGATCCTGGCGATGACCGCCAGCGCCTTTGCGCAAGACCGGGAACGCTGCCTGGAGGCGGGGATGAACGACCATATCGGCAAGCCGGTGGCGCCGGAGCTGCTCTACAGCGCCCTGTTGCGCTGGCTGCCGCCGGACCCAGCGCAGCCTGCCCCGGAGCGCGCGCCGGCGCCTGCTGCCGAGGCGGCGGCCCCGCTGGATTGGGGGCGGGCGCTGGAGGTCTTGAGTCAGTTGGAGTCGCACCTGGCCGAGGACGATACCATGGCCGCGGCGCTCTGGTTCGAGCAGCGGCCACTGATCGCCACGGCGCTCGGTCCGCAGGCCGCCCAACTGGGCCGGGAAATCGAGCGCTTCGACTATGCCGAGGCGCTCGTGACCCTGCGCGCCTGGCGCCGTGCCCGCGAGACGCCGGGGCCTGCCGGGGGCGCCGACTGAGCCCGCGGTCGCGCCGCGTCCTGGGCCGGATCAGGCCTACCACCAGCCGGGCGGGCCCCAGGGTGGTCCGTAGCCGACGGGAGCGGGCGGGAAGGGGCCGTAGCCAGGCCCGTACTGCGGGTATCCGGGGCCAGCCGGGTAGGCCGGCGGGTAGGCGGGCGGATAGCCGGGGACATACCAGGGTGGGACATCAGGCCGGAATTGGGGCCAGCCCCCGGGCGGGGCCAGCCGCGGGCGTCCTGGGACATTGGCCTGGGGTCCGGCGGCGGAGTCCGCCGCGGCGCGCTCTTGGACGGGCGCCGGTGGGGGGGCCGCCGGCGCGGGGCGCGGCGGTGTCGTCACGGCAGGCAGCGGGGCGGCCTGGACCGGGGTTTCAGGCAGCGGGGCCGGGGTCGGGGCCGCCGGTGCCGGGGTCGCCGGTAGCGGGGCCGGGGTCAAGGCCGCCTGTACCGGGGTCGCCGGTAGCGGCGCCGGGGCCGGGGCCGGAGCTGCCTTTACCGAGGCTGGAGTCGGGGCGCTGGCCGGCTCCACGGTGACGCTGGGCGCTACGACCACCGGCGGCGGTGCCGCCGGTGCAACCGGCAGGGCCGCGGGCACCGGCGCCGACGGCACGGCGTGCTTGACGGACCCGACCGGCGACAAGCGTGTCGCCAGTCCCATCGGGTCCGGCGGCACCGGTTGCCGGGTACGATTGGACCAGACCTGGAACAGCGCGGCCGTGGTCACGATGGCGACCAACCAGACCATGAGCCGGCCCAGGTCTCTGGGCTGACGCCGGCGCGGGGCTTCTGCGGGGGACATAGGCACTCCTCAAGTCGCGAGCGATTCGGGCGCCCCGCGGGGCAGGGCTGAATGGCCGAACGCACTGGGAAGCAAAGTCTGCACGTCCCCGCGGTCTGACGCAAACCCGGGGAGTCGTGCGGGGTGCGATCAGAACTGATGTGTTAACGCACATTTCGTATGGGTGTCGCGGACCGGGCGTCGTTGTCGTTGTCGTTGTCGTAATAGTGGGGGGATTTTTCGATTACGACAACGACAACGACCGGCGCCGCCGCAACCCTGACCGCAGCGCTCGGACGCCGCCGCTCAGGGTGCACGCGGTGCACCCGCCCCCTAATAGTCCGAACAACTGCGCCCGAGGGTACTAGAATCCCGCGCCTAGGTTCGCGTGTCGGTCTTGTCCCGGAGGTGCTATGCGTTTCGTCTGGTGTTGCGGTGGGTTGGCGGCGGTGTTGTTGCTCGGCGGCTGCGGCGGCGGCCGCTTCGCGACCAGCGACCCGGAGGACCTGCCGGTCAGTTGCGTCGCCAAGCCCGCGCGCGGCAACTGCGCGGGCCGCCGGGTCAAGTATTACTATGATTATCGCGACAACCGCTGCAAGTCGTTCAACTACAGCGGTTGTGGCGGGCGCGTGCCGTTCGAGACCCTGGAGGACTGTGTCAACTACTGCGGGGCCGTCCCCTGAAGGTCGCGCGACCGGGTGATGGAGATGAGCTGGGCGCAGTCCGCGGGCAGTGAGGTCCAGTGCTCGGGCATCGTCAACCGGGCCAAGGCCGCGGTGGTGAGCAGCTTGCCGTCCTCCCGCTCGACCGGGGCGGCGTCGGCCAGGTGCAGGAGCAGGGTCTGGAGCCCCGGGTTGTGGCCGATCAGCAGGACCCGGGGGGCGTCCGGGGGGCAGCACCCGAGCGCCTCGAGCAGGCCGTCCAGGTCCGCGTCAAAGACCCGCGGGTCCCAGTCGATCTGCCCCTTGGGAATCCCCAGCGCCTTGCATACCCGCAGCGCCGTCTGGTGGGCGCGCCGCGCCGGGGAACTGACCACATGGTCGGGCACCAGGCCCTCCTGCGCCAGCCAGGCGCCGACCTTGGGGGCGTCGGCCTTACCGCGCCGGGTCAGGGGCCGGTCGAAGTCGGCGCCGCCGCCGTCCCAGTCGGACTTGGCGTGACGCATGATCAGCAATTCGCGTGACATCGAGTGCTCCGCATCCTCGCCCGTCCGGGCGGCCCCGGGGCCGGTGCGCCGGGCACCGCCGGGCGCGTCTCAGCGGACCTCGGCGAGCAGCCGGTCGATCATGCCGCGCGCCTGCCCCAGGTAGCCGGACCCGAACAGATTCAGATGGTTCAATATGTGATAGAGGTTATAGAGGGTCTTGCGGACCCCGTAGCCCGGCGCCGGCGGCCAGGCCTCCCGGTAGGCGGCGGAGAAATCGGCACCGAAACCGCCGAACAGCTCGGTCATGGCCAGGTCCGCCTCCCGGTCGCCATAATACACCGCCGGGTCGAAGATGACCGGCTGCCCGTCGGGAAGATAGCCCAGGTTGCCGCCCCACAGGTCGCCGTGCAGCAGTGACGGCCGGGGCCCGTGATTCAAGAGGGTGCCGAGCGCCGCACCCAGGCGCTCCCCGGCGTCCTGGAGGGCGCGGGCATGGCCGTTACGCGCGGCGAGCGCGAGTTGGGCGCCCAGGCGCCGGTCGCGCCAGAAGTCTACCCAGTCCTCGCTCGGGGTATTGACCTGGTGCGTGGAACCGATGAAGTTGTCCCGCGACCAGCCGAAGGTCGGCGCCGTACTGCGGTGCAGTGCGGCCAACTGACGCCCGGCGACGGCGCCCCGGCTCGGTCCGTCCAACGCCAGGCGCTCCAGGACCAGATAGCTCAGGGCGTCGGTCGCGCCCCAGCACACCGGCGTCGGGACCCGGAGCGCCCGGGCGGCGGCCAGCTCGGCGAGCCCCGCCGCCTCCGCCTCGAACATCGCCAGCCGCTCGGCGGCGTTGGTCTTGACGAAGAATGCGCGCTCCCCGTCGCTTAAGATCGCCGCGGCATTGATACAGCCGCCGCCCACCGGGCGCGGGGCCGCGGTCGGGGCGAAGGGCCGGCCGGTGGCCGCGGCGATGTGGCGGGCGATGAGGGTCCAGTCGGTCATGGGGTGCCTCCGGGTGGCTTGGGCGGTTCAACCTGAATCGGGGGATTGCTCTCACAAAGACACAAAGGCACGAAGAAAAACAAATCATTGAAGGCGTTGGGGCGATCACCGCGGGGGTGACCTCCGCGAGCTACGCATCGGCCGGCCTGCCCGGGGCGCCGGGCCACTGCCATTGAGTTGAGCCGTGCTGGCTCCCACGCTCCTGCG
>NZ_CAIKKU010000547.1 GCF_903828115.1 uncultured Thiodictyon sp. | reverse complement strand
GCAGCGCGGTGAGGCGCGCGACCTCGCCAAGGGCGGCTTCTTTGGCCTGCCGCTCGGCCTCCCGAGCGGCGCGTTCCTGCGCGAGCGCGGCGTTCTTCTGTTCGAGCGCGGCGCTCGTCTCCTCCAGCGCCTGTTGGATGGAGCGCCGTTCCCGTTCGATGGCGCCCTGTTGGCGCAGAAAGTCCTGCCGCGCCTGATAGACATCGTAGGCGCGTTCTCGCTCGGAAAAGGCCTTCAGGGTATTCATGGCTTGCCTCATTTCGGGGGTCTGCATCCACGCGGGGAGCCGGTCGGCATCCAGGTGCTCGCCCTCTTTGAAGAACTTGAGCCAGCGTTGCTCCTCGGTCGTGACCTGTTGGTCGGCGAATTTGTTCAGTTCCAGGAGATAAATCCCGCCGTGGTTGAGCAGACACTGGCCGCGCTCGTCCCGCAGGCGGTAACGATGAGTGTAACCCTAAAAGGAGCAGTCAGCGATCAGCTTTCAGCTTTCAGCTTTCAGCTTCAAACGTTTCTGATCACCCGCCGCATCACCTGTCGGGTGGGCGCCTGCGGCTCCAAGACGGCTCGTAAGATGCTGATGCACTGATGGCTGACGGCTGACTGCTCTTTCCAGGGGATTGGTGACGCGGACAATCGGGGAGGGCATGGTTCGAGCCCTGGCACTGGCTCCCGGCTTCGCACCTGACATCCGGGCAGGCCCCTGGTGTGGGGCGGGTTTGAAACCCGCCCGTAGTACGCCATTCCAGCTCATCTTGCGGCGGCCCGAAGCCCCGAAGGGGCGTGACATACCAGCCCAGGGCAACGCCCTGGGTCTAGCGAATACAAAGGACTAGCCCTGAAAGGGCGTGACATCGGGAGCCTCGTCGTGATGTCACGCCCTTTCAGGGCTAGGCCCGCTAAACGATCCGATCCCGGGGCGTTGCCCCGGGCTGGTATGCGCGACCCCGTTGGGGTCGCAGGATAGAATGGAGTGGGGTACTAGGTCCGGCTATCACGTCCGAGGGCTATACCATCCTTGGCACTGGTCATAAAACCGGCCACTTGCCCATGCCAGCGGCTCACGAGATAGCTATTTTTCAGTGACTTACTGGCGCATCTCCCATGCAAACGGCGCGGTCTTGGCCGGAGTTATGATCAAGGCCGCGCGTCCAGCGCTGATGCCATCAACTCAAGATCGTACAACCCCCTTAGACCGGAATGAAAACTGTCGCGCTGATGCTGAAATACTTGGCGAGTTTTCCCGCAAGTGTTGCGCTGATCTTGCGCCTGCCGGCGAGAATGGCCGACAGGTTGCTCTGGGGCACGATTTCAGCCAGATCGCTTTGTTTCAGGCCGCGTACTTCCATCAGGTAGCGCAGCACCTCCTTGGGCTCCGATGCCTCAATAGCAAAATGGCGCGTATCGTAGTCGCTCACCAGTTCGCCGACGAGATCGAGAAGCCCTGACAATTCGTGCTCTTCCTGCTCGCCGACGACGTCCAGCAGGTGGTTCAGCAGCGCGATGGTGCGGTCGTATTCTTCTTCGGTACGGATCGGACGCAGGTGGGCGAGGCGATCGAACGCGACCCAAGTCTGTTGCAGCACCTTGAGGTCGAGAGAGGCGGTAGCAGTCATCTTGGTTACACCTTGCCTTGTTTGTACAGTTTGCACCAATGATCGTATTCCCGGTGCGTCATGACCCAACGAACGAATATCTTGCCGTCCCGGTACCGAACGATGACCACGACGCGGTAGTTGTTCCCGCCGATATTGAATATCGTATAAGGCGCAGCATAATCGGCGCTGCCGAAGCAATCCCGCAGCTCGGCGAAGTCGATAAAGCGTGAATGTTCAGCGATGGTGTGCCAGTTACGCAAGGACTGCTCCGCTTCAGGGTGTCTTTTCCAGAAGTCGCGCAGCATTTTCAGGGATATGATGTGCATGATCGAACTATATCATTTCGATATATTCCGTGCAAGACTGGGCAGCGCACAGTCTGGGACGGGCTGTGGGCGGTAACTCTGACCGTACAGTGTAGGCCCCATTGTGGGAGCGCGTGACGTCATCTGGTGGCTAGCGGGGACGGAGGATTGGCTGACGCTGTGGCGGCCGAGCCGTTGCGGCTGGAAACCCTGCTGATGGCGGTCGCTCTGAAGGGCGGACCTACGTTGGCCTTGATCATGAATCTGGCCAGAACCCGGCTGGCACTCGTCGCGGCCGGGGGGCTGCTCCTACGCGCCGTAGGAGCG
>NZ_CAIKKU010000546.1 GCF_903828115.1 uncultured Thiodictyon sp. | reverse complement strand
CGGCCCCCGGGGGCACGCCCGCGCCGACGGTCGCGCCGACGCCGGACCAGGGTGCGCCCGCGGGCGCGGCGGCCGCCACGCAGACCAAGGGCCAAGCCGCAAGCCCCGGTTTCATCGAGGCGCTACGCACCGCGTCGCCCTGGCCCTGGCTCGCCCTGTGCTTCGCCCTGGCCTGGCTCCTGACCCTGGCCTGGGCCATCCGCCGCAAAGGAGCCCGGGCGTCCCGCCCGGGTCCCGGTGCCCAACCAGGCAAGTCACTCACCACCGCCCGCACCCAAGCCCGCCAGGCCTGCGCCGCCGCCGACCCCCGCGCCGCCCGCACCGCCCTGCTCGACTGGGCGCGCACCCGCTGGCCGGACCGGCCCCCCGCCGGCCTGAGCGACCTCGCCGCCCGCCTGGGTCCGGCGGCGAGCGCCGCGGCGGCCCCGCTCGAGTCCATCGACCGGGCCATCTACGCCCCCGCCGGGGCGACCTGGGACGGCCGCGCCGCCTGGCAGACCCTGGAGCCGCTGCTGCTCGCACAGGAGCGCGCGGCCCAGGGTCCGGCCGCCCAACCCTTGCCCGGCCTCTACCCCGGCACCTGACATCCGTCACCGCGAAGGCCGCCCCGCCGAGAGGGGGCCAGCGCTCGTCGGCGGCTCCGCCGCGGGCGCCGCGGGCGCCGCGGCGGGGGCGGTCGTCTGCGGTGCGGCGGCGCCTCGATCCGATGGCGTCCGGTCCGGCCCAACGGGAGGCGATCCGCGGGCGCCGCGGGAACCCACGGCCGCGTCGGGGCCGCTCCCCCTTGCGACGGGCCGGCGATTCGGTAAGGATGCGGTTCAACACCCTCCCTCTGATTCGGCCGGCGTCGGCCCGGGCGCACGCCGCCCCCCGGCCTTTCCCACCATCACCACTTGAGCCTATCTTTTGCTGCCATGGACATACTCCTCGCCAACCCCCGCGGCTTCTGTGCCGGTGTCGACCGCGCCATCGCGATCGTCGAGCGTGTACTCGACCTCTACGGTGCCCCCATCTATGTCCGCCATGAGGTCGTGCACAATCGCTTCGTGGTCGAGGGGCTCAAGCAGCGCGGCGCCGTTTTCATCGAGGACCTGGACCAGGTCCCGGCCGGGGCCACGCTGATCTTCAGCGCCCATGGGGTCGCCCAGGAGGTCCGCGACGAGGCGCAGCGGCGCGGTTTCCAGCTCTTCGACGCCACCTGCCCGCTGGTGACCAAGGTCCACCTGGAGGTCGCCCGCCACTGCGGCGCGGGGCTCGACGTGGTCCTGATCGGGCACCGCGGCCACCCGGAGGTCGAGGGCACCCTGGGCCAATGCCAGGGCGGGGAGGGCCGGATGCACCTGGTCGAGACGGCGGACGACTGCGCCGCACTGACGGTCCGGGACCCGCAACGCGTGGCCTATGTGACCCAGACCACCCTCTCGGTCGACGACGCCGTGGCGATCATCGCGGCCCTGCGCGCACGCTTCCCCGACATTCAAGGACCCAAGCGCAGCGACATCTGTTACGCGACCCAGAACCGCCAGGACGCGGTGCGCGAACTGGCCGAGCGCTGCGACCTGCTGCTGGTGGTCGGCTCCACCAACAGCTCCAACTCCAACCGGTTGCGGGAACTGGCGCAGAAGCAGGGCTGCACGGCCTATCTCATTGACGGACCTGAGGATATTCAGCGGGACTGGTTGGCCCAGGCCCCGCGGGTGGGCCTGACGGCGGGCGCCTCCGCCCCCGAGGTCCTGGTGGAGCAGGTCATCGCCCGGCTGCGGGACTGGGGCGCCGCGACGGTGCAGGAGCAGTCCGGCATCCGCGAGCAGGTGGTCTTCCCCTTGCCCCGGGAGTTGACGGGCGACGATGCGGCAGCGGCACCCGCGGGAGCGGCCTAGCACCGCCAGGCGCAACGGCCCCGACCTTGCGTTGCGGCCGAGACCCGCCCGCGGGCGCCCGACCCACAGGTTTGCACAGCGAGAGGACCGACCATGAGCGACATCCTGGTCATCGGCGGCGGCATCATCGGGCTCCTGACCGCCCGCGAACTGGTCCAGGCCGGCGCCGCGGTCACCCTGGTCGAGTTGGGCGAGACCGGCCGCGAGTCGTCCTGGGCCGGCGGCGGTATCGTCTCCCCGCTCTACCCCTGGCGTTACCCGGACAGCGTGACCGCACTCGCCCGCTGGAGCCAGCGGCTCTATCCCAAACTCTGCGCCGAGCTGACCGCAGAGACCGGTATCGACCCTGAACTGACCGTCAACGGCCTCCTGATCCTGGACCCGCAGGAGCGCGAGCCGGCGCTGGTCTGCTGGGCCGCGACGCACGGCACCGAAGTCCAACTCATCGACAGCGTCCAACTCCACGAAGCGGCGCCCGAACTGGCCGTCCGGCCGCCGACCGCCATGCTGTTGCCCGCCGTCGCCAACGTGCGCAACCCACGCCTCGTCAAGGCCGCCCGCCGGGCCCTGGCGGGACGTATCGCGCTGCGGGAGCAGGAAGAGGTCCACGCGATCCTGGCCGCGGACGGGCGCGTCGAGGGTGTGCGCACCAGCCGGGGCCTGATCCGGGCCGACCAGGTCGTGGTCTGCACCGGCGCTTGGACCGCCCGCCTCCTGGACCCACTCGGTCAGCGGCCGGACATCGCGCCGGTGCGCGGGCAGATGCTCCTTTTCAAGGGTCGTCCCGGGCAGGTCAACTACACCACCCTGTGGCGGGAGCACTACGTCATCCCGCGCCGGGACGGCCGCGTCCTGGTCGGCAGCACCCTGGAGCAGACCGGCTTCGTCAAGGAGACCACCGCGCAGGGCCGGGAGTCGCTTCAGCGCGCCGCCGTCGAACTCTACCCGCTGCTCGCACACACACCGATCGAGGCCCACTGGTCGGGCCTGCGCCCCGGCGCGCCGGGCGGCATCCCCTACATCGCCCCGGTCCCGGGCACCGCCGGGCTCTATGTCAACGCCGGACACTACAGGAACGGCATCGTCACCGGCCCCGCCTCCGCCCGCCTGGTCGCCGACCTCCTGCTTGGCCGCGACCCCGTCACCGATCCCGCCCCCTACGCCCTGGATGTCCCGCGGCTACCCGATGTCGGCGCCGGGGCACCGCGCCTGAGGTCCGGTCGTTGAGGCAGAGGGCCGCATCCCCTATACTGTCCCGTCCGGTGCGCCGATGTAGCTCAGCTGGTAGAGCAACTGATTCGTAATCAGTAGGTCGGCGGTTCGAATCCGCCCATCGGCTCCAAGATTTCAAATACTTACGCCAATCCGCAAGGTTGGCGTTTTGTGTTTCTGGGGGTCTGGGTAGGAATTGGATAGGAACAACCTGTGTGCGGCGTATTTTGCCCCGTTCGTCGGATGCTCGTCAGTAGGTCCGGCCGGGCGTTCGGTATGACGATTACCTTAATTGGTAATACTTGTGCCCGCCCTCCCCGGTGGGGTTTTTTGTACGCCCCCACTAGACTATGCTCGATTTGCACGAACAGAGATCAGATGGGGAGCAACATGCGAAACTCACAATGGGTCCTGCGGTGTTACGCAGAGCGAGAGGCCCCGGGCGTCTGGGTCGCCATGTGCCTGGATTTTGACCTGGCGGCACAGGGAGAAACCTTAGATGAGGCGCGCAACCACTTGGACGCCATGATCAACGACTACGTGGAAGACGCCTTCACCGGCGAGGACCGCGACCATGCCGCGTCGCTCCTGAACCGCCGGGCTCCGTGGCGCTACTGGCTGCGCTTCTACTGGCTGTCCTTGGGCGTCAGGCTGCGGCTGGGGTCTGGGCTTTCTCGCCTGCCGTTTCGTGAGTCGCTACAGCTCGCCTTGGCTAAGTGAGCGGCCGCTACCACCCGTTGACCTGCGCCGACGTAAAAACCATCTTGCGTACCCTGGGCTTCACGCCCCGACCTGGCAAGGGTACGTCGCACGAGCAGTGGATTAAAGACACCGAGGAAGGCCGTCTCAAGGTGACGGTAGACTGCCCGAAGGCGCCTTTTTCCCAGACCTTGATCGGATCGATGAGTCGCCAGGCAGGCGTCTCGAAGGATAAATTTTACGCTGCGCTGAACCGCTGACGCCCCCGTCCGCTACCCACCCACCCACCCCGCTCCGGCGTGGTTTTTTGTGCCTCCATCCGCCGGTTCACCGGTGGCGCCGAAGCTCCGGACCGATTGCCCTGAAGCTGCCCACGGTCACCCTGGGCCTTCACCAGGACACCGAGCCGACCCCGGCGAGTTGGCGCCCCTCGATCTGGGGCGCGGGCCCTGGGCTGTCCCTGGCGGTCCTGACCAGGTGCAGGCGTGCGCGTGGTCCGGGAGGTTGCCCCGGCTAGGCCGCTCGACCACGGCGCCGACGATCGCCGGCCGGACCTCGGGCAAGTGACCAGGTGGCGACGGGGGCGTCGTAGGTGTCGTGGCGCGGCGCGCCAGGGCAAGGGGTCACAGCAGCTTCCCCGTGGTCCTGCCCACGGTCGCCGTGTGTACACACCGGCGGTGCTCAGTCGCTCATCATCGGGCACGCGCATTGCATTTAGCACCATCCGTTCCATAGGCGCACCCTATCAATAAGGGGTCTGCGTGTACGGACCGGCGGGTGTGTATGGGCGGTGCAGTGCCGTCGATAGGGAATCAAGCCGTTGATTCGATAGCCCCCAGAACT
>NZ_CAIKKU010000545.1 GCF_903828115.1 uncultured Thiodictyon sp. | reverse complement strand
CTCTGCGTCTCTGCGCCTCTGCGTGAGACCTCTTAAGAATCTCACGCAGAGACGCAGAGACGCAGAGAAGAATCGCGTCAGTGGGGTTACCGTGAAAGCCGCTCCCGCCGGGGGCTTTCATGTTTCGGGGTGACGGACAACCCCTCATGGCCGTTAGCCGCGACGGGCGGCGCGGGGAACGCGATGTCGGCGTTCGGCGCGGCGCCGCGGCGCGGCCGGAGGCCGCTCCCACGGGGGACCTTCATGTTCCGGGGTGACGGACGCGCCTTCATGGCCGTGAGCGGCGACGGGACCGCGCCGGCTGCCGTGGTGGCCTCGTCGCGGCTGAAGCCGCTCCCACAGCGTCGCTGCGCGACCTGGTGGGCGACTTTCATGGTAAGGCCGCGACCGCGGGTCTGCCGGGGCGGCGGTTCGGGTTAAGATGGCGACCGCGCTGACCGACAGGAGGTGTCCAGCAGCCCATGTCCGAGCACCGACCGCCCGCACCCGCACCCGCACCCGATCAGGACCCGGCCCCCGCCGCCGCGCCTGCCCCCGACCCGGCGGACCCCTTCCCGGGCGCGCCCCAACTGCGCCTGGACCCGGGGGGCCATACGGCGGCGATCAAGCGTGTCGCGGTGGATGCGGCGGGGCTGTGGCTGGTTTCCGGGTCGGACGACAAGACGGTGCGGGTCTGGCGGCTCGCGGCGGCGGCGTCGTCGGGTGAGGGGCCGGGCACCCTGGAGCGGACCATCCGGGTGCCGCTCGGACCCGGCGACCTGGGCAAGGTCTATGCGGTAGCGCTGAGCCCGGACGGGGAGACGGTCGCAGTCGGGGGTTGGCTTGGCCCCAGCGGTGAGGACTTCATCTATCTCTTCGACCGCGCCACCGGCATCCTGCGTCAACGGATCAAAGGGCTGCCGAATGTGGTCCACCATCTCGCCTTCGACCCCACCGGGCGCCGGCTCGCGGCGGTACTCGGCAGCGGCGAGGGCCTGCGGCTCTATGGCCTCGCGACCGGCGGCGGGCCGGCGGGTGCCTCGGCGGCTTGGTCCGAGGACGGCCGGGACTCGGACTATGGGGGGGTGCCTACTGGGCCGACTTCGCCGCGGACGGGCGCTTGGTCACCAGTTGTCTCGACGGCCAAGTGCGGCTCTATGCCCCGCCGCTGGACGGCCCGCACGCGACCCCGCCCAGGTCCGTCTGGGGTCGGATCAAGTCCGCGCTCAGCGGCGGCGGCCAAACGCTCAAACCGACCCACCGCATCCGTCCGCCCGGCGGCAAGCGCCCATTCGCGGTCGCCTTCTCCCCGGACGGCACCCGCATCGCGGTGGGCTATGTGGACAGCACCGCGGTGGACCTGCTGGACGGCCGCACCCTGGCCCAGCTGGGCAGCGCGGACACCGCCGGGATCGGCAATGGCAATCTAGGCCGTGTCGCCTGGTCCGCCGACGGCGGCACCCTCTTTGCCGGCGGGCGCTATGTCGATGGCGGCGATTGCCCGGTACTGCGCTGGTCGAAGGCCGGGCTCGGGGCGCGGGGCCGTCCCCTGCGGGCGACGACCAACACGGTGATGGCCCTGCACCCGCTCCCCGACGGCGGGCTCGTGATCGGGGCGGCAGACGGCATCTTCGTGCTCGGTCCGGCGAGCCCTGGGGCAGAACCGGAACCTCGCTGGTCCAGTCCCTTGGCGGTCGCGGACTTCCGCGGCCAACTCCACGACAAGGGCCTCCGGCTTTCGGCCACCGGCGACCGGGTCGCGTTCGGCTACGGGCAAGGGGGCGGGCGCCCGGCCCTGTTCGATCTGGGCACCCGCGCCCTGACCCTGGACCCGTCCGCCGAGGCCTTGGCGGACCTGGCCCTGCCGGACGAGGGCAGGGCCGCCCCGGACCAGGCGCACCCGGACGGTCGTAAGTGCCTGGTGACCGATTGGGAAGACAACACCGAGCCAAGGCTCGCGGGCCGCCCGCTCAAGCTCATGCCCTACGAGCCCGCCCGCTCACTGGTCCTGATCCCGCCCGGGTCGCCGGGCGGCCTGGGCTTCCTGCTCGGCACCGAGTGGCGGTTACGCGCCTACACCGTCGCCGGCCGCGAGCGCTGGCAGCAGCCGGTGCCCGGCACCGTCTGGGCACTCAACGTCACCCGCGACGGCCGCTACGCGGTCGCCGGCTACGCCGACGGCACCCTGCGCTGGCACCGCCTGACGGACGGCGCCGAGGTGCTGGCGCTCTACCCGGCCCCATCCCAGTCTGGGGACCCGCCAGGCACCCAACCCCGCTGGGTCCTCTGGACCCCGCTCGGTCACTATGCCGCGTCGGCCGGCGGCGAGGACCTGATCGGCTGGCATGTGAATCGCGGGCCGGACCAGGCGCCGGACTTCTTCGGCGCCTCGCGCCTGCGCGAGCGGTTCAACCGACCGGATGTCATCGCGCGGGTGCTGGAGAGCGCCGACCCGGCCGCGGCCCTGCGCCTGGCCGATGCCGCCCGCGGCACCGCGCCGGCGGCCGAGACCGGGGCGCGCGGGATCACCTTTCTGCTCCCGCCGGTCCTGCGCCTGCTCTCCCATGGCCTGACGGTCGTCGCCGACGGGACCCGGGTGGACTGTACCTACAAGGCCGACTCGGACGCCGCCCCGGTGCTGCGGGTGGAGGCGCGGCTGGACGGTCGGCCGCTGCCGCTGCTCCTGGACCGGCGCGAGTTGGAGGCCGACGGCGGTCGCCGGGTGGTCGGCCAGTTGCGGGTGCTGGCCCCGCCCGGCCCCGGGGTGCTGAGCCTGGTCCCCTTCAGCGAGTTGGGTGCGGGCGAGGCGGTGCTGCTGCCGATCCCCTGGAGCGGCGATGCGGACTGGCGCAAGCCGCGGCTCTATGGTCTGACGGTGGGGGTGGGCGCCTATCCGCCGCAGATTGCGCAACCGCTGCGCTTCGCCGCCGCGGACGCCGATGCCGTGGCGGCGGAACTGCGCGCCCAGGCCGGCGGGCTCTACCGGGAGGTGCAGGTGCGCCCGCTCACCGACGCGGCGGCCGGGCGGACGGCGATCCTGGAGGGACTGCACTGGCTGGAGTTGGAGGTCGGGCAACGCGACGTGGCGGTGGTCTTCCTCGCCGGTCACGGGCTCAAGGACCACTACGGCGCCTACTATTATCTGTGCGTCGACGGCGACCCGGCCGCGCCGCATCACAGCGCCATCAAGGGGGGCGATATCGCCGAATACCTGCGGCGCATCCAGGGCAAGGTGGTGCTGATGCTGGACACCTGCTACTCGGGCGTCCTGCTCGGCGATACCAGGGCCGCGCTCAACTCGCTGCCGGACCTGGACCGTTTCGCCAACGAACTGGCGGACGCGGATACCGGGGTGGTGGTCTTCTCCTCCTCGAGCGGCGTCCAACTCTCGCGCGAGGACGCGGCCTGGGGCCATGGCGCCTTCACCTGCGCGCTCCTGGAGGCGATCCGCGACGGCCGGGCGGATTTCAGCCGGCTCGGGTTCGTCACCCTGGCGGAACTGGAGTGCTATCTGGCCGACCGGGTCAAAGCGCTGACTGAAGGGCGCCAGCACCCGACGGTGACCAAGCCCAAGGCCGTGACCGATTACCGGATGTTTCGGGTCGGCCGCCGGTCGGGTTAGGCGCGCGGCACCCAGCCCGCCAGGTCGCTCCGAGGGGTGCGATCAGAACTGATGAAGTGACCGAGATCCCGGATACGCTGTCGTTGTCGTTGTCGTTGTCGTTGTCGTAATCGAATAGT
>NZ_CAIKKU010000544.1 GCF_903828115.1 uncultured Thiodictyon sp. | reverse complement strand
GTCCGAGAGAATCCGGGGCGCTACGTTAATCTCGATTACGACAACGACAACGACAACGACAACGACAACGACAACGACGCGAAAAGTATTCCCTAAGACCATGGCGCGATACGAACACCTGCCGATCTACCAACAGCCGATGGATGTCGCGGTACACTTCGAGAAGGTGGTTGCCGGCTTCAGCCGTTATCACAAATACACGCTGGGCACCCCAGGCGGGACGGGGTATTCACCCCGTCCCGGACGTTTATTCCGTGGCCGACCCTGGGCGTGGGCCAGCGGCCTCGGGGAAAACGTTTCGGACGGGGCGAATGCCCCGTCCGGCGTGGTCGTCTCCCATATTATTCGCGCCAATCCCGAGCACGACAAGCCGCCGATGCTGCTGGTGCTGCGCGGCCAGCTCGATGAGTTATTCATTCTGATCCGCCTGGCGAAAGAGGTCCAGGCGTTCAAGAGTTTTGCGGCCTATCCCGAAGGTTCGCTAGGGCGGATGCCCGCTTAGGCGTCCGCCAAGGCGTCGGCGCGCAAGATGGCGGAACCGCTGCGCGTTCCGCCCTACGGACCTTTCCAGGGATTGAAGATGGCAACACCCGCAGCGGCAAATTTGCCGGTGTTTCGCGTCACGACCGTCAGTCCGTGCTGGGCCGCCGTGGCGGCGATGAGAATATCCGGGTGGCTGAAGGTTTGACCACGCTTGCGTCCGGCCTCGATCATCAGCCGCCATTGCAGGAGGATGTCCTCCGTGACCGATAGTACCCTCCGCTCGAACAGGGGCCGCAACCGCTGGGCCAGCCAGTGGTGCAGTTCGGCCCGCCGCGCTGGGTCACCAATCAGCTCGATACCGAATCGGATCTCGGCGAAGGTCACATCGCTCACGTACAACTCGCTCAACGGCTGCGCGGCGACGAAGCGCGCGACCGCAGGCTCCGGTTGCTTGCGCCGAAGCTCGGAAAGGACGTTGGTATCGAGCAGCCAACCACTCACAAATCGACATCCCGAACCGGCCCGGTAATCCGTGGATGCTCGAATTCGACCTCTGCAAGGGGCGAGTCTGCCAGCAACGCTACCAGCTCGACGCCCGTGCGGTGGCCCGTGAGACGGTCATACTCCCGGGCCGAGACGACCACGGCTCGCTCCTCCCCGTTGACTGTCACATGCTGAGGTCCCTGCTCGACGGCCCGGCGAACCACATCGCTGAAGCGGGCCTTGGCATCCTGAAGCTGCCAGTAGCTTGCATTCCCACGACGGGAGGGCTCGTCGGCGCCAGTGCTGTTCATGGCTTCTCCTGTTGTCTAGTCAGCCTGACCAGACTCTAGCCCTTAGTGCGACCCTGGTCAACCGTTGGGGTGAGCCGGTCGATAGCGCGTAGCGCGTAGGGCGGATGCTCGCTTAGGCGTTCGCCGTGGTGCCGCGGCCGAAGATGGCCGAACCGCTGCGCGCTCCGCCCTGCCGGATGCATCGCCCCCCGCAGAGGACTGCGGCCTTATGGGTTACCTGGTTGCCGGGCCGTACGGGTGCGATCAGAACTGATGTGGTGTCCGAGATCCCGAGTACGCTGTCCTGGTCGTTGTCGTTGTCGTTGTCGTGATCG
>NZ_CAIKKU010000543.1 GCF_903828115.1 uncultured Thiodictyon sp. | reverse complement strand
CGTAATCGTGGTCGGATTATCCGATTACGACAACGACAACGACAACGATAGCGTACCCGGGATCTCGGCCACCACATCTGTTCTGATCGCACGCGAAGGTTGCACGGTAACGGCACGGCGGCCGGTGCCTGGCGAGTCCGGTGAGGCGGATGCACCCCGGCGTGGACAGTGGGACGGGGCCTATCGCGTTGGTGCTCAGGTTTCGTCCCAAGAGCCGGAGAGTCCGTCCGTGGTCCACCAGACGATTGCCAAGAGCCCGCCTAAGACGACGGCCGTGAAGAGAGCAAAAAGTGTCCAGATCATGTGCGTCTACCTATGTTGTTGGACTGGCCGAGCGCGCCACCGCGGCGGGGGTGGTCGTCTGGGGCGATGCTCGGGTCGGCTCGGGCACCGGTAGCGGTGTGTCTTCGCGCTGTGGCAATACTGGACAAAATGTCGACGCACTTCCGAGGACTGGTTCGCAAAACCGGGGGCGAAGTGTGACTTGGTTCGCGGTGTGGCGAAGTGGTCGTCGGGTGCCTGGTTCGTCAGGGAGCTTGCGTCCGGTCAGCACTTGGCGGTGCCGCGGTGTTAGCATTGAGGTTTCTGGCGACCACAGAGAGAACCGTAAAGATGGCCTACGAGAAAATCAAAGTCCCGGCGGATGGAGCAAAGATCCGGGTCAACGCGGACCTGTCCCTGTCCGTGCCCGACCAGCCCATCATCCCGTACATCGAGGGCGACGGGATCGGGATCGATATCACCCCGGTGATGATCGCGGTAACCGACGCCGCCGTTCACCGCGCCTACGGCGGGAAGCGTCGGATCACTTGGATGGAGATCTACGCCGGCGAGAAGTCCACGCGCATCTATGGAGAGGACGTGTGGTTGCCGGCGGAGAGCCTGCGGGCGGTCAAGGAATTCGTGGTCTCCATCAAGGGACCCCTGACCACCCCGGTGGGCGGCGGCATCCGTTCGCTCAACGTCACCTTGCGGCAGGAGCTTGACCTCTATGTCTGCCTGCGACCGGTACGCTACTTCACCGGGACCCCGAGTCCGCTCAAGGAGCCGCAGCACACCGACATGGTGATCTTCCGTGAAAACGCGGAGGACATCTATGCCGGCATCGAGTGGCAGGAGGGGACCCCCGAGGTCAAGAAAGTCATCGACTTCCTGCAGCGCGAGATGGGTGTCACCAAGATCCGCTTCCCCGCGACCTCCGGGATCGGCATCAAGCCGGTCTCGCGGGAAGGGACCGAGCGGCTGGTCCGCCGCGCCATTGCCTACGCCATCGACAACGATCGCGCCTCGGTGACCCTGGTCCACAAGGGCAACATCATGAAATTTACCGAGGGCGCCTTCAAACAGTGGGGTTATGATCTGGCAAAGTCCGAGTTCGATGCGGTGGAGATCGAGGGCGGGCCCTGGTGCCGCTTCAAGAACCCCAAGACGGGCCGCGACATCGTGGTCAAGGACGTCATCGCGGACGCCTTCCTCCAACAGATCCTGCTGCGGCCCAAGGACTATTCGGTGATCGCCACGCTCAACCTCAACGGTGACTACATCTCCGATGCCTTGGCGGCGCAGGTTGGGGGTATCGGGATGGCGCCCGGGGCCAACCTATCGGACTCGGTGGCCATGTTCGAGGCGACCCACGGTACCGCTCCCAAGTACGCGGGCAAGGATCAGGTCAACCCCTGTTCCCTGATCCTGTCGGCCGAGATGATGTTGCGGCACATGGGCTGGACCGAGGCGGCGGACCTGATCATCAAAGGCGTGGAGGGCGCGATCGCCGACAAGACCGTGACCTATGACCTGGAGCGGCTGATGCCGGGGGCCACCAAGCTGAGTTGCTCGGCCTTTGGCACGGCCATGATCGCGAAAATGTAGGGCGCGCGCGGCTGGTCCCGCGCCGTCCGTACCCGGCGAGACGGGTGTGCCGAGCGATCGGCACGCCCGGTGGCGCGGCGTCGGTCCCGGCGCCGCGAATCGCGTCGGGTGGGCGCTTCAGCCCACCCGGTGGACCTGGGCGGCGTGCAGGCCCTTAGGGCCCTGAGTCACTTCAAATTCAACTTTTTGCCCTTCTTTCAAGGTTTTATATCCGTCCATGTCGATTGATGAGAAGTGCACGAAGACGTCTTCTTCGCGACCGTCGGGCTTGACGAACCCGTAACCCTTCGCGTTGTTGAACCACTTCACAATACCGGTGATCATTTGGGGCATACTCCTCCGGGGGCTTCGAGGTGTGCTCGGTGTAGTCTTTATCGTGTCGTCCGGCGCCATACCTTGATTCCGGCGAGCGGCGCCATACGTCGCTAGTATAGTGGGCTGATTTGTCTGGTCAAACCGGCCAGGCGCCGCGGTCCCAGGCCACGCGCGGTCGCGCCGTTGCCCGTGAGTCCGGTCTCCGCCGACGGCGGCGGCGAGGCAGGGGGACTGGTGCCTGACCGCAACAGCGCGACCATCGCGAGTCGCACCCAGACGAAATTTGTCTAGAATCCCGAACCATGAGTGATCAGATCCCCAATGAGGAGCGAGAGTCCGGGCTGGCCGTGCAGGAGGCGCGGCCCAAGCTGCGTCGGCCGCCGCTGTTCAAGGTCATGCTGCTGAACGACGACTACACCCCGATGGAGTTTGTGGTGCAGGTGCTGGAGACCTTTTTTGCGATGACCCGGGAGAAGGCCACCCAGATCATGCTGCATGTGCACACGCGGGGCGTGGGTGTGTGCGGCGTTTATACGCGGGACATCGCCGAGACCAAGGTCATCCAGGTCAACGATTTCTCTCGCAGTCATCAGCACCCGCTGATGTGTACTATGGAGGAGGCATGAAGCAGGTCGACGCCGTCAGCGCGAATGCCCTGGAGTCCCGCGCGCGGCAGTGGTCCACACGCAACGCCGCGCGCGCGCCAAAGCAGATAGAATCGGTTTCCTTAACCCCGCTTGGACGAGTCCGATGCTGAGTAAAGAGCTTGAGTTCACGTTGAACCGCGCGTTCAAAGAGGCGCGTGAGAAGCACCACGAGTACATGACCGTGGAACACATGCTCCTGTCCCTCTTGGATAATCCGGCGGCGGCCAAGGTCCTGCGCGCCTGCGGTGCCGACGCGGAGCGACTGCGCCGGGAGATCACGGCCTTTATCGACGAAACAACGCCGCTGATCCCGGCCAACGAGGACCGCGACACCCAGCCGACCCTGGGCTTCCAGCGGGTGCTCCAGCGGGCCGTCTTTCATGTGCAGTCCGCGGGCAAGAAGGAGGTCACGGGCGCCAACGTCCTGGTCGCCCTGTTCAGCGAGCAGGACTCGCAGGCGGTGTACCTGTTGAACCAGCAGGACATCACCCGGCTCGACATCGTCAACTACATCTCGCACGGGATCTCGAAGGTCCCGGGTGAGAGCGCGGAGGACGAGGGTCACGGGGAGGCGGATGACATGCGCGGGGACGAGAAGGGGGGCGCCAGTCCGCTGGAAAGCTTCGCCACCAATCTCAACGAGATGGCCCGTCAGGGCCGGATCGACCCCCTGATCGGACGGGCGGCGGAGGTCGAGCGTACCGTGCAGATCCTGTGTCGTCGGCGCAAGAACAACCCGTTGTTCGTGGGCGAGGCCGGGGTCGGCAAGACCGCCATCGCCGAGGGTCTGGCCAAGAAGATCGTGGATCGGGAGGTCCCCGAGGTGCTCAAGGACGCGGTGATCTATGCCCTCGACTTAGGTGGGCTGGTGGCGGGCACCAAGTACCGGGGTGACTTCGAGAAGCGCCTGAAGGCGGTCCTCGCCCAACTCAAGCGGCTGCCGCGCGCCATCCTGTTCATTGATGAGATCCACACCATCATCGGCGCCGGGTCGGCCTCCGGCGGGGTCATGGACGCCTCCAACCTGATCAAGCCGGTCCTCGCCTCGGGCGATCTGCGCTGCATCGGCTCGACGACCTATCAGGAGTATCGGGGCATCTTTGAAAAAGACCGGGCGCTGGCCCGGCGCTTTCAGAAGATCGACGTCGAGGAACCGAGTGTGGAGGAAACCATCGAGATTCTGAAAGGGCTCAAGTCCCGCTTCGAGGCCCACCACCAGGTCACCTACACCAATCCGGCCCTGCGTGCCGCCGCGGAGTTGTCCAACCGCTATATCAATGACCGGCACCTGCCGGACAAGGCCATCGACGTCATCGACGAGGCCGGGGCTAATGTGCAGCTGATGAGCCCGGCGAAACGCAAGAAGCGCATCGACGTGGCGGACGTCGAGTCGATTGTCGCCAAAATCGCCCGCATCCCGCCGAAAAAGGTCTCGGTGTCGGACACCGAGTCGCTGCGTAATCTGGACCGGGACCTGAAGATGGTCGTCTATGGGCAGGAGGCGGCCATCGACGCCCTGACCTCGGCCATTCGCATGAATCGCTCCGGGTTGGGGCACGAGGAGAAGCCGATCGGCTCCTTCCTGTTCACCGGCCCCACCGGGGTGGGCAAGACCGAGGTCACCCGCCAACTTGCCCGCATCCTGGGGATGGAGTTGATCCGCTTCGACATGTCCGAGTACATGGAGCGCCATACGGTCTCACGCCTGATCGGCGCCCCGCCCGGCTATGTCGGTTTCGACCAGGGCGGCCTCCTGACCGAGGAGGTCAACAAACACCCCCACGCGGTGTTGCTGATGGACGAGATCGAGAAGGCCCACCCGGACGTCTTCAATCTCCTGCTCCAGGTGATGGACCACGGCACCCTGACCGACAACAACGGCCGCAAGGCGGACTTCCGCAATGTGGTGTTGGTGATGACGACCAACGCCGGTGCTGAGGAGACCGCGCGTCGCTCCATGGGCTTCGCCGAGCAGGATCACTCCACGGACGGCATGGAGGCACTCAAGCGCTACTTCACCCCCGAGTTTCGCAACCGGCTCGACGCGGTCGTGCAGTTCAGTCCCTTGAGTGCGGAGACCATCAAGAGCGTGGTCGACAAGTTTATCTTTGAGTTGGAGCATCAACTCCTGGACAAGAAGGTCTTCCTCGCCGTAGATACTGACGCCCGCGCCTGGATCGCCGAGAAGGGCTATGACCCGCGCATGGGCGCGCGCCCGATGGCCCGGGTGATCCAGAACCACATCAAGAAGCCCCTGGCGAACGAACTCCTGTTCGGATCGCTGGTCGGCGGGGGCTCGGTACGGGTCTACGTGGAGGACGGTGAACTGGGCTTTGCCATCGATTCGGCCAAGGCCCTGGCCTGATCTGAACGGCTTATTCCGAATCGGCTGTGCAGACTGATGGTGAAGGAGCAACCGGCCGCAGTTCCAGGGATTTACCTGCGCCGGTCCCGTCTCATTACGGCGCGTCACCGATCCGGTCAGTGTCAATCTTCACCGGCATCCAATCCAAGAAGGCCGGGGCCAGATCCGCGAGGCGATCACGGCGGATCATCACCACGTTGGCGTTCCAGCTAGCGCAATTCGCAGCGCAGAAGGTCCGGTAGTTATCGAGCAACGCTTGCGGCGCTCCCTTCAGATGTCCGGCCCAGTGCCAGATCATCACAGCAGGCTTCACCGAGCCCAATGTGTAGCTAATGTCGGTCTTGCCATAGGTCGGAGAAGGGGCGCCGTGTCGCGCTATATATGCATCGGTGAGACCGATGGGGTCGTGAAAGCGATTTCGTATTAAGCTATACGAAACGTACCCGAGCGCTTCGGCGCCTATCATATCCGATTGTTGCAGGATTGGCGCGAGACGCTGCGACGTGTTGAACCAGAACCCCGACGGTTGCGCGTAGGCCAGGATCGGGTGTGAGCGCTGCGTCATTAGGACATCCACGGTTTGGCGGCTAGTGAGGAGCAGCAGCGCCAGCCCCAACAGGGTCGCGCCCCGATCTTTGCCGGCGAGCGGGATGAACGCTACTGCATACAGGGTACCATATTGCAGAAACAAGCGGTGTCCTGGCATCCAATCGCCGGCGTTATGTAGGACGATGATAGATGAATAGACCATCGCCGTGACGCAGAACAACAGGACCCGCTCCGGCAGACCCGCCAGGGATCGGGTCTGAACGAGTTGCCACAACGCCCAAGCAAAGATTACGATAAGTGGTAGATTGGTCCAGGCGAATCCCTTGACGTAGGCGAAGGCCATGTCCTGCAGGGGGATGAGTTGGTGTAGATCGAGCGACTTGGCCAGGACCGAATTGGGCACGGGGGACCCATAGTACCTGATGCGAAACAGCGTCACGAGCACGACGATCCCGACCCAGATGGCGCTGCCCATGGCGATCTGGTTCACGGAGCGGCGATGCCGGTATTCCAGCGCAATCAATAGTAGCCCGAGCGGTGCGCCTTCTGGCCGCGTCATAAACAAGAGGGCCGCAAACAGGCAGGCCGCTTCAAACCGCCCTCGGCAGTAGCGATAGACGACCTCGACCAGCAGCGCTGTGTAAAGCGCGGCCTCCAGACCATTCGTGGTCGTGTAGATGAACTCCGGGTTCAGCAGCAACAGGATCGCGGCCAGCGTGCCGATCAACGGCGAGGCGCCGAGTAGCGGCGCCAATTGCCATAGGCGAAGGCATGCGAAGGTGATGAGCCCCAGCGACAGCGCCAGCACGAACGGCCGGACGGAAACCTCGAACATGGCGATCTGGGCCGCAACGATCAGCGTCCACAACAAGTTGGTGATGCCCTCTACCCGCTCCCCGACGTTGAAAACGAGCCCCTCGCCATGCGCAAGGTTGTACGCGTAGCGAAAGGAAATGTAGGCGTCGTCGACCAGTCTAAAACGTGTCGTGGTAAAGATTAGTATCAGGACGGCCAGTAACAGCATCAAACTGCCGTAGCGGACGATTTTTCGAGCCGCTGGCACTGACTGGAATGATCCGGAGGAGGTCTTGTCGGTATCTGGCCAGGCCCCGTTGATCATGCCTTCCGGCAGTATCGGTTCTGGTTTGGTACTCATATTCCACAATCCTTCATGCTAGGTCTGCGATTTGGAACCCTGCGTCGATGTGCTAGGGACCTTGGGCGGGAGCGGGAATCCCCAAGCGTCAGGGCTCAATGCCACACATCGCATATGCAATTCTTGACGGGGGTCTGGCGCGATGGTCGTGCCGACGTGTGTGAAGAACGCCTGATGGGGACCCACAGGGGCGCACGCCCCTAAGCACCGTGCCGCTGCAAGAGCGACTTGGCCCTTGCCGCAAGGTGCTGTCCCCAAGAGCGGTCCAGCTCGGGGTGCATCCGAGCCGAAGGCGGGGAAGTCACCGGTTCGGTTGTCTTGCCGCTGCGTGCGGCTGGCAAGGCCCGTTCGATGTGCCCGGCGGCGCACCCATCGCCGACTTCGTCATAACTCGCTGGAACCGCTGCGCAGGCCGCGAGTTCGGCCGCGTTACCGTGAAAGGCGCGCCGGGAGCGCGCTCCAATTCCCCCTCTCCCTTTAGAAGAGAGCGGGGTGAGGGAACGGCTACGGCGACTGCAATTTTCATCGTTCGGGGTGGTGCGGGCGCCATGGCCGTTAGCCTCGTTCCTGACCGGGTGCCTAGCGTTGCCCACCAAGGCAAAGTCGCATCGTTCAAGCGGCGGACCACGGACTCACCGATCGGCAAACCGGCTGGACACCCTGACTCCAGCCGACCGTCCTTGCGGGGCCGGCGGGCTGCCCATCGCCCGAGCAGCATGGGAAGGGCAGACGCGGTTCAGCGCGCCCGATAGACGATGCGGCCCTTGGTCAGGTCATAGGGCGTGAGTTCCACCGTCACCTTGTCGCCGGTGAGGATTCGGATGTAGTGCTTGCGCATCTTGCCGGAGATGTGGGCGGTCACGATGTGACCGTTCTCCAGCTGTACTCGAAACACTGTGTTGGGTAGGGTCTCCGTGACCGTCCCTTCCATCTGGATAACGTCGTCTTTAGACATAGTTCATGTGTACTGGAAAGCAGTTCCGGTGTCGTAAAGGGCCGGAAGTATAGCACAGGGCACCCCTACGGGCCCGGTGGGGTGCGAGCAGAACTGATGTGGTGACCGAGATCCCGGGTATCCTGTCGTTGTCGTAATCGAATAATCCGACAACGACAACGACAACGACAACGACGCCCGGTCCGTGAGAGCGTCCGGTAGCTGTCGCTGTAGGGTACGCGATGCGTATCCTACGACATGCGGGTTAACACATCAGTTCTGATCGCACCCTGTCCGGCGCGTCCGGCACGGCGCCTCGACTGCCGCGCGGCCCCGCCTCAGGTGAGATCGGGGTAGCGCGCGGCGTCCAGACCCGTCCAGCCGCGCCCATCCCAGGCCTCCATCGGCCTGAATGTCGCCTTGTAGGCCATTTTCCGTGATGCCTCAATCCAGTAGCCAAGGTAGACATAGGGCAGTCCGAGCCGTCGCGCGGTCGCAATCTGTGCCAGTACCGCGAAGGTTCCCAGTCCCCGTGCGGACAGCTCGGGGTCGAAGAAGGTGTAGACCGCCGACAGCCCGTGGGGAAGCAGGTCGGTGACGGCGATGCCGACCAGCCGCTCGCCCAGGCGTAACTCCAGAAAGCGGGTCTCCCCGCCCCAGGGATCGACCAGGAACCGGCGGTAGCTCTCGATGCTGGCGTCGTCGGCCATACCCCCATCCGGGTGCCGGTGCGCGAGATAGCGCAGATACAGGGCAAACTGGTCCGGGTCGAAGACCGCCGGGGTCTCGACGACGGCCAGTTCCGGGGCATTGCGCGCCCAGTTGCGCCGTTGCGAGCGGTTGGGCCGGAAGGCGCCGATCGGCAGGCGCACTGGCACGCAGCGGGCGCAGCCCCGGCAGGCCGGGCGGTAGACGTGGGCGCCGCTGCGGCGGAATCCCTGGTCGACCAATGCCTGGTAGGTGATGACGTCGATGCGGGCCAGGGGGTCGACGAAGAGGGTCCGGGCGCGCCGCCCATCCAGGTAGGAACAGGGGTGCTCGGCGGTCAGATAGAGCGCGAGTTGCCGCTCGCGATTGCCCTCGAACCCCGGGTTCATGGCCGCTCCTGCCGCTGCTGCGGCGGTGCGTCCCGCGGGTGCTCCATGGGGAAGTGCAGCGCCCCGTCATCCCAGGTCCCGATGTCCCCGGGGGCGTCGCAGTAGCGCCCCAGCCGGGTGACGAACTCGGCGCGCGGCAACTCCAGCGCGCCCAGGCTCATCAGGTGCTCGGTGCGCAGTTGGCAGTCGATCAGCCCGAAGCCGCGCCCGGCCAGGACCTGGCAGAGGTGGACCAGGGCCACCTTGGAGGCGTCCGCGGCGCGGCTGAACATGGACTCGCCGAAGAACGCCCGACCGATGGCCACCCCATACAGGCCCCCGACCAGCAGCCCGCCCTCCCACACCTCCACCGAGTGGCTGATCCCGAGGCGGTGCAGGTTTTCATAGGCGTCAATCATCTCCGGCAGGATCCAGGTGCCGTCCGAGCGGTCGTTCACGCCGCCCCCCCCGCGGTGGCGCGCGCCCGCGCAGCCGCGGATGACGGCCGCGAAGTCGCGATCCATGGTCACTCCGAACTGGCGGCGCCGCAGCCGCTTGGCCAGGCTGCGCGAGATGTGGATGTGCCCCGGCAACAGCACGGTGCGCGGGTCCGGGGACCACCACAGGATCGGGTCCCCGACGCTGAACCAGGGGAAGACCCCGCGCCGGTAGGCGCTGGTGAGGCGCCCAGGGCTCAGGTCCCCGCCGACCGCGAGCAGCCCGTTGGGGTGACGCAGGGCACGCCGCACGTCCGGGAAGGGCCGCGGATCATCGGGCGTGAGCAGCGCGATCATGATCTCAATCAAGGGCGGCCAGCGGCCGGTGGGCGTCCGTGGCCGGCGGCTCGCGAAAGGGGCTATGGGCATGCATCTCCTGGTGGTACTCGTTCATCCCCTGGGCCTCCTGGGCGAGGAAGCGCCCGATAGCCTCCCGAAAACGCGGGTCCGCGATCCAGTGCGCGGACCAGGTCGGCGTCGGCAGGAAGCCCCGGCTGACCTTGTGTTCACCCTGGGCGCCCGGCTCGAAGCGCGTGAGCCCCGTCGCGATGCAGTGCTCCAGGCCCTGATAATAGCAAGTCTCGAAATGCAGACTGTGAAAGTCCTTGAAGCAGCCCCAGTGGCGCCCGAACAGTGAGCGCTCGCCCACCAGATTGAAGGCCGCGGCGACGACCTCGACTCCCCGTTGCGCGAACACCAGGAGCAGGTTGCGCCCCATGGTCCGCGCGATCTCCTGAAAGAAGGGCAAGGTCAGGGTCGGCACACCGCCGTGCTTATCGAAGGTATCCCGGTAGAGGCGATGGAAGGTCGCCCACTGCACCTCGCTCACCTCATCCCCGGGGATACGCCGGATGCTGACCCCGGCCTCCTGCACCCGGCGCCGCTCGCGCTTCACCTTTTTACGCTTCTGCGCGGTGAAGGTCGCGAGGAAATCGTCGAAGGAGCCGTAGCCCGGGTTGGTCCAGTGGAACTGGCAGCCGACCCGCCGCATCAGCCCCCGTGCCTCCAATAGATCGGTCTCCGCGGCGGTGGTAAAGAGCCAGTGCAGCGATGATACCCCCAACTGCTGCGCCACCCGTAGCGCCCCGTCCGCCAGTGCCTGGGCGAACTGAGCGCGCGCCGGGGTGTCCCCGATGAGCAGCCGCGGGCCGGTCGCGGGGGTATAGGGTGAGCCCAGGACCAGCTTCGGATAATAGGCCAGCCCGTGGCGGCGGTAGGCGTCCGCCCAGGCCCAGTCGAAGACGAACTCGCCGTAAGAGTTGAACTTGAGATAGCAGGGGGCCGCCGCGACCAGCGCGCCCGCCGCGTCGCGCAAGGCCAGGTGCCGCGGGACCCAGCCTTGGGCCTCCCCCACGCAGCCATGGCGCTCCATCGCGCTGAGAAACTCATGGCGCAGGAAAGGCGTGTCGGGGTCCGCAAGGCGGTTCCAATCCGCGGCTGGAAGCTCGTCGATAGCGTCGTGGGTGCTGAGGCGGTACATGGGCCCGGGCCAGTGGTCGGTCGGTAGCGGGGAAGATGTGGGCGCATCGGCACGGTAAAACCGGTCGGATCGACGGGGGCATCGGCCGTTTGGCACATGCCGACAGCGATGCCCATCTGCCCCCCGCGACCCTCACGCGGGCCACGGACTCCGGCCTTGCCTCTCGCCCGACGCAAGACACAAGGCAAGACTCAGCCCATCCCCGCGCCGACAAACCGCGGACCCGCGGCCAGCCACCGCGACTCTGCCGGCGTCAGATCCCCTGACGCCTGGGGATAGTCGGCGATGCGTTCCCACTGGCTCAGCCATTCGGGCCTGCGGCCGGGCGTCGGAATGGGCCGCGGCGCTCCGGGATCGCGAATCCGCAGTTGGTCGAGTTCAAACAGCGGATCGCGAAAAAGCCAGTTCCAGCGGGCGAAGTCCGCCTCCGCGTCGGCGATCCTGGCGGCCGAAGCCGGGTCCGGCAGGGACTTGCCGCCGAATGCCACGCCGAGCGGGTCACCCCAGGCGCATTCAACGAAGGTTTCGGCGACGCCTGCCTTGGTTGCGACCCGCTGCGCTTGGGCAAAGCCGCGACAGTAGTCCTTCAGACGGACACCGGTGCCGTGCACGAATACGATGGTCCCCTTGGGCATCTGGTCACTCCGCCCCTTCCGGGCAGTTGCGAAAATACTCCAACGCTTGGAGGGATGACCTCAAGCCCACCCGAGCCGCCGCAGATTGCGCTCCACCTCGTCCTGATCACTGTAATAGGTCTTGCGGTCATTGCGGTCGATGTAGCGCTCATGGCCCTTGCCGGCGATCAGGGCCACCCAGGGCTCCTCCGGGGGGCGTTGGGCCAGCAGGTCGAAGAGGCGCGCGACGGCCGCCGCGCGGTCCACCACCACCTCCCGGCCCTCCGGCGGCATCCCGGCAAGGATATCGTCGATGATTCGCTCGGGGTCCTCGTGACGGGGGTTGTCCGAGGTGACGATGGTGTGGTCGCAGTGGCGCGCCACCGCGGCCCCCATCAGGGGGCGCTTGCCGCGGTCGCGATCACCGCCGCAGCCGAACAAGGTCAGGACCCGATAGCCGGGAAAGCCCGCGCGGATCGCCGCGAGGATGGTGTCAAGTGCGTCCGGGGTGTGCGCGAAGTCGATGACGATGGTCCGGTTGGCGCAGGTGCGAGACTCGAAGCGCCCGGCGACCGGGGTGAGATGCCGCCAGTCCTCGCGCGGCCCAGGGCCCAGCACCCCGTCCGCCAGGGCAGTCGCCAGGGCATAGTTGCGGCGGTTGTATTCCAGGGCGAGGAAGGGTTTGGCCCTGATCGCCTCAGGCCCCAGCGGTGCGGCGTCCAGGGTCTCGACCGGCACCCGCGGCGCCCCCAGCGCCGCGAGCCGCCCGGCCAACTCCGGGCTGGTACAGTAAAGCCGGCCGCCGTCCTTGATCAGGTCGAGGATGCGCGCCTTGGCGGCAAAGTAGGCGGACTCGTCGCCGTGATAGTCCAGGTGGTCCTGGGTGAAATTGGTCCAGCCCGCGTTCATCAAGGGCAGGCCAAAGGCGCGCCCCTGGTCGAGTGCGTGACTGCTGACCTCCATCGCCACCACGTCGCAGTGGTCTTGCCGCGCGAACAGCAGGCGGCGCAACTCGATCTGGGGCGGCGAGGTGAAGCCGGTCGTCGCGAGCGGCTGCCCGTCGAGCGAGACCCCCAGGGTGCCGACACTGAGCACCCGCTGCCCATTGGCGGCCAGGATCGACTCCAGATACTTCACCGTCGTGGTCTTGCCGTTGGTCCCGGTCACGCCGATGAAGTGCAGACCGGCGGGCTTCAAGGGGTAGACCAGGTCACAGAACCGCCCCACAACCTGGGGCCAGGCGTCCGCCCGGGTGACATAGACGCCCTTGAAGGGCAGTCGCTCGAAGCAGTCGAGCATGCGGTTGGTGACCAGGACCGCGAAGGGACTGGCCGCCAGATAGCGCTCGAAGACCTCGGCGTCGCTGCGTCCATCGTCGAAACGCTGAAAGAAGAGGATCGAGCCGGGGCCGCAGGTATCCGCGCGCCACTGGATGTCGGTGAGCGCGGGCCCGCCCGGCGGCTCATGCCGCCAGGCGAAGTCGAGCGTCGAGAGCAGGTGCGAGAGCGGGTCGGACGGCATGGGTGGGGCGCCTTGAGTCGATTGACGGGAGAGGGCGCGAGCAAAACTGATGTGGTGACCGAGATGCCGGGTACGCT
Source organism: uncultured Thiodictyon sp. (assembly GCF_903828115.1). Lineage (GTDB taxonomy): Bacteria > Pseudomonadota > Gammaproteobacteria > Chromatiales > Chromatiaceae > Thiodictyon. Next base: position 28 of record NZ_CAIKKU010000543.1, on the reverse strand, counting down.
GTCCTGGTCGTTGTCGTTGTCGTGATCG
>NZ_CAIKKU010000542.1 GCF_903828115.1 uncultured Thiodictyon sp. | reverse complement strand
CCCTACGGGCGCTCGGCCCGTCGGTAGGGTCCGCTGTGCGGACCGCTCGCCGCCGATCGGGGAAGTGCCCGACGCGCTCATGGATCGAGCGGCCGGGACGTGGCCAGGCAGTGATGGGCGCGGCCGTCCGGGCACCAGGCGTCCCAGCAGGAGAGGCCGTGCAGCGGGTCGCGGTGGATGGCGATGCGGCACATGGGCATGGGGGCGCTGGGTCGGCAGGGGCAGATGACGACCTGGTCGTGGGGGCGCAGGGTGTGGCCGCAGACGGCGCAGGTGTGGCGGCCAAAACCGCCACGGGGCGCGGCGAGCAGCGGGTGGCCGGGGGCCAGGCAGTGCAGGTCGAGCCCGGCGGGCGGCGGCCAGGTGATGTCCAAGCCTTTGATGAAGGCGGCGAGTTCGGCCGGCCGGGTGGCGGCGGCGACGGCCTCGCCGGTGCAGGGGAGTTGGGGGCTGTGGTGGCGGACCAGCCTGTCGGCGCCGCCCTGCACCCCGATCTGAACGGGGTCGCCGACCCGGAAGCTGTGGGCGCAGACCGGGCAGGGCCGGTAGAGCCAGGGCGAGTCGAGCGTGGTGACTGCGAGGCTGCCGCGCACGGCGGCGCGGTTGGCGGGGTCGCGGGCGGTGGCGAGGCCGAGGTCGAAGGCGGCCCTGAGCGGCGTGTCCGTGGGGTCCATGGCGTGGTGGCTCCGGTCGTGCGGGTGGCGTGGATTTTGAACCGGATGGGCGTTGAGGTCACTCATGAATTGGCAGCCGGCCGAGTTCTTTCGCGCCGCGGGTGAGACCCTGGTCTGCACCCTGTGCCCGCGCGCCTGTGCACTGGCGGACGGCGACCTGGGCTGGTGCCGGGTGCGCCGGCGCCGGGGCGGGCGGCTGGAGACGGCGACCTTCGCCACCAGCCTGTGGCACTGGGACGCGGTGGAGCGCAAGCCGCTCTATCACTACCGGCCGGGCAGCGAGGTGCTGACCCTGGCGGCGCCGGGCTGTACCCTGCGCTGTCTCTATTGCCAGAACCATCGGCTGTCGCAGTTCGGGCGCGAGGCCGGGGTGGTCTGGGGGGCGCGGGCGCTGGAACCGGGGGCGGCCATCGCGACGGCGGCCGGGCGGGGGGCGGCGGTGAACCTGGATCTGAAGTCGCTGGACCGGCACCGCCATCGCGCCCTGACCGGCGGCGACCCTGTTCCGGTGCTGGAGACCCTGGCCATCCTGCTGGCGGCGGGCGTCTGGGTGGAGGTCAGCACGCCGCTGATCCCGGGGGTGAACACGGACCCGGCCGCGCTGCGGACCCTGGCGCGGACCATCGCCGGGCTGGGGCGCTGGACCCCGTCCAGAGAGGTCGAACCATGAGTCCAGTATCGCTTTGTCCCGCACCTGCCCGACCTGATCGAGCCGGCCGATTACTCGGCCGACCCGGCCGGCCGACGGGTGCGGCTGCGCATCCGGGTGGGGGAGGAGGGGGTGGAGATCCTGGGCGATGCCGCTCGGGCGGCGACCCTGGAGGGGCTACTGGAGGGGCTGGGGGCGCAGGAGATCGAGCAGATGCTGTGCGGTTAGGCGATGGTCAGGGGTCTCCCGGCGCGCCCTTGGTTCGACCAGCGATGGCCGCGCGGTGTCCGGGCTTCACTCGGGTCAACGCCCTTGCCGGTGCCGGAATTCCCAGGGTGTCTGCTGCGCGCCCGGCCGCGACCAGATCCCCAGGCCCGCCGCCCGGGCCGCCTGCTCGGCGCGCTCGAAGCGCGGGTCGTCGCAATAGTGCCGGTAGACCGCCGCCTGACCGCTCGTCACCTGTTCCAGGTTGAGTAACCGAGGCTGCGCGCCGGGGGCGTAGAGGTTTGCCACGGTGCGCCCGAAGCGGTCGGTGTCGACCTTCTCGAGCAGGATCCGCCGCGGGGTGATCCTGCGCAGGTGCCGCAGGGACTGCTTGGCCCAGGCGCCCTGTTCCCACTCGGGGGCGTCGATGCAGTGCAGGCGGACTTCGACGGTCTCGCCGCCGCACCGCAGGTCCAGGGAGTCCCCGTCGCGTATCCGTACCACCGTGCAGGTGCGTCCCGCGGTCTGGCCCATGGCCCAGGGGGCGGCGAGCTGGCGCTGGCCCAGCCAGGCCAGGGCCGCGACCAGGGCCAGGCCGCCGAGCAGGTGCGCGCCGGGGCGCCACCGTGCCGGCCGGCGCCCGGCGGTCGGCCGCTCGCCGTTCAGGGGTGGTGTCACGGGGGCAAGCCGCTGCCCGGCGGGCGCGGCAGTGCTGCGGCGCTGGTGCGTTGCCAATTTGCGATACTGCACATGGTTCGATCTTTCCGGCGCCGGTTCTACCTTGACGGACAGAGCGCTTACCATAGCGCGGGGCGCCTTGCTTCGCCAAGGCTCGCGGCGGTACCTTTTAATGACACGAGATGAGCCATTGCGGTCTTTCGCCCCCGTTGCGCCGGTAGGGTCCGGTTTTTTCCGGCGGGCACGGTGATGCACTGGCTGCCGCTGGCGCTGATCTGCGCCTTCACTCTGGCGAGCGCGGACGCGGCGACCAAGGCCTGGCTGCAGGGGTTTTCGGCCGCGGAACTGGCGGTGGTGCGCTTCGGCATGGCCGGGCTGCTGCTGACGCCGCTGCTCGCGGGGCTGCCGCCGCTGAGCGCCCTGCCGGCGCCGTTCTGGTGGACCCTGGCGGTGCTGGTGCCTTTGGAGATTCTGGCGATCCTGCTGTACCTGGCGGCGATCCGCGACCACCCGCTCTCGCTCACCTTACCCTATCTCGCCTTTACCCCGGTGTTCGGGATGGGCGTCGCCTGGGTCCTGCTCGGGGAGCGGGTCACCCCGGCGGGCGCCGCCGGGGTGTTGCTGGTGGTCGCCGGGGCCTGGCTGCTCAACAGCGACCAGGTGCACTATGCCGACTGGCGCACCTGGATGGCGCCCTGGCGGGCGATCTGGCGGGGGCCGGGCTCGCGGATGATGCTCGCGGTGGCCGTCATCTATGCCCTGACCTCGACCTTGGGCAAGGGGGCCATGCGTCACCTGGGGCCGGAGCACTTTGCGGCCTTCTATTATGGGGTGCTGGGCCTGGCGGTCATCCTGGTCTTCGCCGTGCCGCGGCCGGCGCTCCTGCGCAAGTTGGCCTCCCGGCCGCTGGCGGTGGCGGCGGTAGGGCTCCTCACGGGCATCTCGGCCTATACCCACTTCCTGGCCATCCAGCAGGTCCAGGTGGCCTATATGATCGCGGTCAAGCGCACCAGCCTGCTGTTCGGCATCCTTTATGGCGTCCTGTGGTTCAGGGAGCGGGGGCTGCTGCGGCGCCTGCCGGCCGGGGGGCTGATGGTGGCGGGGGTGGCGTTGATCGTGCTTGGTGATTAGACCACCCAGGGCGTTGCCCTGGGCTGGTATGTCACGCCCCTTCGGGGCTTGAGGGTCTCGGCGATGGTAGGTAAACCCCGCGTGAGACCAGCCCGTACGGGCGCGCGGATTGACCCCGACGGGGTCGCACATACCAGCCCAGGGCAACGCCCTGGGTGTGCACAGAGATGCTCTTAGCCCTGAAAGGGCGTGACAGATGGCCGCATCGACACCGGCTGAGTTTCGACGCTAATCACCTTCTGCTGTCGGTCACTCCCCCAGCGGCACCCCGGTCAGGACGGCGATGCGCACCAGGACCTGATCTATGGACGGCGGGGCCGTGCTGTTGATGGTGATGGCCGTGCGGCGCTCGGCGCGACTGAGCCGTTCGCAGGCGGCGGCCTGGCGCTCCAGGACGGCGACCGAGGCCTCGGAAGCGTCGCGGCCTTCGGCGAGCCGACGCGCGACCCGCTCGCGCAGGACCGTCATGGGGGCGAGCAGGGCCAGGACGGCGAAGCCCGCGCCCTGAGCGCGCGCCAGGTCCGCGAAGACCGCCCGGCGCGTCCGGGTCAGGAAGGTGGCGTCCACCAGCACGTCGTAGCCGCAGGCCAGGATCGCGCCGGTCAGGGCCGCCAGGCGCTGGTAGGTCCAGTCGGTCGCCTGCTGAAAGTAGATCCCGGTATCGACCCCGATCCCGACCTCGGAGCGCGCCTCGGGGGCCAGGCCGAAGAGGCGCTTGCGCTCGGCGTCCGAACGCAGGTGGATGACGGGCAGGACCTCGCGCAGGGCGCGCGCGAGTCGGCTCTTGCCGGACCCGGAGAGGCCGCAGACGAGCAGGAGCCGGGGGCGGCGGCGGCGCGTGTAGGACGCGGCCAGGTCCAGGTAGCGCTCGCAATTGCGCCGTTGCGCCTCGGACTCCTCCCCCGGGAGGGCGTATTGGCCCAAGCGGATGGCCAGGACCTTGGCCCGCACCATGGCGCGGTAGACCTGGTAGAAGGCCAGGATCTCGAGCGCATCGTGGTCGCCGTCCAGTTCCAGGTACCGGTTGAGCAGGCGCCGCGCCAGCCCCTGGGCCCCGGCCGCGTCCAGGTCCATGAGCAGAAAGGCCAGCTCGCTGGCGGTGTCGATCCAGCGCAGCCCCGGGTTGAATTCCAGCGCGTCGAAGAACAGGGGCTCCCCGTCCACCAGGGCGATATTGCCGCGGTGCAGGTCGCCATGACACTCGCGCACCCGGCCCTGCGCGCGCCGCCGTTCGATCACCGGGGTCAGGGCGCGCCAGCGCTCCAGGGTCCAGTCCTGCAACCGGTCCAACCGCGCCTGACAGTCGGGCGTGTCGACCCGGGCGCGGATTTGGCTCAGGTTTTCGAGCATGGGGGCGAGGACGGCGGCGGGGGTGCCGAAGGGGCCCGCCGGGTCCGCCGGCGGGATCGCGGCATGGAAGGCGGCCAGCCGGGCGGCGATGCGGTCCACCAGGTCGGGGGTCAGCGTGCAGCGGTCGAGCCGGGCCTCCTGGGGAAAGCGGTGCATCTGCACGGCATATTCGAGCACCGGACCGCTGCCGCCGACCCGGGGGCGCTCCGGGGTCCCGGTGATCGGCACCACGCCGATATAGAGTGCGGGGGCGAGGCGGCGATTGAGCCTGATCTCCTCCTCGCAGCAGTGGCGGCGCCGCTCCAGGGTGGAGAAGTCCAGAAAGCCCAGGTCCAGCGGCTTCTTGAGCTTGTAGGCGAAGTCCCCGGCGAGGAGGACGTGGGAGATGTGGGTCTCGATGTGCTCGATCGGCCCGGCGGCCGCCCCCGTGGCCGGGGGCCAGGCGTCGGACCTCAGCAGTCCTTGGATCAGGCGGGGAAAGGCTTCGGCGTCCATGGGGGTCCGTGCGCGGTTAGGGTTGAGCAGAATATTAGGGCTTGTTAATATAGCGCAACCACCAAGCAGTCTATCCCGGGGTCTTGCATGTCCATCGAGCGTTTTGTGCTGGCCTTTGCCGGCAGCGTCATCCTGCTGTCTCTGCTGTTGGCAGTGTACGTCAACATCCACTGGCTGTGGTTCACCGCCTTCGTCGGCGCCAACCTGCTCCAGTCGGCCTTCACCGGCTTCTGCCCGCTGGCGACGATCCTGAAGAAGTGGGGCCTGAGACCCGGCAGCGCCTTCTGAGCCAGACCCCAATCCGGCCTGGCGGCCCCCCGCGGGGCGCCGGCCGGGCGTGATCGTCGTTCCGGCCGCAAGGCGACCGGCGCGTTACAGCGCCACCTTCAATTTGCGGCCACCGGCGATGGCGAAGCCCTCACGCTCGTAGAAGGCAAGCGTTTTCTCAAACGGCGGCAGCGGCGGGGTCGTCACCTCAAGCCGCGTCCAGCCGCGCGACCGATGAAATTGAATGCCGGGATGCCGCCGACGCTGACGATTTCAGTGAGCAGCTCGCCTACCATGACGGCAATCTCCGGTGCGTCCGCGGCCGTTGCACTGAGAATATGAATGTTTTCTGACATTTTATAGCCCTCGGACGTGATAGCCGGACGTAGGGGTGGGTTTCAAACCCGCCCCGACACCAGGGGCCTGTCCGGATGTCAGGTGCGAAGGCTATAGTCGAGTTATACCCTTGTCGGCGGCTCACGCAAATGTTGCCTCACGTCAGGATAACGATACAGCGCGTCGTTCTTGGTCCCTCCCGCTCCGAACCCGCCCTTGCGGTGTTGACTTGTCCATTGTTCCGGGTCAGGATTGCGACCAAGATTCGACCCGGAATTCAGATCATGGCCAACCTCTCAGTCGCCGAGAACATCATTCCCATCGGCGAGTTCAAGACCCAGGCATCCCGCCTCCTGCGCCAGGTCTCCCAGACCGCAAGACCCTTGGTCATCACCCAGAATGGTCGGCCCGCGGGGGTGCTCCTGTCGCCCACGGAGTATGACCGGCTGCGCTCCCGGGAGCGGCTCCTCGAGTCGATCGCTGCCGGTATTGCCGATGCTGACCGGGGACGACTGATGGATGCCGACACCTTGCGCGGGCGTCTGGCGACGCGCCGCGTCGACTCGGGGGCCGACCAGCCGTGAAGGTGCGGTCGAAGTGCTCACCGTCTTCGAGGGTCATCGACTGCTGCCCGCAGAGGATCTGCTCGAGGGTGATATGGAGTGACCTAGGCACGGATCAGGCCAGCCGTGATCCCATTTATTGGCCTTCGGTTCAAGCGGCACCCGCCGCCTCGGCGCGCGCCTCCCGCTCCGGCGGCAGCGCCCGGGTGAGGACCCGCGGCCCCGCATCGGGGCGATGGGCGCGCTCGCTGATGTAGCGGCGCCAGGCGCGCGCCCCGGGCTGGCCGTGGAAGAGGCCGAGGAGGTGCCGGCTCATGGCGCCCAGGGGCACCCCGTCGGCCAGTTCCCGTTCCACATAGGGAAGGTAGGCCTCCAGCACCCGGTGGCGGGTCGGGTGGGGGCTGGTCTCGCCGTAGATCAGGCGGTCGGCCCCGGCCAGTACCCAGGGGTCCTCGTAGGCGGCGCGCCCGATCATGACGCCGTCCAACCGGCCGAGCAGGCCCGCGGCGACGTCCAGGGTCCGCACGCCGCCGTTGATGGCGATGGTCAGCCCCGGGAAGTCCGCCTTCAGACGGGCCACGAGGTCGTAACGCAGGGGCGGCACCTCGCGGTTCTCACGCGGGCTCAAGCCCTGGAGCCAGGCCTTGCGGGCGTGGACGATGAGCGCGTCGCAACCGGCCCCCGCCAGCGCGGCGACGAAGGCCGCCAGTTCTTCATAGCTGTCGCGCTCGTCGATCCCGATGCGTGACTTGACCGTCACCGGGATGGCGACCGCCGCCTTCATCGCCGCCACGCAGTCCGCCACCAGGGCCGGCTCGGCCATCAGGCAGGCGCCGAAGCGCCCGTGCCGGACCCGGTCGGAGGGACAGCCGCAGTTCAGGTTGATCTCGTCATAGCCCCACTCCTGCCCCAGGCCGGCGCACCGGGCCAGTTCGCCCGGGTCCGAGCCGCCGAGTTGCAGCGCCAGCGGGTGCTCGGCCGGGTCGAAGCGCAGGTGCCGGTCCAGGTCGCCGTGGATCAAGGCCCCGGTGGTGACCATCTCCGTGTAGAGCAGGGTGCGCCGGGTGATCAGCCGCAGGAAATACCGGCAGTGCCGGTCGGTCCAATCCAGCATGGGGGCGACGCTGAGACGGCGGTCGAGGGGAGTGGCGGGCATAGGTCGGGCCTGGGTTTCGGTCAGCGGCAGCGTGACCCGCACGCTTTGGATGGCTGCGCTGAGGTCCCCCGCGCTTGACCGCCTGCATGGGCGGCCTCGGGGCTGGGGCTTGGGTTGCTGCAAAAGGTAGCAGATCCGGCCGGTTCTGACACGGGCGCGGGTCGCCCTGGCCGTCCCGGCGCGGTATGCTGTCGCCGATATTCTGATCCCATCCGATCCCCAGTCATCCGAATCCCCGGTGCGTCCACCCGAATCCAACCCATGCAACACGACTATGACCCGCGCGGCATCGAGACCGCGGCCCAGGCCTTCTGGGACGAACACCAGAGCTTCAAGGCGGTGGAGGACCCCGCCCGGGAGAAGTTCTACTGCCTCGCCATGTTCCCCTACCCCTCCGGGCGGCTGCACATGGGGCATGTGCGCAACTACACCATCGGCGACGTGATCGCCCGCTACCAGCGGATGCAGGGCAAGAACGTCCTCCAGCCGATGGGCTGGGACGCCTTCGGCCTGCCGGCGGAGAATGCGGCGATCAAGAACGGCATCCCGCCGTCGCAGTGGACGCGCTCCAACGTCGCCTACATGAAGGGCCAGTTGCGCAGCCTCGGGTTCGGCTATGACTGGGACCGGGAACTGGCTACCTGCGACCCGGACTACTACCGCTGGGAGCAGTGGCTCTTCACCCGGCTGATGGAGAAGGGGCTGGCCTACCGCGCCACGGCCGTGGTCAACTGGGACCCCATCGATCAGACGGTGCTCGCCAACGAGCAGGTGATCGACGGCCGCGGTTGGCGCTCCGGCGCCCCGGTCGAGAAGCGCGAGATCGCGCAGTGGTCGGTGCGCATCACCGACTATGCCCAGGAGTTGCTGGACGCCTTGGACGGCCTGACCGGCTGGCCGGAGCAGGTGCGCACCATGCAGCGCAACTGGATCGGGCGCTCCGAGGGCGTCTACATGGAGTTCGGGCTCGCCGGTTCCGCTGAGGTCCTGGGGATCTATACCACCCGCCCGGACACCGTCATGGGCGTGACCTACATGGCAGTCGCCGCCGAGCATCCCTTGGCGCGGCGGGCCGCCGAGACCGACCCGGGGCTGGCCGCCTTCATCGAGGAGTGCCGCCAGGGCGGGGTCTCGGAGGCCGAGATCGAGACTATGGAGAAGCGCGGCTATCCGCTCGGGAGCGACGCCGTCCACCCCATCACCGGGGCGGCGGTGCCGATCTTCGCCGCCAACTTCGTCCTCATGGGCTACGGCACGGGCGCCGTCATGGCGGTGCCGGCCCACGACCAGCGGGACTGGGAGTTCGCCGAAAAGTACGGCGTCCCCAAGCGCCAGGTGATCCACTCGCCTGACGGCAGCCCCTGCGGGATCGAGGCCTGCGCCTACGTGGAGAAGGGCGTACTGCGGGATTCGGGTCCCTTCGATGGCCTGACCTCGGCGCGGGCCTGCGACGCCATCGCGACCTGGCTTCAAGCGCGGGGAAAGGGTGAGAAACGTGTCAACTTCCGGCTGCGCGATTGGGGCGTCTCCCGCCAACGCTACTGGGGCTGCCCCATCCCGGTGGTCCGTACCCCCGACGGCGGCGTCCGCCCCGAGACCGACCTGCCGGTGCGTCTCCCCGAGGACGTGGTGGTCGATGGCTCCGGCTCCCCGTTAAAGAGGATGCCTTCGTTCTCTGAACTCCCCAACGGGGAGTTCAGAGAAACCGACACCTTCGATACCTTCTTCGAGTCGTCCTGGTACTACGCCCGCTTCTGCTCCAGCGACTGCACCACGGCCATGCTCGACGAGCGCGCCCGCTATTGGCTGCCGGTGGACCAATATGTCGGCGGCATCGAACACGCGGTGCTGCACCTGCTCTACGCCCGCTTCTTCCACAAGCTGATGCGCGACGAGGGCCTGGTCGCGTGCGACGAGCCCTTCACACGGCTCCTCACCCAGGGCATGGTGGTGGCCGAGACCTGGTATCGGGACGGCGCGGACGGGCGCAAGGAGTGGTTCAACCCGACCGAGGTGGAGGTCACCCGCGACGACAAGGGCAAGATGCTCCATGCGGTGCTCAAGGCCGACGGCCAGCCGGTCCTCTTCGGCGGCATCGAGAAGATGTCCAAGTCCAAGAACAATGGGGTGGACCCGGAGTCACTGATTGCCCGCTACGGGGCCGACACGGTGCGTCTCTACACCATGTTCACCTCGCCGCCGGACCAGTCGCTGGAGTGGAACGACGACGGCGTGGAGGGGGCCTACCGGTTCCTGAAGCGCCTCTGGACGCTCGCGAGCGCCAAGGCGCGGCTGATCGGCGCGGCCCCCGCGGTCGCGGACCTGGCCGCGGACCTCGATGACGCGACCGCTGCCGCCCGCCGGGAGGTCCAGGCCGCGCTCAAGAAGTCACTCTTCGACTACGAGCGCCAGCAGTACAACACCGTGGTCTCCGGTTGCATGACGATGGTCAACGCGCTCTACCGACTGGATGACTCCCCCGGTGCCCAGGCGGTGCTGCGCGAAGGGGTCAGCGTCTGCCTGCGCCTGCTCGCGCCCATCGCCCCCCACGTCACCCACCACCTGTGGCAGGAACTCGGTTTCGGCGCGGATATCCTGGACGCCCCCTGGCCCACGGTGGACGAGGCGGCGCTGCGCCAGGACAGCATTGAGTATGTCTTGCAGGTCAACGGCAAGCTGCGCGGCAAGGTGACGGTCGCGGCCGCCGCGGACCGCGCCGCGGTCGAGGCCGCCGCGCTCGCGGCGGACTGCGTGCGTCGCTATACCCAGGTCGGGCTGCCGGGCACCGATGACGCGCACTCCGCTACCCCGCAGCTCAGCCAGGTCCGGGTCCGCAAGGTGATCGTGGTCCCCGGCAAGCTGGTGAATGTCGTTGTCAATTGAGGCCCTGAAAGGCCGGCGGGCGGCACTGCGCAGGCTGCTCCAGGCGCTGCCCTTGGCGGCGCTCGCCGGCTGCGGCTTTCACCTGCGCGGCGCCCTGGAGATCCCGGCCGACCTGGCGCCCATCTACCTCCAGCCCGAGACCGGCTCGCCGGTCATGCTGGCGGTCAGGGAGCAGCTCGCCGGCGGGACCGTCCCCCTGGCGTCCAGCCCGGACAAGGCGAAGCTGATCCTGCGCATCACGGCGGAGGGGCGCTCCTCCCGGGTCGTCGCGACCAATGACGCCGGCAAGGTATTGGCCTATGAACTGCATTACCTGGTCACCTACGAGGCCGTGGCGGCCGACGGTAAGGTGCGGATACCGAAACAAAAACTGGACCTGGTGCGGACCTTCGACAACCCGGACGTGGAGGTCCTGGGCAAGCAGCTCGAAGAGGCGCAGATCTACCAGGAGTTCGCCGTCGATGCCGCTGATCGCATCCTGATGCGGTTGCGGACCACCCTGCTGCGCTGAGGTTTGGCGACGGCGGCCCCGGTCATCCTGGAACGAGCAATATGCGTCTGCGCTTCACCCAACTCCCGGACCAACTCGCCGCCGGCCTGACCCCGGTCTACCTGATCTGCGGCGACGAGCCCTACCAACTCGGCGAGGCCGCCCGGCTGATCCGCGCGCGGGCGCGCACGGCCGGCTTCGACGAGCGCGAGGTCCTGGACCAGGACGGCGCCTTCGACTGGGGCGCCCTGGGGGCCAGTGCCGACGCCATGTCGCTGTTCTGCGCGCGCAAGCTCATCGATCTGCGTATCGCCACCGCCAAGCTCGGCCGTGACGGCGGCGCCGCGGTGCGCGCCTATTGCGCGCGGCCCTGCCCCGACAACCTGCTGTTGATGACGGCCCCCGCACTGGACCGCAAGGAGTTGGAGACTCAGTGGGCGCGGGCGGTGGAGGCGGTCGGCACCATCGTGCAGGTGTGGCCGCTCAAGGAGCGGGAGTTGGTCCAGTGGCTGGGTCTGCGGCTCCGGGCGGCCGGGTTCGCACCGGGGCGCGGGGTGGCGGAGCTGCTGGCGGAGCGGGTCGAGGGCAATCAACTGGCCGCGGTCCAGGAGATCGAAAAGCTCAGACTCTTGCGCGACCCGGGCGCCCTGGCCGTGGAGGACCTGCTGGGGACCCTGGCGGACAGCGCCCGCTTCGACCTCTTCGCCCTCACCGACGCGGCGGTGGCCGGGGATCGGGCGCGCGTGCAGCGGGTGCTGGCGGTCCTGCGGGCGGAAGGGGTCGCGGCGGCCCTGGTGCTGTGGGTCCTGGCGCGGGATCTGCGGATGCTGGCCCAGGCCGCCTGGGCCAAGGCGCAGCAGGGCTCGGCCTCCCAGGTCCTGGCGCAGCACCGAGTCCCGCGCCAGCGTCTGGAGTCCGTCGAGGGCGCCCTGCGCCGCCTGTCACCGACGCTGCTGCGTGCACTGGTGCGTCAATGCGCCCTCGCCGATCGCTCGATCAAGGGCTTAGGCCCTGGCGATGCCTGGCAGCGCCTGGGCTTCATCGCCGACACCCTGGCCGCGGGCGGGCTGCGGCTCCCGGCGCCGCCGAGCTGAGTGATCGCAGGTGAGGCTTGGGCCGCAAAGAGGATTGGTCCGCAAAGCAACGTAAGCCCAACCGTCCATCAAACCAGCCCGTTACGTTCCAAGACCCCGTAAACCTTCCGGCTGGTCCGCGCGAGCCGCGACACCTCGCCCAGATTGGGGCTCTCACCAGCGGCCAGTCGTCGCTCCCAGTCGTCGAGTTCCCCCTCCAGAAAGTCCAAGAGCGCGCGCGAGCACGCGTCGCAGGCACCAGTGCAGACCCGCGGGCGCGAATCCTCGAAGGGGATTGCTGCCCGGATCTGCGCGATCAGGCGGCGCATGGCGGTGCGGGTGTCAGGCTTCACCCTAAATCCGGCAGTTGCTCACGCCAAGACGCAAAGAAATACAATAAGGATGCGACAATCTGGCCCGCGTCTCAGGCCCGCGACATGAACTCGCCGGACACCGTGTTGACCTTGATGACCTCGCCCGCCGCCAGGTACTCGGGTACCTGCACCACCAGCCCAGTGCTCAGGGTCGCCGGCTTGTTGCGGGCGGAGGCCGAGGCGCCCTTGATGGCGGGGGCACAGTCCATGACCTCAAGCACCACCGTGGCGGGCAACTCGATGCCGACCGCCACCCCGTCGACCACCAGGGCGAAGATCCCCTCCAGGCCCTCGGTCAGGTAGGGCAGCTCGGACTCCAGGGCCTCCAGGTCGAAGCCGTGCTGCTCGAAGGTGTCGCGGTCCATGAAGGTACAACCGTCGCTCTCACGGTACAGGAACTGCACGGCGCGCCGCTCGAAGTCGACCGTCTGCACCTGCTCGTCGCCCTTGAAGCTGCCCTGAAACTTCTGGCGGTTGACGACGTTGCGCCCCCGCACCTTGTAGAGCGTGTTGCCGCTGCGCGACGACGCGGTCTGGACCTGGAGTTCCGTGATATAGACGACCGCGCCGTCGACCTCGATGACGCTTCCCTTCTTGATCTCACTGGCTTTCATGTGCTCACTTGCCAACCGGTTAAAGGATTCCGAGGGCACATCATACAGGCGCGGGGGCACCCCGGGGCCATGTCCCCGTTGGTGGGTGCGATCAGAACTGATGGCTAGTGCTCGGCGGGGTCGGCCGCCGCCCGCGGCACCCGGAACCAGGCGGCATAAAGGGCCGGCAGGAATCCGAGCGTCAGGGCGGTGGCGACCAGGATGCCGCCCATCATGGCGACCGCCATGGGGCCGAAGAAGGCGCTGTGGGCGAGCGGGATCATGCCGAGCACGGCGGCGGCGGCGGTCAGGACGATGGGGCGGAAACGCCGTGTCGTGGCCCCGATGATGGCGTCGCGCGGGGACGCGCCGGCCGCCCGGTCCTGTTCGATCTGGTCTACCAGGATGATGGAGTTGCGCATGATGATGCCGGAGAGGGCAATGGTCCCGAGCATGGCGACGAAGCCGAACGGCAGCCCGAACATCAGCAGGCCGGCGGTGACGCCGATCAGCCCGAGCGGTGCGGTCAGGAGCACCATCAGGGTGCGTGAGAAGCTCTGGAGCTGGATCATCAGCAGGGTGAGTACCACCGCCAGCATCACCGGCACGCCGGCACCGATCGACTTCTGACCGCGCGCGGACTCCTCGACCGCGCCACCGATCTCGATGCGGTAGCCGAGCGGCAGGCGGGCGCGCAGCGCATCGAGTTGCCGGTCGATGCGCCGGGCGACGTCCGGTCCCTGGGCCTGACCCAGGACATCGGCGCGCACCGTGACGGTCGGCAGCCGCGCGCGGCGCCAGATGATGCCGTCCTCCTGCTCATAGCGCAACTCGGCGATCTGGGTGATGGAGACCGCACGCCCGTTGCGCGTAGGCAGTGACAGGTCCTTGAGCGAGGAGAGCCGCGCGCGCTCGGCGTCCTGGCCGCGCAGCACCACCTCGATCTGCTTGTCGCCCTCGCGCACATAGGTGACCGTGAGTCCGGAGAGGGTGCTGCTCAGGAAGGCGGCCAGTTCCTGGGAGGAGAAGCCCAGCACCCGCGCCCGGTTCTGGTCGACCTTGAGCCGGATGACCTTGGTCGGCTCGTCGGAGTCGAACTGGGCGTTGGTGATCTGCGCATCGATGCGTACCAGGGCCATGACCTCCTGGGAGAGTGCCCGCACCCGGGTGAGGTCGGCGCCGGAGACCCGGAATTGCACCGGGAACCCCACCGGCGGCCCATTCTCCAGTCGCGTCACCCGCCCGCGCAGGCCGGGGAAGTCTTCGTCGAAGACCGTCACCAGGCGGGTGCGCAGCCGTTCGCGTTCCTCCACGCCCTGCGCCACCAGCACGAACTGGGCGAAGTTGACGCTCGGCAACTGCTGATCGAGCGGCAGGTAGAAGCGCGGGCTGCCCACGCCGACATAGCCGACGTAGCTTGCGAGTCCCGGCTCGCGGTCAAGGACCTGTTCCATCCGCAGCACCTGCGTGAGCGTGGCGGCGAATGAACTGCCCTCGGGCAGGTGCAGGTCGACGATCAGCTCGGGGCGTGCCGAGGAGGCAAAGAACTGCTGGGGGACGAACCGGAAGGCGAACAGGGCGCCGACGAATATGGCCACCGTCGCGCCGATCACGATCCAGCGGTGCAGCACGCTCCAGGCGACCAGCGCGCGGAAGCGGCGATAGAAGGGGGTGTCATAGACCTGGTCGGGATCGTCGTGGGCACCGCCCCGTGCGGGCGGCTCCATCCGCCCGCGCAGCCGCGCCACGAGACGCGCCGCGAGCCCGGCCCGCCGTGGTTGGCGCAGATCCGGCAGCAGCCGATAGCCCAGGTACGGGATCACGATGACGGCGGCAAACCAAGACACGATGAGCGCGATCGCCGAGACCTGAAACAGCGAGCGCGTATATTCCCCGGTCGTGCTCTTGGCCATGGCAATCGGCAGGAAGCCGGCGACGGTGATGAGGGTGCCGGAGAGCATCGGGAAGGCGGTGCTGGAATAGGCGAAGCTCGCCGCACTGAAGCGGTCGAAGCCCTGCTCCAGCTTGATGGCCATCATCTCGACGGCGATGATCGCGTCGTCGACCAGGAGCCCGAGTGAGAGGATCAGGGCGCCGAGCGAGATCTTGTGCAGGCCGATGCCGAACATCCACATACAGAGGAAGGTCGTAGCCAACACGAGCGGAATGGACAGGGCCACCACGAGCCCGGTGCGCAGGCCGAGGCTGATCAGGGACACGGCAAGGACGATCAGCACTGCCTCGGCGAGTGAGCGCACGAATTCACTCACCGACTGCTCTACCGCCCGCGGCATACTCGCGACCTGTCCGATCTCCATCCCGATCGGCAGTTCGGCCCGCAGCGCGGCGAGTTGCCGATCGAGCGCCTGCCCCAGCGCGATCACGTTGCCGCCGGCCGCCATGGTGACGCCGATCCCCAGGGCCGCGCGCCCCTGCCAGCGCATCTGCTGTTGCGGCGGGTCCACATAGCCGCGTCGGATCTCCGCGATGTCGCCCAACCGGAACAGGCGGTCGTTCACCCGCAGGGCGATGTCCCGGACCTCCTCCAGCGAGTCGAAGGCCCCGCTCGGGCGCAGATAGATGCGCTCGGCCGCGGTCTCGAAGGCGCCGGCGGCCGTCACCGCGTTCTGCGCCGCGAGGGTCTGCGCGATCTGCACGGGGGTGATCCCGAGCAGCGCCAGCCGCGCATTCGCGAGTTCAATATAGATCTTTTCGTCCTGCTCACCGATGAAGTCGACCTTGGATACCCCCGGCACCAGCAGCAGCTCGGCACGGATGCGGTCGCCGAAGTCCTTGAGGTCGTGATAGCTGTAGCCCTCGCCGGTGATGGCGTAGAGATTGGTATAGGTGTCGCCGAACTCGTCGTTGAAGAAGGGCCCCTGGATGCCGGGCGGCAGGCTCTGGCGGATATCGCCGACCTTCTTGCGCGCCTGGTACTGGAGGTCAGGGATGGCGGTGGGCGGCAGCGCGTCCTGGAATGACACAAAGATCAGCGATTCGCCTGGCCGCGAATAGCTGCGCACGAAGAGCAGCGGCAGTTCCTGCAGCTTATGCTCGATGCGGTCGGTGACCTGCTGCTCGACCTCGCGCGCCGCGGCCCCCGGCCAGTTGGTCTTGATGACCATGACCTTGAAGGTGAACGGCGGGTCTTCTGACTGCCCCAACTGGCCATAGGCGTAGATGCCGGACAGGGCCAGGATGACAATGAAATACAGTACCAGCGAGCGATGGCGCAGGGCCCACTCGGACAGGTTGAAGGCGGCGCGCGGGGCGTCGCCCGGAGCTTTCGTTATCATGTGTGGTCAGTCCGCGCGCGCCGTCGCTGCCACCGGGGCCGGCGGCGGGGCGGGACGCCCCGCCTCCTCGTAGGGCCGGACCTGCTGGCCCTCGTGGAGTTTGTTGGCGCCGGTGGCGACGATCCACTCGCCGGCCGCGAGCCCGTCGGCGATCACTACGCCGTCTTCCCGGTATTGCGCGATGACGACCGCACGCAGCGAGACCCGGCCGATGGCGGGGTCGTAGACCCAGATCGCGGGGCGCCCCTCGCTGGTCTGGTAGAGCGAGGTCGCGGGCAACAGGCTGGCCGTGCCGGTCGCGGGCCCGGCGAGGTGGACGTTCGCGGTCATCCCCCATTGCATGGCCGGCGCCGGGTCGATGACGGAGACGCGCACGGTGAAGGTCCGGGTGACCGGATCGAGCGCCGGCGAGACCTCGCGGACCTGCCCGCGGTAGCCGGTCCCAGGGTCGGCCACCAGGACGACCCTGATCTGGTCCGCGTGCTTGAGTTCATCGATCCGCGCCTCCGGGACCGCGATCTCGACCTCGCGCTCGTCCTCGCGGGCATAGCGCATCACCACCTGTCCGGCCGCGACCACCTGGCCGGCCTCCGCGCTCACGGCCGTGATCACGCCGTCCTGTGGCGCGACCAGCCGGGCATAGGCCGCCTGGTTCCGGGTCACGGCCAGATTCGCCTGGGCCTGCTCGAGCTTGGCGTGACTCGCCTTCATGGCATTGCGCTTGGCGTCCAGCGCCGAGGCGCTGATGAAGTTCTGCTTCAAGAGGTTCTCGTAGCGGTCGAACTCGGCCCGGGCGAACTCGGCATCGACCTGCGCCGCCGCCACCTGCGCCTGCGCGGACTCGGCCTGCAGGGTGACATCCGCGGGATCGAGCCGCGCCAGCAAGGCGCCCTTGCGCACCCGTGCCCCGGCATCGACCGCCCGGGCGACGATCTTGCCGCTGATGCGAAAGGCGAGATCGGACTCGTAGCGGGGTTTCACCTCGCCGGCGAACACGGCGGCCTCGGTGCCGCTCCCCGGCACCACCTGGCTGAGCAGCACGGGGCGGACCGCATCGGCGACCGGCGCCGGTTTGGTGCAGCCGTTGGTGCCAAGGGCCACGGCCGTCAGGATCAGCGCGCTCAGCAGGCGCGCGTGTGGACTGTTCATAGTAGGGTGACCTCGCTTGCCGCGCTGCCGATCATGCCGCGCCACAGTGTCCGCAGCGCAGCCTCCAACTCGGTGGGGTAGTGCCAGGCGAACGCGGCTGGTAACTGGGGCCCGGCCATGGTGCAGCAGGCCCCGCTGCCGGCGGTGGCCGACATCTGCCACAGCCCGAGGGTCAGCGCGTAGCTGCGGCGCAACATGGCCACCCCGCGGGCGGGCTCCAGCCCCGGTGCCGCGCCCGGCGCGGGAAAATGACGCTCCACGCCGGCACCGGCGCGCTCCATGCGCGCTGCCATCCGCTGCTTGAAGGCCAGCACGGACGCGGGTGCAAGGCTATGTGCCATCAGCCCGAAACAGCGCGCGGCGAGCGGCATGAACAGCGGCGGATCGATCAGGTGGATGCGCGCGAGGGCGAATACCGCATCGAAATCGACGCCCGGTTCCGACTCCACCAGTGCGATCAGGTCGTGAAAAAAGCCCTCGACCCAGCGCTCGTGCACGGCGAGCAGGAGTTCCTCCTTGCCCGGGAAATACAGGTACACGGTCCCCTTCGCCAGCCCCGCACGGCTGGCGACCTCGGCGACGCTCGCGACGCGCTCCGGCGCATCCGCGAGCACCTGTTCGGCCGCGTCGAGGATGGCGTCGCGGCGCTCCTGCTTGTCTTCGGCCTGGATGGCACGCTGGCGTATGGCCATGGGGATCTACTCCTGCGGCTCGACCCAGAACTGACTCAGGGTCATTTAACTAGCAATGTAACTGACGCCAGGTCAGTTGTCAACTCGGAGCGGGGGAGGGGTGCGATCAGAACTGACGTGTTAACGCACATGTCGTAGGGTACGCATCGCGTACCCGCCAAGCTGCCGCGACCGCCGGAGCCGGGTACGCGATGCGTACTCTACAGCTACCCGACGTTCTCACGGACCGGGCGTCGTTGTCGTTGTCGTAATCGTGG
>NZ_CAIKKU010000541.1 GCF_903828115.1 uncultured Thiodictyon sp. | reverse complement strand
TTAACCTCGCCCATTACGCCGCGAGTTCCGCGGTGTCTGCCTGTGGAGGGGAAGGCGCTGGTGCGGGCCGCAAGGTGCGCACGAAACCGGCCCCTGTGAAGCAGGAACTCAGCGACAAACTTGCTGCGTAGGTTTGTGTAAATCTGAGAGAACGGCTTATGCTCCGCGTCCCGCGCTGTCGGTGACGCCGGCAGGACCCCGCAGGACCCCACGTCGACACCACCATCGACACCCAGCGGTCCCGGTTAGCCGCAACCCCTAAGGACTCCCAATGAAGATCCTGTTCGACCTGCTCCCAATCGTGCTGTTTTTCGTTGTCTACAAGTTTGCCGGCATCTACTGGGCGACCGGGTCAGCCATCGCCGCCGCAGCGCTCCAGGTCGCCTGGATTTGGTGGCGCGAGCACCGGGTGGACAAACTGCTGCTCGCAACCCTGGGGCTGATCGTCGTCTTCGGCGGCTTGACCATCGCCCTGCGCGACCCGATCTTCGTGATGTGGAAACCGACCCTGGTCAACTGGCTGTTCGGGGCGGCCTTCCTGGGTAGCCAGTGGATCGGCAAACGCCCCCTGACCCAGCGCATGATGGGCCAGGCGATCACGGTCCCCGCCCCGGTCTGGCGCCGACTCAACCTGACTTGGGCCCTGTTCTTCGGCGTCTTGGGGCTCACTAATCTCTTCGTGGTCTATTGGGCCAGCGGCTTCTACCAGGCCCAGCACGCGCTGCTCCAGGCGACCGGCCAGGACGCGATCGATCTGACCACCTGTGCCGCCCAGTTTTCCGACACTGTGCTGGCACTGTGCAACGAGGCCCATGTCCGCGAAGGCTACTGGGTTAATTTCAAGCTGTTCGGTATGATGGGGCTCACCCTGCTCTTCGTGGTTGCCCAGGCCCTTTATCTGGGACGCCACATCGAGCACGAACCCACGGCCGTGGAGACCGACTGACGTGCTGTATGCCATTATCGCCGCCGACGTGTCCGGCAGCCTCAGCGCCCGCCTGAGCGCCCGCCCCGCCCACCTGGAACGCCTGCGCGCCCTCCAGGAGGAGGGGCGGCTGGTCTTGGCCGGACCCCACCCCGCCATCGACAGTCCGGACCCGGGGCCCGCGGGCTTCACCGGCTCGCTCGTCGTCGCGGAGTTTCCGGACCTGGCGGCAGCCGAACGCTGGGCGGGCGCAGACCCCTATGTCACGGCCGGGGTCTACGCCCAGGTCCAGGTCAAGCCATTCAAACAGGTGTTCCCCGCCTGACCGACCGACCCCGGCCGCCACCGCACCCCGGCGGCCAGACCGACGCTGCGCCCGTGCGCAGCGCTGGCCGCGGACTCTCACCTAACCACTGAAACCAACCTACGGAACCTTAAAGACATGACTAAGAGTCGTATTTCATTCGTGGTCGGCGCCCTGCTCGCCTCCGGTCTGTGTCTGGCGGAAGACACCAAGGTGGCACCCAAGGGCGCCGCTCCGGCGGCCCCGGCCACCGCCCCGGCGGCCCCCGCGGGCAACGTCAACATTGCCACGGTCAATGGCGTCGCCTATCCCCTGGATCTCTTCCGCATGTTCTTTATGGAGCGGCTGCAGGAGACTCAGGGCCAGAATGACGCAGCCTTCCAACAGCAGGCGTTCAACGAGTTCATGACCATGGTCGTCGCCGCCCAGGAGGCGCAGAAGCGCAAACTCCAGGACGCCCCGGACGTCACCGCGGCCAGTGAGGTGCAGCGCCTGAAGGTCCTGTCCAACGCGGCCCTGGCCGCCATGGCCCAGGACCTGAAGGTCACGGATGAGGAGCTGAAAAAGGCCTACGAAGAGGTCAAGAAGAGCGCGGCCAGCACCCAGTTCAAGGCCCGTCACATCCTGGTCAAGGATGAGGCCGCGGCCAAAAAGATCATCAAGGACCTGGAGAAGGGGGCGGACTTCGGCGAACTGGCGAAAAAGAACTCGGAGGTCTCGACCGCTAAGACCGACGGTGGCGTGCTCGATTGGTTCGACGCCAATTCGATGCCCAAGCCCTTTGCCGATGCCGTGGCGAAAATGAAAGCGGGTACCAACTCCAAGGAGCCGGTACAGACCCAGTTCGGCTGGCACGTCATCAACCTGCAGGAGACCCGCACCGGCGAGCCGCCCAGTTTTGAAGACGCCAAGCAACAGCTCACCGCCTTGGTCCAGCGTCAGAAGCTGGCGGTTGAGGTCAACAAGCTGCGCGAAGGGGCCAAGGTGGACTTGAACGAGGAGGTGGTCAAGGTCACCCCCAAGACGGACGCGGCGGCACCGGACGCGGCACCGGCGAGCCCGGCCAAGAAGGACGACAAGAAATAAGTGCGCACCCTGAGCGCAGCCTGATCCCCTGCCGCCCCGGTTGATCGGGGCGGCACCCGATTTCATTACCAAATACTCTTTTTGGGTTCAGCGGATCAGTGCCGCTTGCGCTGCATCAGCTCAGCGTAGAGGGCCTCGTAGCGGGCCGCTACGATATCGATGTCGAAGCCCGCCTGCACCATCAGACGGGCCGCGGCCCCCATCCGGCGCCCGGACTCACCCTGCACCGCTCGCAGCGCCGCGGCCAGCCCGGCGGCATCGTCCACCGCGAAGGCGGCGCCCGTGCCCCCCTCCCTCACCAGTTCGTTGCAGCCACTGACCCTGGTCGCCACCGCGGGCAGGCCGCAGGCAAGCGCCTCCAGCAGGGCGTTGGGAAGCCCTTCGTTGGCCGAGGGGAAGACAAAGCAATCGCTCGCCTGGTAATAAGGTGCCACATCCTGCACATGCGGATGGATCCGCAGCAGGGTCGGGTGCGCCGCCGCCGACCGCTCCAACCTGCGCCGCAACTCAACGCCGTAGGACTCCCGACTGGTCGGCCCGACGGCCAGAAGCAACATGCCGGTGCCGAAGCCCTGGGTACTGATCCACCGCTCGCACAGCCACTCGATACGCTTGCGACGATCAAACACGCCCACGAACAGAGCGACCGCCCGCTCCGGCGGCAACCCGAGCGCCGCCGCCGCCTGTCGCTTCTGTTCCGGGGTGGCCGGATGGAAGCGCTGCATATCCACCCCATTGGGGATCCGCCGAACCTTGGCGGCAGACAGCCCCCGCAGCGCGAATTCCTGCTCAAGATCGGCGCTGATCGCCACATAAGCGTCGATCATGGCGAGAAAGGCCCGGTGGATGGGGGCGACGCGTGATCCGCTCAGGCTGCTCAAGTCGTCGTTGGCCAGGCTCGCCTTGACCAGACTCGGTTTGCCCAGGAGACGGCCCACGGGACCCACGATGCTCTGGGTGTAATTGGCGCCCTGCCCATGCACGATGTCGATCTGCCGGCGCCGCTCCCACAGGTGGGTCAACAGGGAGCGCCAGACGCTGAACTCCTGGTGGACCGCCCGCAGGTTGATGTGAACCCTGGTGACCTCGAAGCCATCGACCTCATCGTGCCCGGGCACGCCCTTCCAGGCCGGAGACACAAACGCGATGCGATGACCGCGCTCGCGCAACCGCCTGGCCAGCAGCAGGGCCTGGGACGCCGCGCCGCTGTATTCCGGCGGGAGATAGCGCGCGAACATCAGGATGCGGAAGCTGCTCACGGGGAATGGGGCCTTCTCGTCGAGTTGGATAGGCGCACTGCAAACCCCGTGATGCTACACAAAAACCACCGCCGCCGCCCCTGGAGAACGCGCGGCAGGCGCCGACGGCCGCCGGACGGTGATGACGGCGCCGACCCTGCCGGAGCCCGATTGCGCGCACCGACCGCCGCGGGGGCCGCCGGACCTGGTCCGCGGCAAGCTCAATTGCGACCGGACTCCAGGGCTGCGATGCGCACCTCCAGGGGCGGGTGGCTCATGAACAGGGCCGCGAGCCCCTGGCCAATGCCGCCGCTGATACCGAAGGCGGCGAACTCGCGCGACGGCAGATCGGCCGTCGCATGGCCGCGCTGCAAGGCGCGCAGGGCATCGGCCATCTGGCGCCGGCTGGTGAGCCGGGCCCCACCCGCGTCGGCGTGAAACTCGCGGTAGCGGGAAAACCACATTACAATCATGGTCGCGAGGAAGGACAACAGTACCTGCGCGATCATCGAGGCGATGAAGTAGCCGATCCCGGGACCCGAGCGCTGATTGTTGGGACCGCGCAGGGCCTGGTCCACCAGGCTGCCGATGATCCGTGACAGGAACACCACGAAGGTGTTGACCACGCCCTGGATCAAGGTCAGGGTCACCATGTCGCCGTTGGCCACATGGCTGATCTCGTGGCCGACCACGGCCTCCACCTCGTCCTTGGTCATGGACTGGAGAAGTCCGGTGCTGACCGCCACCAGGGCCGCGTTGCGGTTCCAGCCGGTCGCAAAGGCATTGGGGTCGGGTGAGTCGAAGATGCCGACCTCCGGCATCCTGATCCCGGCCGCCCCGGATTGGCGCGCCACCGTGTCCACCAGCCAGCGCTCGAAGGGGGTGCCCGGTTGCTCGATGAGCTGCACCCCCATGCTCCGCTTGGCCATGAATTTGGAGAGAAAAAGCGAGATCAGGGACCCGGAGAAACCGATGACGGCGGACATCACCAGCAGGGACGTCAAGTCGAGGCCGCCGCCGGCATTGACGCCGCTTAAGCCAAGCAGGTTGAAAACCAGGCTGATGACCACCAACACGGCGACATTGGTCGCCAGAAACAGGAAGATTCGCATCATGAGTCGAGACTCCGGCTTGAGGGTTGCGAAGGTGTGCACACCATGCGCGCAAGGGCGGGCCGCACGCAATTATGAGATGTTACTTGAGATCCGGCACTGGGGGCGATGCCGACTCGGCAAAGAAAAATCGGGCTGGACAAGCGGCACGCCCGCCGCTAAAATTTCCGTCTCGATGTGCTCGGGGCCATAGCTCAGCTGGGAGAGCGCAACACTGGCAGTGTTGAGGTCGACGGTTCGATCCCGTCTGGCTCCACCAACCAAGAATCCGGTCTTCCACGGAAACCTAGGAAGACCGGATTTTTTTCTGGTCATGGTCATGTACATGGACCGCCAAGACCAGAAAAGCCGCTTCAGTCCCCATCGTCTAGAGGCCTAGGACACCGCCCTTTCACGGCGGCGACCGGAGTTCGAATCTCCGTGGGGACGCCAATTAAACCAACGGGTTGCACCGGATTCCGGGCAACCCTTTGTGCTGTGGGAGATCCTGCTGTCGACGCGACGACCGGGGTGGTATCGCAGGATCGATCTCCTAGACCAACAGTACCTCCAACTCCGCCGGCAGATAGGGTCGGCCGCGGGCATTGAGCGCGGTGCCGATGATCCGGGCGGCCAGCACGGGCTTTTCATCCGGGAGCCGCAGGATCGCCTGGTCGAAGGCAAACCGCAGCCGCGATTCGCGCACGAAATCCAGATCGACGCGGAACCGGTCCCCGCTGGTCAGCGGGAGCTTGTAGTCCAGCTCGGCGCGCACCACGACCAGGTTGATGCCGCTCCTGGTGTATTCGGCGAAGTCGATGCCGATGGATTTGAGATACAGGTGGCGGACGTGCTCCAGGTAATTCTGGTAGACGCCGTTGTTGACGATACCCTGGATGTCGCACTCGTAATCGCGCACGGCCATCTCATGGCTGAAGGCATGGGAACCCATGGAACACCTCACCGAGTCGTTATGTAAATCAGGAACTTAGGAGCGGTTCACTGATAAGTCTATTAGGGAATGTGTTTGGCGTCGTCGTTGTCGTTGTCGTTGTCGTTGTCGTAATCGAGGTTATCGTAGCGCCCCGGATTCTCTCGCACCCCAAAGTACATCGCTTCTACGATTACG
>NZ_CAIKKU010000540.1 GCF_903828115.1 uncultured Thiodictyon sp. | reverse complement strand
CGTTGTCGAGATTATCGTAGCGCCTCGGATTCTCTTGCACCCCAAAGTGCATCGCTCTCCGATTACGATTACGACAACGACAACGACAACGACAACGAATGTGTTTAGCTTGTTCTTGACTCGTTACTTAATGACGCGAAGCCGGCTTGCGGCGAGCGCCGTCAAGCACTGAACGACTTGCCGCAGCCGCAGCTCTGGGCGGCATTGGGATTCTCGAACCGGAAGCCGTTACCCTCCATGCTGTCCCTGAAGTCGACGGTGACGCCGGCCAGCATGGGCGCGCTGGCGGGGTCGACGAAGACCTTCACCGGCCCGCACTCGACGATCGCGTCGTCGGCGCGCGCCGCCCCCTCCAGGGCCACCGCGTATTGCAGGCCGGAACAGCCGCCGCCGGTGACTGCGATGCGCAGGCCGGCAACCGGGTCCGCGGACCCCTTGATGAAACGGCTGACGGCCTTCAGGGCGCTGGGGGTCAGGGTCAACATGGTCGGATGCTCCAAATGGCTTGAGTCTTGCTTCGCTGTTGAGGAGGAAAAAAGCAATCCCCATGCCATGCAGTGAAGAGACTGTATGTCATTGTTGTTGAAGATCTCATAACCCACTGCCGCCGGGCTTGTCGGCTCTGCCACAGCCCTGCGCAGTATTTTGGTCGGATTACCGACAGACCCGCCCAGCCAACCACGGCGCCTGCCGAAAACGGGAGCAAACCCCATGACCCTCGACCAACCGACCCTCGATCAGCTCAATCCCGGCGACCTGGTCTATGCCGCCGCCGCCATCGTCAACGACGGGGGCATCCCGGACCTGGCGGCGGACGCACTGATCGCCGCCCCCGGGACCCGCGGCGTCATCCTCAAGATCGGCCACCTGGAGGAGGACCCGGAGCGCACCCTGTACCTGGTCCGCTTCGAGGGACCCGACCTGGTGCTGGGACCGCCGACCGGGTGTTGGGCGGAGGAACTCGGCACCGAGCGGCCCGCGGCCTGATATCATCGCGACCCTTAGGTGAACTCCGGATCACCTTGTATGCGTACAACCAACCGGAGGTCGAGGCTTCAGCCGGATGCGGCGCCGCTGCCCGCTAAAGCGTCGGCCTCCGGTCGAGTCGCCCCGGCCATCGTAGGTCGAGCCTTCGTGGTACGGAGTTGCTCGGAAATCGCCTTAAGCATCGATGTCAATCCCGGCAGCCCGAACATCGCGACCTCGATCGTAAAGTTCGCCGCCCCGCACCGATGCGAAATTGCTGATTGAATAAACCTAAGAGGCCAGCGATGTGGATCATCTATGCGGTAGCGGCGTCCGTCATCTGGGGTGTGAGCTACGCCTCCAGCGGGCGCGTGATCGAGCATGGCATGGCGCCGCTCACTTTCTTCTTCTATTACGCCTGCTTCGGGGCCATCGCGGGCGCACTCGCGCTGGCGGCGGGCGGGCGACTGGGCGACCTGACGGGCGAACTGCGGGCACTGGGGTCGGACTGGCCCTGGTTCGCGCTCGCCCTGGTCAGTTCCGCCGCCGGCACCCTGCTGATCTACATGGCCATCGGCGAGAAGAACGCCACGCTGGCCTCGCTGATCGAGATTTCGTATCCGATCTTCGTCGCACTCTTCGCCTGGATCTTCTTTCGGCAGAACCAGATCAACGCCATGACCCTCGTCGGCGGCGCCCTGATCATGGGCGGCGTCGTGGTGGTCTTTCTGGCGAATCGGGGCTGATCGGGGCGCCGCGGATCGGCTCAACCTGGCAGGAGTAATTGTTTCACGCAAAGACGCAAAGACGCAAAGTTTTCCAATGCGATATCTCTGCCGCACGGTGCACCTGCCGGGTGACGGGGCCAGCGCTTGCAACGCTCTATTCTTCTTTGCGTTCTTGGCGTCTTTGCGTGAGAACTTCTTTTTCCAGGATCATCGAATCGCCAAGGTCGAGCGCCGCCCGCGTCGGCTGACGCCGAGCGCCGCCAAACCCAGTGCCATCAGCAGGCCAGTCGCGGGTAGCGGGGCGGCAGCGACTCGTCCGGGGCGCACGGCCCAGCCGTAGGACTGACTGCTCTCACCGCTGTAGTTCTGATACCCACTGTTGGTGCTGAAGAACCACGCGAGGCCCGGATTCCACGCAACCTCCGTGCCGGACCAGTACGGGAACGACTGCATATTGACAAAGTAGCCGCCCAGAATGCCCGGAGGATCAGCAAGAATCGATTCACCGGCAGTCAACTCGCCCGCGGTGTAGAACAGTTGCCCAAGGTCGCTGCCGGTGCAGTCGTCGCCGTAGCCTTGGAGCGGAAAGCCATCGATCGGAGCGTAGTGATCGCTGCAGGCCGCGTCCGGCTGCGCGGTGGCGGGGAGGCGCCAGTCGCTCGCCCCGCCATAGCGGATGCTGCCGAGCCATTGGGCCCAGGCCATCGCGCCCCACCAGTTCATCAAGCCACTGCCGGTGTCGAAGTCGCCCGCCACCACCTGGTGCGGTCCGTCCCAACTGGTTGGCACCGTCGGCACCGCGGCGATGATCCGCTCGACCGTGCCGGGGTCGGCGCCGTATTGCGTCTGGAACAGATTGGCATCCGCCACCCAGGTCAGGTTCCGGTCCGACTCCCAGACCAGGTCGACCCCGCCCACCTGGTAATTGACCAGCGTCGCTTGCGCCGCACCGCCCTGCCCCAGCAGCAGCGCCCCCAGCAGCAATCCCGGGCCCGTCGGTGTCGTCCTCATCGCTTGCCTCCGTCTCGTCGGTATGAAAAAGGGTGGTCCGGCCGCGCCGACGCCCGGACTGGTCGCCAAGACAGGAGCGGCGTTGACAACCGCAGGATTACCCCAAAGCAAGCCTGAAGTGAACCGCCATCGGTCAGCGCCGTGCGAACAAGTCCTATAAATCCTTATAAATATAGGTAATACTGTCGATTTCTCAAGCTCACGGACGGCCTCGAATGGTAGCGGGATCGGCGCTTCGCGGTGCCGGGACCCTCAGAACTGCGGCATCCGCGGGGGTGCCGTGCGCCACAGCAAGTCGATCTCGTCCGTTGTCAGCCGGTAGGCCTGATTCACCAGGTCCGACAGCCGGCGCTCCAAGGTGCGGACCTGGGCGGCGCGGGCGCGCTCGGGATCGGCATAGTGCCGGTGGGTCGCGATCAGTTCGGTGATGGCCTTCGGGGTCAGGCGGGGGGCGCCCTTGGGTCGACGCTTGCGGACCTCGGCCACGAAGTCGTCGCCCGTCAGGTCCGCGAAGGCCGCCAGCCGTTGGCCGGGCTGGGTGACACCAAGCTCCAGGCGCAGCCAGTTCAGCAACTCGCGGGCCTGGTCTTGAGACCCCTGGGACAGGGCGAGCAGGGACGCGACCCGCTCCTCGGCCTCGGTGCGGAGCTGCGGTGTCGGCTCGGCGATCGGCAGGGTCGTGGTGAATGAATTGAACAGACGCAGGGCCTCATCCTTGCCGTGTTGGGCGTGGCGCCATAAATAGCCCCACATCAGTGGCGAATTCATTACGGCCAGGGCGAACAGGTCCGTCGTCGGCCAGAAATAGCAGGTGTTGACGAAGTATAACGGCGTATCCGAAAAGGCGAATTGGGGCCGCCAAGCAATATCGGTATGGACGATCTTTGGCTCATCCATCCGTTGCCAATAATCGACGCTATCCTGAATCTCATACCAGGCGTAGCGGCCCGGCTTGCGTCCCGGCCAATCGCCAGATGCCAACTGGTCCCAATCGCTCGGTTTCGATTCAAGGCGGCTGCGGTAACCATTCAGATGCGCCCGGATCGATGGGTAGGCGTCGATGTCGATCCCGCGGCGGGCGAAGATCATCCAGAGCCCTTGCCAATCCGGCACCCACCGCTTGATGTCCTGCCCACGCAGGTAGGGCTTGATGACATCCGCACAGCCCGGGTCCTCGCGGATCAGGGTGGCACGGGTCGCGTCATCGATCAGGAAGGCCTCGTTAAGCCCCGTCAAGACGCCACGGTAGGGTTTTACGCCGACGAACTGGGCGAGCGGCACCCCGCGCCCCCGGACCTTACCCATTAAATCATCCACCTCCGGGGACTCCAGACTCCAGGGCGCGGCACCATAGCGGCCCCAGGGCACCGGGTAGCCGTGCTCGTGGACATAGTTGTCCAGGGACAAGGCGCTCGATCGGTCACGCGGGACCGGGCACACCCTGACCAGGGGCGGACTGTCCGCCGCGGCCGGCGCAACGGGGCGCGGGTGGGCGACGATGATGCAGGGGAAGGTGTCGGCATCCTCGAAGATCGGGGCATGGCCGAAGTCCAGGATCTCGTCGACCTCGGCCCGCTCGGTGAAGAAGCGGCGCAGCGGCTCGCCGTAGCCGGCCCGCAGCCACTTGTTGGTGACGATGTAGCTGAGCTTGCCCCCGGGCGCGAGCAGTTCCAGGCCGCGCTCGTAAAAATAGACATAGAGGTCGGCGACGCCGTGATAGCTCGCATAGCGTTGGGCCAGGTAGGGCTTGAAGGGTCCCAATAGCTCCTGACGTACATACGGCGGATTGCCGACGATCACGTCGAAGCCGCCCTGGGCGAAGACCCCGGGGAAGGCCGCCCGCCAATCAAAGGCGCGGGCATCCGCGGGCAGGGTCACATAGGCCTCGGTCAGGGACGACGGGACCCCCGTGGCCGGCGGCTCCACCAACGAATTGCCGCAGCGGATGTTGCCGTCCAGGGTGTTGAGCGGCCGGTCGCGGCGTGCGGTCTTGAGCCAGAGGCTAAGCTTGGTAATCTCGACCGACTCATTATTCAGGTCGACGCCGAACAGGTTCTCTTGAAGAATCCGGCGGTCCAGGTCGAACAGCCCGAGTTGCCGGGGTGCGCCACTCAACTCCGCGATGCCGCGATTGACCCGCTCGTACTCCCCGCTCAGATAGTCGAAGGCGGCGACCAGGAAGGCGCCCGAACCGCAGGCCGGGTCCAGGACCTTGATGTGTTGCAATACCTCCAGGTAGTCGACCCAGATCCGGAGCCGCGTCTCGGTGGACATGGGACCGGGCTTGCCGGACCGGTACCGGGTCTCAAGGAGGGCATAACGCTCGGCCAGCCAACCGCCGATGGTGCGGGCCGTCATGAAACGGGTAATGAACTCGGGGGTATAGAAGATGCCGTCACGCTTGCGCCGGGAGCCCTCCCGGGCGGCGGCCTCGCCGCGGATGGCCGCGCGAATCGCCTCCAGGTCGGTGATGGACTGCTCGAAGATGTGCCCGAGGATATTGACGTTGAGATCGGTCTCATAGTCGTAACCCGCAAGCGCCTCGATACCGTTCAGGCTGGCATCGGCGACACAGAGGCGATCCAGTGCCGGGTCCAAGGCGAAGAGCCCACCGTTGTAGCCGTTGATCTGCATCGGCGCGTAACCCCGGTCCACTGCCGCGAAGAGTCCGCAGAGTTGCTGCCAGCGCGACACCGGGACGAACCCCTCGGTCTTCACCGTCAGGGCGCGACGCAGCACCTTGGCGGGCAGCAGGCGGGTGTCCTCGCAGAAGCAGATGAAGAGACACCGATCCAGCAGCTTTTGCGCCAGTTCCAGCAGCCGGACCTGGTGGTCCACGGCCTGATCCTCATTGGGTGCCGGGTTGTCGGCCTTGAGCTGGTGGAACAGGTCAAGCCGCAGGTCGCGGTAGAAGCAATAGAACGCCTTGGTGATGCGCTCCTCTTCGACATGGGTCTGATGAACCAGGCGCTCGACCGGGCTCTCGTCGGCCGGGTCGCTCCCGAGCAGGGTGACACGGGACAGCAGGAAAACCCAGGTCTCCAGGGCATCAGGATCAGCCAGGTCGGCGACCTTGAGGCGCTGACAGTAGCCTTGACCGCGGTCGGTGCGGTACAGGCGTACCTCGACGAAGTTGCTGACGATGACCCAGCGGCAGCCATCGACCTTGGCGGCATAGCCGAAGGCCTGCTCCACCGGGGTGAGTTTGCCGTAGCCCGCGCCCTGCTTGGCGTCCAGGTCGGCGCCCGGCCCCTTGAGTTCCAGCACCCCGCGGGTCCGGTCGATG
This sequence comes from uncultured Thiodictyon sp., assembly GCF_903828115.1. GTDB lineage: Bacteria > Pseudomonadota > Gammaproteobacteria > Chromatiales > Chromatiaceae > Thiodictyon. Next base: position 8,557 of record NZ_CAIKKU010000540.1, on the reverse strand, counting down.
GCCGGGCCGAACCAGCCCAGGCGGGCGTCCGGCGGGCGGTAACCCTTCACCGCGGTGGAACTGGTTTCGGGCTCCATGTGGTGGGTCTCCTCCGCTCCGACGATCTGGCGGTAACCGAGGAGACGGTCAAAAAACTCGCTCAGGAATTGACCCTGGAGGGGCCTTTCCTTCTGGCCCAGGAGGGTGCCGTTGGCGGCACCGGTGGCCCAGGCCGCGGCGATCCGGCGTTGCTCGTCGTCAAGGATAAAGGGGTGCTCGCGCCGAGCCTCGGAGAGGAGACGCGGATTGAACAGGGGTTTCAAGACTTCGGCATCCAGAGGAACCCCTGTAGCCAGACCCGCCCTTCGATATCTTGGCCGACCTGCGGCGCTGCCGCGCCCGCCCAGGCCCGGCGCGTGATCAGAATATCCAGGTCGGCGTCTTCCGCGCCAAAGCGCATCACCGTGGCGCGGACCCGCCAGCCGTCTTGGCCCAGCCAGTCGGAGAACTCGGTTACAGACTTCACCGGTGCATGAACGCTGTAGTCATCCAGGTCCCAGCCACTCACCGGGAGGAACATCGCCGCACCATCAAGGGTCATGGCACAGGTTGCCTCGTGGGGCTCCTCACCTTCCTTCAAGCGTTCGTTCATCCAAGCCACCACGTCAGGATGCTGGTTGATCGTCCACTCGCGCCTCTCGGCCGGGCGCACATCGTAGGCGATGCCGGTCAGAATGAACTCAAACTGCTTTCCCGTCTCATACCAGGCTCGATTGATCAAGTATTGCGTGTCAAAAAAAGTGACTTCGCCGTCGCCCCAGCCGGCGGTAATCTGCGCCTCCAGCCCGCTTTCCCAGACCGTGATCTCGCGCAACCGCAGAGACTGCTGACTACCGGTGCAGGAAAACGGAAACATGCTGACAATGATGTTGTTGGTCGGCTCGGGGCTCAGAATGAGCGCCAGCCCCTGCACCCTGAGCGGCCAAACCAGTTGGAAGCCCCGCGGCCAGTCGTCCGGCAGGGTCCGGTTTGGCTTGCGAGCCTCCCCATAGCCGGTTTGCAGGAGGGCGTCCGGGATGACCGCGGGCAAGCGGCCGATAATCTCCGCCGCGTCGGCAACGAACGGGTCCCAGTGTGAGCCCATAAAATGCTCGGTATTCACGCCCTCCGGGACGAAGGTCGACTCCGGCCATGGCAAGTCCAGGCGGTCGGGTGCCGCCGACGGGGCAATGGCGGGTTTTTCACTCTCCAGCGTCGTTCGCCGCATCAGTTCTTCGCCATGATCGTCAAACGCAATACCCAGATAATCGGTGCCGACGAAGGTCACCGTTGCCATTCCGTGAATGGGATGCTCAAAACGGCTTCCAATCGCTAAGTCTTGGGTGTTCATGCTGTCGTTGCTCTCGCTCTGAAACAAGCTGTCATGCATCCCCTGACCGGCACTCCACCCAGGAGGGCGCCGCAACCTCCGCCCGGCCAGGCCAGTCATGCCCGTCGGCTTCCAACTCCAGTCGCACTGCCTCGGCGATATGCAGCCGCCCAAACAGACGCTCCAGCAGTCCCATCGCTCCGATAGCGGCGAGGTTCGTCAGTGGCGAGGTATTGCTGACGACGCCGGTCATGACTCGGCCTGGCGCAACTCGCTAAGGGCGGCGAGGTCTTCGGCGAGGTCCGATTCATCGTAATGCGGCGGGATGTGCCGGGAGCCTAGCAGTTGACGGAACTGCCATAGCGACAGACCGGCCAGTTCCCGTGACTTGCCGATGGACAGGCGCCGTTGGGCGTAGAGCGCCAGTGCCAGTTCCTGCTTAACCTCCTGCACCGACAACCGCGCGGAGTCCAGGACATCGGTCGGGATCTCGATTTGGGCGACTGCCATGGGCGGTTCCTGACGGGTTGTGCATTGGCGGAGTTTGGTCCCGAGTATACTACCGCGACCTGCACCGGGTTCGGCTCGGGCGGGGCCTCCAGGGTGGCGACAAATGCCTGCCACTCAGCAGCGCTCAGCAGCGCTCAGCGTGAAGTGCCGGTGGGTCTGGAGGATGTCACGGGCCTTGTCCAGGGCCGCGTTCAGGACCAAGCCGGTCAGGGTGTTGCCGCTCACCTCGGCCGCTTCGACCAGCAGGCGTTTGGCGTTGGCGGGCAGACGAATATCAAAGCGTTCAATCGATTCGGGCATGGGCGTCACCGATCCGGGAGATACCCGTGCAGATTAGCACGTCCTTGGGCGCACCGCGGCCGGGCCGCGGCGCCCGGGCTCACACTCTCGTCGAGGGCGAGCGCACCTGCGCCGCGGGCGTGCGCCTGCGCTACCCGCCCCTGGACCCGGGAAGCAGCGCTGCCGGGACCGGCGTTACCGAGCGGGGCTGGTTGAGGAGTGACGCCGGGCTTGGTAAGAACGGTCCGCGAGGCCGCGTTACGGCGACAGCACCGCCCAAGCCACACGCGCAATTCCCGTGCAATACCCAGCGTGGCGGTTATGTCCCGAACCGGCTGACCTGGCGGCTCGGGGGCGCGCACCGCACGCCGTCGAGCGCGCCTCGGCGCGCCGGATCGGCAATCCCGACAACGACCGGCGAGGAGCACACCGAGTGATCGGCGCCTGCTGCTGTGTCTCGGTCAGGAACACGCGGCGGACCTGCGCCGCGCGCTGCGCGGCAATCCGACCGACGACGCGCGCCTCAAGCAGGCCATGGTCGCGGCCATGGCCCTGAGGCCGCGCGGTCACGACTTCGCCCTGACGGGCCGGCCGGTGATCCCGCGGCACATGAATGTCACCCCGCAGGGGCGCAATATACCAACCCAGGGCAACGCCCTGGGATCGCGTTATTTCTATCGGCCTAGCCCTGAAAGGGCGTGACATCAGGAGCCTCGCCGTGATGTCACGCCCTTTCAGGGCTAAGCGCTGCGATAACCCATACCCAGGGCGTTGCCCTAGGCTGGTATGTTCGACCCCGTTGGGGTCGATACGCAAGATAAGCGGAAACCGGGTACCAGGACGGCCTAACGTTCGGTCCGGTCCTATCAGGGCGACGGCCCCGCGGTCAGAGTCGCCAAGCCCGCGTCGGGGACCGCAAAGCCCGGTACACTTGCGTCATTCGTGAACCCAGCCCCGGACTCCCCGATGCGCGCCATGATCCTCGCCGCCGGACGCGGCAACCGCATGCGCCCCCTGACCGACCGAGTGCCCAAGCCCCTGCTGCCGGTCGGCGGCAAGCCGCTGATCCAGTACCACATCGAGCGGCTGGCGGCGGCCGGGGTGCGCGACCTCGTGATCAACCATGCGCACCTGGGCGAGCAGCTCGAGGCCGCGCTGGGGGACGGCGCCCAGTTGGGCGTGACCCTGCGTTACTCCCCGGAGGGCGAGGGCCGGGCGCTGGAGACCGGCGGCGGCATCTTCAAGGCCCTGCCGCTGCTCGGCCCCGGCCCCTTTCTGGTCGTCAACGCCGACATCTGGACCGATTGCCCCTTCGCGGACCTGGACCTGCCCGACGGCGACCTGGCCCACCTGGTGCTGGTCGCGAATCCACCCCAACACACGGCGGGGGACTTTGCCCTGGACGGCGACCGGGTCCGCCGGGACGGCGAGCCGCGTTACACTTTCAGCGGCATCGGGCTCTATCGCCCGGAACTGTTCGCGGGCTGCGCACCCGGGGCCTTTCCCCTGGCCCCACTGCTGCGTCGGGCCATGGACCAGGGCCAGGCGGGCGGGCGCCTCTATCGGGGCGACTGGTTCGACATCGGCACCCCGCAGCGGCTCGACGAGTTGAACCGACGGCTTACCGGCGGCTTACCCCTGCCCGTTACATTACTTTGAGTATTTGAGACGCCCATGCTCCAGGAACTCGACGAACTCCCCGCCGGCCTGCTCGCCACCGACAGCCGCGACCTGGCCCGCGCCCTCGGCGGCCCGACCCTGATCCACCTGACCGGGGGGCGGCAACCGCCCCTCTTCGTCTCGGTCCTGCTGCACGGCAACGAGACGGTGGGCTGGGACGCGGTGCGCGCGCTGCTGCGCGAGCGCATCGCGCGCTTTGGCGAGCCGCGGCTGCCGCGCAGCCTAAGCCTCTTCATCGGCAACGTGGCGGCGGCCGCCCAAGGCCTGCGCCACCTGCCGGGGCAGCCGGACTACAACCGGATCTGGCCCGGGGGCGAACTGCCCCAGTGCGCGGAGACGCAGCTGGCGGCCACGGTGCTCGAGCGCATGACCCGGCGCGGGGTCTTCGCCGGCATCGACCTGCACAACAACACCGGGGCCAATCCACACTACGCTTGTGTCGATCGGCTGGATAGCCGGTCCCTGCAACTGGCGACCCTGTTCGCCCGCACCGTGGTCTATTTCACCGGCCCCACCGGGGTGCAGTCGCTCGCCTTCGCGGACCTGTGCCCGACGGTGACGCTGGAGTGCGGCAAGGTCGGCGAGGCGGCCGGGGTGGTTCGCGCGCGGGGCTTGGTGGACGCCGCCCTGCACCTGGCGGCGATTGCCGACCATCCGGTGGCGCCCCAGGACATCGACCTCTTCCATACCGTCGCCCGGATGTTGGTCCCGCCCGGCCTGAGCCTGGCTTTCCCGCCGTCGGAGGCCGACCTGGTGCTCGATCCGGATCTCGAGCGCTTCAACTTCCGGGAACTGCCGCGCGGGACTGCCTTCGCACGCCTGCGCGACCCGTCCCTGGGGATCGGCTTGCAGGTGCTCGACGAGGGCGGCCGCGATGTCGCGAGCCGGTTCTTTCACCGCGAAGACGGCGAGGTCCGGCTGCGCCGCCCGGCGATGCCCGCGATGCTCACCCACGATCTCACGATCATCCGCCAGGACTGCCTGGGCTATCTGCTGGAGCGCTACAACGATCAGGTCCCGGGGCGCGGCGCCGGACTCTGAGGGCCGACCGGTCGACCTGGCTGATGGTTCTTGCCATCACCCGGCGCCGCGGCCCGGGTGGTCATCCCAGAAAGAGCATTTCTCTCACAGAGACACAAAGATCACTAAGATTTTCAGAGCGATATGTCGGTCGAGGAGGTGACCTGGGCGGTGTTCGGCTCAACGCCTTTAATGATCTGTCTTTCTTTGTGTTCTTTGTGTCTTTGTGAGAGCAATTGCCGGATATAGGTTTATCAGGGGGGTGCCGGATGACTCGCTTGAGTTACGCGCTATGGCTGGCCAGGGTGGCCGGCACCAATGCCCAGTGCCCAGAGGCCCAAATTCAGCGTTACAAAGGACAGCAGCGTGGTCGCCAGGAGCGCCGAGGCGCACTGCTCGCCCTGCCCATAACGCTGGGCGAGCAACGGAAAAATGGTCACCATCGGCAGACCCGCGATGACCAGTGCGGCCTGGGTCAGCGTGGGGTCGAAGGGCGGGACCAGGGCGAGCATGAGCAAGACCGCGAGCGGGTGGACGATCAGCTTGCCCAGCGCGATGCCCGCCGCCGCGCCCAGACCGCGGTGCAAACGCTCCCCGGCCAGGCTCCCGCCGACCGCGAACAGGGCGACGGCCGCCGCGGAGGCGGCCAACAGGTCGATGGTGCGCCCCAGCATCCCGGGCAGGGTCACCCCCAGCCAAGCGCACAGCAGACCGGCCGCGATGGCCAGCAGGATCGGGTTCTTCACCACCAGGAGCGCGACGTTGCGCAGCGGGCGCAGCACCCCGCCATGGCGGCCCTGGGCGTTGAACTCCGCCAGGATCAGGGTCAGAGGCATGATCAGCAGGATCTCCACCATCATGGTCATGGCCACCGCGATCAGGGCCTCGGCACCGAAGAGTTGGCCGACCAAGGCATACCCGATATAGCCGCTGTTGGACATGGACAGGCCCATGCCGAAAAAGGCATTGCCCAGGGGACGGGTGCGGTAGACGGCGCTGCTGACCGCGACCCCGATGGCGTAAGCGATCAGGGACCCGGCGACATAGGCGAACAGAAACTGGGGGACTATGACCTCACCCAGGGGACGCTCGGCCAGGGCATTGAAGACCAGGGCCGGCAGGGCGAAGCTGAGCACATAGCGGCCCATGGCGAGGGTGCCCTCGCGCGGCACCCAGCCGACCCTGACGGCGCCGAATCCCAGGAGGATCAGAAGAAAGATCGGGGCGGTGATAGAGACGATGGCGATCAACTGGGGTTCCTATCTGCCCCGGCGTGGCGTTACCGTTGACGCAGGGTTGCTGTCCGCTCCAGCCTGGGCGGCCCTGTTACGGCTGGCCGGGCGCAGCCCGGTACCGGTGGACGCAGGCTGCGACCGCACGGCCAGCCACCGCGCCTTCTGCGATCAGACCGCAATCCCGCGCGTGCGCAGTTGGGAACGAATGATCGGGTCGGTACGATTCTTGGAAGTCGCCGCCTTCATAAAGACGACGAGGCGGTCGATGTCGCGCACCACCCCCAGCAGTTCATCGTGGTCTTCATTGTTGGAACTGATCGAGCCGAAGGCCAGTTGCATCAGCACCTCGTCATGGCGGGCAATGCCGATCGCGTAGGCCACATAGCAGGCCAGACCGGGGTGCCGATAATGGATATGGACCGCGAAGATGCGCCACGCCTTGAGCCATCCCGCCCACTCCGCGTCGGAGATATCGCGGCGATCGGTGCGCAGGAACAGGATGGTCTTCAAGAATTCCTCGCGCCAGTTCCACTGCGGGGTCGCCCCTTTCACCCGCAGGCGGTCGATCGCGTGGCTATGGTGCACCTGGCAGTGGTCGCACTGATAATAGAGTGCCAGGGCGTAGGCGATATACTCCCGCTCCAGTTCGTCCAGGATGAAGGGGTCCGATTCATCCGGCACGCCGGTGATGGCGTGCGCGTGCAGTTCGTTCAGCACGTCGTTGAACGGCTGGCCCTGGATCGGTTTACGGATGGTTGCCATGGATACTTCTCGATAAGAAAAACAGCATTCTCTAATATAGTACGGCAGAATCTTGTGCGGTGCAACAAAATCCGTCTTGTTGAGTCCATGCACGCCTGAAACCAGGCTTGGTCAGAGGATGAATGACGGCGAGGCTTGCGAATAATCAATGACAATGTGCTGCGATGATCAGCGCCCAAAGTGGGGCTGCCGACTCACTGCCATTAAGTCAAGGCGTACTCGCCGACCGCGTCGCCTCTGCCTGGAGTCCAAGGCTTCAGCCTTGCCTGCTGGGTTTCGCTGCGCTCTACCCAGCCTACCGATCGTGCGCGGACCGGGCCGACGCTTTACCGTGAAAATCAGGCCGGGACCCGGTGGGAGCGGCTTCAGCCGCGACGCGACCGCGCCGGCTGCCGTGGCCTCGTCGCGGCTGAAGCCGCTCCCACGCACGGCTTTCAGCGTCCGGGGTGGCTGGTCTTGCTGCTATGGCCGTTAGCCGGACGGAATCGCTGGGGCGGGCTGGGCCGGGAAACCAGGGAAAAGGGACAACGGACAGGGTTCAAAGGGTCAGAGAGTCCTGGCGAGGCGAAAACCAAGGCTGTCATACGATTCATACCAGATGAACCCGTAACGGGAGGTGGAGTGGCCGTTCGGCGTCACCGGCAGACGTATCGGAGTCGGCCGCGCCCATCCAGAAGCTACCGGCTGGGATCAGGTTCATCAGCGGCCCCTCGGACCCATCGGCAAGCCGGTCACGAAAATCCAACTCGGCCAGATCCATCCAGGAGACCAATGTATCCAACTCGGCCCGCCGGAGCAGCCGACTGCCACTCCCCTGCATCTGGCTCGCCAGCGCGGCGCAAATGCGCCAGAGCGTCGCCTTGTCCGGCGCCGTCTCCAGTTGGCGACGCAGCTTGACTTCCTCCCGGGCCAGCCAACGGTCCACCAGGACCTCGTAGAGGGTGTAGCTGTCCCAGTCACGCTCGCCCGCCTCCATGATGTCCTGGATATGCGCCAGCAACAACGGCCGAAAGCGCAGCGACTCCATAGAGCGGACCACCGCGGCGGCGCGCACCCTCACCGGATTGTCGCGGGCCAGGAGCCGCTGACCCAAGCTATTGGGGAAACGCCGACGCAGATAGGCGTCCACCTGGTCGTCGTCGAAGAGCGAGAGAAAGACCATGGGGCAGGTATAGCCGCCGACCTGGACGCGCCCCGGCCGGCCGAAGGCATCAGCGGCGGTCTCAGGGAAGAACTGGGTCCGGCAGGAGAGAATGACCCGGCGGTAGTTCCTGGTCGCGTCCAGGATTTCGATCAGCCGCCCCACGATGCGGCTCCAGGCGGTCGGGTCCTCGTCCAGGGCATCGAGCAGCAGGACCGTGCGCGCCTGGTTGGGCTGGGCACGCACCGTTTCCAGGGTGTCCGAGCCGAGCTTGAGCAAGCGACAGTCGTAGCCCTTGGGCCAGAAGGCGGTCAGGTGCATGAGCCGGATCATCATCAGGAGCGAGGTCTTGCCCATCCCGGCATCGGAGAGGATGAACAACTGGGTGCGCCCGTCCCCGAGCGGCGTGAAGTCACCCCTCAGAAAGGCGTCGATGAGCTTGCGCAGTTCCTGGTAGAGCGGATTGAGCCAGTTTTCAGAGGCAAAGGAGACTGGATCGAGCATGAGTACCTGCCTGACTGGTTGTCGCGCTGCCGCGGGCTCGATCGCTGTCCCGGACACCGCGTTTTGCCGCGGGGTTGT
>NZ_CAIKKU010000539.1 GCF_903828115.1 uncultured Thiodictyon sp. | reverse complement strand
TCTCAGCCTAGCCTCCTACCGCATGATGCTTGCAGTGTTGGTCGCCCTCACGGGCTCGTCTTACCCTTTCGGGCGGAGTACATTGTCAGAGCAGCTTCACACCGGACCGTTACCAGTCCCGCATGTGCTCTTAGGCTACGACGGGAGAAACCGTCGGTTCTATCAGGTCGCCTCCAAGCGACCGCCAGTAGAACAATCACTTTCGCGACTTCGTGTCGCACGATTATGATCAAGGCCGTCGTCGACCTCACAGCGGATCGCCCGGCCGGCATCCGTTTGTTGCCCGTCCGGGACGCGACCCTGGGCCGCCGCTGGGCCGACTCCCTGGCGCGGGTCACCGCCCGGGATGGCAAGGAAGACTGGATTCTGGCCCATGTCGAGATCCAGGGTCAGAGCCAACCGGACTTCCCCAAGCGGATGTTCGTGTACAACTACCGGATCTACGATGTCCACGACCGGCCGGTGGTCAGCCTGGCGGTGCTCGCCGAACCGTCTTCCGCCGGCTTCGGTGAGTTCACCTATGAACGCTGGGGCTGCCGCATGGGCCTGCGCTATCCGGTGGTCAGCCTCGCCGCCTATCGGGGCGACCTGGCGGCCCTTGAGGCCTCGTCCAACCCCTGCGCGGTCATCACCCAGGCACACCTCCAGACCCAGGACACGGCCGACTCCGCCACCGCGCGTTACCGGGTCAAACTGGCCTGATCCGCAGCCTGTATCGGCGCGGCTACCAACGGACAGATATACTTGAGTTGCTGCGGTTCATCGACTGGGTCCTGACCCTGCCGCCCGGTCTGGAAGACCAGTTGTGGACCGAAATCCAGAGTTTTGAGGAGGAAAAACGCATGCATTATCTTGCCAGCTTCGAGCGGGTCGCTCAAAAAAGGGGGATCGCGCAAGGCCAGGCACGACTGCTGATGCGACTGCTTGAAGAACGCTTCGGTCCCATGCCCGAACCACAGGCGAAGCGCGTCCAGTCAGCCGCCCCGGAACAACTGGAAACCTGGGCCCTGCGCCTGCTCGACGCCGCGAGCCTGGACGACGTGTTCGGGCGCGACGACCAGCACTGAACGCGAAGAAGACACCCGCGCGTCGGGGTCCAGCGGCCATGGGACACCGGATAGCAACCGCCGTTCGCGACGAAGATCGTGCAAGCGTTCAAGGAGACCTTGGCAGGGTTCAAGGCGACCGCGAAAGCCACGGGGAAGGCGGCGGCGGAACCGCCTGCGGCGTTCTCCCACCGCGGCTTTGGGAATTCAGTATACGGAATTCCCCTGTCCCCGGAATTCCCAGCTTTTCAAACCCGGAAACTTCAGTTATTTGGTCAGCCTCGGCGAGTATTTGTATCATCTAACCTCGCCCACTTTCACTTCCGGATTACGCCACAACCAAAATCAGGAAATATGCACGATGGCATTGCTGAACTTATGGAATACGTCGCCTCATCAAGTACGCGACAAGCAACTACAGCAACTGATCGCGTTCGCCGGTCTCGGTAAACTGATAGGTGGTGGATGATCAGTAGCGCTACAGGGAGATATCATGCACTCCAACGGGGTACCACATACCAGCCAAGGGCAATGGGAAAAGGGGCCACACTCAATCTGACGCAATCGCTCGGACCATTGCCGTAGGGTGCGCCGAGCGCACCTTGAGAGGCTGCGGTTGATCGCCGCGGCCAGGGTTTCGGTCGGCGCCATGGTGCGCACGGCGCACCCTACGGTCGCTGTGCGGTCAATGGTCCGAGACAATCGCTCCGCACAGCGGACGGGCGCCAAGAAATCTCACGCGGAGACGCAGAGACGCAGAGATGAAGGCAGGATTCTCTGCGTCTCTGCGTGAGAAAACCGGTCCATGTGCGTACCTTGCCGGGGCTGTGTGGCCGCAACGATGATCGAGGCTGGCGGCGCGGGTCCTGTCCCCGTCGCCGCGCGGCAACCTGCTTCTTCGGCCCAGGGGCCCGCTCCAATGCCAGTTCGGGCGTCGCCTCCACGGGTGGCCGCGGCGGTCTGCGACGCGCGCCCGCAAGGCCGCAACGATGGCGCGCAGATCCGCGACCTGGGGCGCCCGTGCGGCCAGCCAACCGCCGCCGGGCAGGGACCGGCGCCGCACAGGGTCCGCACCGACCCACCAAGCCCGCTCGGAGCCCCAGCATAACAGTCTGATATTAAACCGCTTGGCCGCCCGGCACCCACCAGGGGTGGGTTGCGCTTGACCCACCCAAGGTCCGTCAGCCGTCAATGAATAACTTATAAATCAGTTGCCTGGGTGAGTGCATCCGGCTGGCACGCCGCATGCTCCCTCGTCTCCCATGAGACCCCGTCCACCCAGCGAAGACCTGTGCACCAGCGGCGCGACCGATGTCGATGCCTTGGCGGATGAAATACTGCGCTATCTGCACGGACATGGGCACGCGGCCGACACGCCGGAGGGGATCGCGCGGTGGTGGATCAAGCGGCAGCGGCTGGAGGACTCGCTGGTGCGGGTGCAGCGCGCGCTGGATCTGCTGGTGTCGCGCTCCCTGGTGGACGTGCGCCGGACCCCGGCGGGCGTCACGCTCTATTTCCGGCACCCGGACGCCGACCGCCAGACTGAGCCCACGGCCGCGACCGATCCGGTCGGCGGCGCCGGGACCCGCGACGACGCCGGGGCGGGCATCTGACGCCATGGCCGGTTTTGCCTCAATCGCCGCGGCCGGCCAGAGCATCGTGCGGGTGCTCAATCTGGGCTTCGAGACCGAGCCGCCGATCGAGGGCCGCCGTACCCAGGCGGTCCTGGTCCGCACCAACGACTTCCAGGACTCCCAGGTCGCGGTCGTCATGGGGGCCAATGCGCTGTCGGTCTTCCTCTACCGGGTCGATTTCAACAAGGCGATGCGCGCCGCCTGGTCCGCCGCGGCGGCGGTGGACGGACGCGCCCGCCTGGCCCTGGACCTGCATTATCTGCTGACCCCCTGGTCGGACAACGCCGCGCACGAGCACCGCATCCTGGGCCGGGCCATGCAGTGCCTGGAGGAGACGCCGGTCCTGGCCGGGCCGCTGCTCGACGCTGGGGGCGGCTGGGCGCTCAACGAGGGGCTGCAACTGGTCATGGAAGAGGTGCCGACCGAGGCCCTGATGCGCACCTTCGACTCGCTGCCCACGGATTACCGCCTCTCGGTGCCCTACATCGCCCGGGTCTTGCGGGTGGACGGGCGCGAGCCCCGCCCGGAACCCCCGGTGCGTACCGCGGTGCGCGGTCTGGTCCCGGAGCCGAGGCCATGAGCAACCTGTTTCTTCCGGCCCGCTTCTCGGAGCGCATCCACCGCCTGGCCCTGGGGGTGGAGCCGCTGGACGCCGCCGGCGGTGCCCGGCTGGGTCACCCCATCCAGATCCTGGTCGAACCCCCCGCCCCCGGCCTGCCCCGCCCGCGGCTGGTGCGGCACCTCTCCGGGCTCTTCGTGATGGTCCAGGACCCCGGGGTCCCGACGGCCTTGACCCTGCGACTCTGCGACCTGGGCGCACCGAAGGATGTCCCCGGCTTCTGTGCCCGGACCAACCGCCGCCGGCTGGTCCCGCGCCGGCTGCAGATCACGATTCCCGCGGCCGACCTGGCCGACACCCTGCCCATCGCGCAACGGGCGCGTCGGCCCGCGCTCTTCCCCGGCGCCGCCTATGCGGTGACCGACTCGGTGACCGGCCTGCGCGGGCGCGTGGAGCGCGCCGGGGTGCCGGTGCGCTGGGCGCGGGTGGAGGCCAGACGCCCCGGCGCGGGTCCTGCGGACCCGCCGGTGGGCCGCGCCCATGGCGACGACCGCGGCGAGTTCCTGTTGCTGGTGGAGTCCAATGCCGCGCCCATGACCACCCTGGAGCGCCCCTTCGAGCTGGACCTGGTGGCCTACCCACCCAGCCCGCCGGCCCCCCTGCCGCCGCAATCCGTGCGCGACACCGACGGGCTCTGGGACCTGCCGGTGGAGACCCTGTCCGCGCCCGGTGCCCCGGACCCGGTGGCCGCGGGCGCCTTTCCACCCGCGGGCTGGGGCGCCGCCGCGCCCCCGGTGCGCGTCGCGCTGGTCTATGGCCGGCTGCTGACCGGCCTGGCACCACTCACCCTATGAATACCGCCTTGATCACCGCCTTGATCACCGCCCGGATCACCCAAGAGGACCGACCAATGGAGGCCACCGATGCCTGAATATCTCGCCCCCGGCGTCTACGTCGAGGAAGTCAGCTTCCGCTCCAAGTCGATCGAGGGCGTGCCCACCAGCACGACCGGTATGGTCGGCCTGGCCCACTTCGGCCCGACCTGGTTCGCCGGCGGACCGCTCGCCGTGGAGCCGCGTCTGGTGACGAGCTACACCGAGTTCGAGCGCATCTACGGCGGACTGGAGCGGCTCCAGGTGTCCGACTCCCGCGACCGGGAGTGCTACCTGGCCCATGCGGTGCGCGCCTTCTTTGCCAACGGCGGCAAGCGGGTCTATGTCGCGCGCGTCTTCAGCGCCAACGCCGTCAACGACTCGGGGGTCGCCTCCGTGACCGTCAACGTGCCCGGGGGCGACCCCGCCACCTGGCGGGCGCGCTGGCCGGGCGCCATGGGCAACGTGCATGTACAGACCCTGGTGCGGCGCAGCAAGAATCTGGCGGTCAACTTTCCCGACCTCTACGCCGCGCCCGACCCGCGTCAGACTTGGGGCATCCAGGCGCCCCGGGTGCGTGCCGGGGCGCTGGTGGAGGTCATCCCCAACGGCGATCCCATCCCGCTCGGCAATGCACCGCTGGCGCTCGGCCGGCTCGCGGTGGTGGAGGTGGACCAGGACGGGCGCCAGACCTTCCGCGGCGACGGGGCCGCTGTGACCCCCGCGGCCGGGGACACCATCGCGCTCATCGAACTCCAGGTACAGGTGCGGGTGAGCGCGGACCGTATCGATGTCTACGACGAACTGGCCACGGACCCGGGGCAGAAGCGCTACATCGGCCGCATCCTGCAGGAGGAGGACCCGGAGGACGAGAACGCCGTGGTCTGGCTGGATTGGGACCCGGCGCCGGCCGCGGCCAACGAGGACCAGCGCCGCTTCCTGCCCGCCCGCCTGGCCCTGGCGCTGCAGGCCAACCAGACCCCGCGCTTGACCAACGGCAACGACGGACGCATGCCCGGGGTCGACGGGGGCCGCGACAGCCTGGAGGGGATGGAGGCCGACCCCGACCATGTGGCACTCAAGGCGACCGGCATCTTCGCCCTGGACGAGATCGACGACATCGCCATCGTCGCCATGCCGGACGGGGCCACCCTGGAGGACCCGGACGCGCGCTTCGTCGCCATGTCGCGCCTGATCCAGCACTGCGAGCAGTTGCACTACCGCATCGCCGTGGTGGACGGCCCGCTCAACAGTTCCATGACCGAGATCCGCGAGTTCCGCGGCAAGTTCGACAGCAAATACGGGGCCCTCTACCACCCCTGGATCGAGATCCTGGACCCCAACGAGCGGGCCTCCCAGGGCGCCCCCCAGCGGCGCATCCTGCTCCCGCCCTCAGGCTTCGTCGCCGGTATCTATGCCCGCAGCGATATCGAGCGCGGCGTCCACAAGGCCCCCGCCAACGAGGTGGTCCAGGGGCTCACCCGGTTCGAGATCAACATCAACAAGGGCCGCCAGGACGTGTTGAACCCGGAGGGGATCAATGCCCTGCGCTTCTTCGAGGGGCGCGGCAACCGGGTCTGGGGCGCCCGCTGCATGACCTCGGACCCGGAATGGAAATATGTCAACGTCCGCCGGCTCTTCATCTTCGTGGAGCACTCCATCGACAAGGGCTCCCAGTGGGCGGTCTTCGAGCCCAACGGACCCCGGCTCTGGGCCAACATCCGGCGCATGGTCGAGGACTTCCTGCTGGTGCTGTGGCGCGACGGTGCGCTCCTGGGCGACAAGCCGGAGGACGCCTATTTCGTGCGCTGCGACCGCACCACCATGACCCAGAACGACCTGGACAACGGCCGGATGATCTGCCTGATCGGCATGGCACCGGTGAAGCCCGCTGAGTTCGTGATCTTCCGCGTCGGTCAGTGGACCGCGGATTCCAAGGCGTAACCGGAGGCAGCAATGGCAACTTACCGCGACAACCCCTACGGCGCCTTCAACTTCCTGGTCTCCCTGGGCGGCCGGCAGGGGTCCGGGGACCCCGGCGTCATCATCGGCGGCTTCTCGGACGCCAGCGGGCTCGGCTTCGATATCAGCTATTCCGAGTACCGCAACGGTAACGAGAAGTTCAACACGGTGCGCAAGGTCCCCAACACCCACAAGGTGGACGACGTGACGCTCAAGCGCGGGCTGGTCGGCTCCACCGACATCTTCGAGTGGATCAAAGGGGTACGCGACGGTGTCGCCGACCCCCGGCAGGTCACCATCACCCTGCTCGACGAGGCGCGCCAGGAGGTGGCGACCTTCGCCCTGCGCAATGCCCAGCCCAAGAAATACACCGGCCCCACCCTGGCGGCCAAGGGCGGGGGCGAGGTTGCCATGGAAGAACTGCACCTGGTCCACGAAGGCATCGAGTACCAGTAGGCGGAATCTGAGCCATGTCGGCACTCGCCCGCCTCCCACTTGGCGCCCCCGGGGTCTATCCCTACCCGGGGCCCGCCCTGCGCAGCCTCACCGGGGTGCGCCTGGATCTGTGCGCCTTCGCCGGCGTCGCCCCGCGGGGGCCGGCGCGGGTGCCGGTGGTGGAGGACGAGGCCGACGGGCACTTCTGGCGCGGCGATGTCCCCTGGGTGGAGCCGCAGCGCCCGCGGCGGCGCACCGTCGCGGTCCCCGTCGAGAGCTTCGAGGACTATCGGCGCATCTTCGGCGGTTTCGAGGGACCGGGGCGGCTGCCCTATGCGGTGGCCGCCTATTTCGACAACGGCGGGCGGCGCGCCCTGGTCGCGCGCATCGTCCACGACTACGGCCCCGGGGACCCGCGCAACGACCAGGGCGTGGCCCGCGCCCTGCTCGCCGGGGTCAAACCCGCCATCGGCCTGCGCGCGCGCAGCGAGGGGTCCTGGGGGGCGGCCATGACGGCGACCCTGGTCTTCCGCGCCAGCCCAGTCGATCTGACCCCGGAGGCGGGCGGCCTGCGGCTCGGACCCGGGGCGACGCTCGTCGCCGGGGCCCTGCTGCGGGTCTCCAACGGCGACGGGACCCGGGTGCTGCGCTTCGTCTCCCAACTGATCGAGGTCCCCGATGGGGACCGCCCGGTCCACAAGACCCTGGCCCTGACCGACTCGCCCCTGCCGCCCGCCGCCGCCGGGTCGATGCCCCGCTTCGAGCAGGTCGAGGGGGACCTGACCCTGGACGACGGCGACGGGCGCCGCGAACAGCACACCGGGCTCGGGCTCGCCTTCGGGCACCCGCGCTGGCTGGCCCAGGTGCTGTGCGACGCCTCGAGCCTCGCCTGGCCGGAGCCGGACTGGGCGCGCGCCCAGGTCGAGCCGCTCGACGCGGACCTGCGCCCGCCCCCGACGGCGCGCTTCGACGCGGGCGGCGACCTCACCGACCGCTGGGCGGACCTCGACCACGAGGACTTTTTCGACGCCGGCTGGGCCCCCGAGTCCGGTGAGCCCGGCAACGGCATCTGCTGCTTTGCCGGACCACCGGACGCGGCGGGCAACGCGGGGCTGCGGCCCGCCTCGCTGGTGGTGCCGGACCTCTATTCGCATCGGCCGCTGATCGTTGCCGAGCCGGTCGCGCCGGTGGTGACCCTCGCCGGCGCCGGCTTCGCCCGCTGCGTGCGGGTCGACGCACCCGCGACCCAGGAGCCGGCCGCCAACGACCTGCCCGGGCTGCACCTGGACCCGCTCCTGGACCTGGATCAGATCCTGGGGCTGCAGCAGCGCCTGATCGGATTCGCCGAGTCGCTGCGCGACCTGGTCGCCCTGCTCGACGTGCCCCCCGGGCTCGACCCCGCGCGCATCCGCCGCTGGCGCGGTGCGCTGGCGTCGTCCTACGCCGCCGCCTATCACCCCTGGCTTGCGGTCGCCCGCCTGGACGACGCGCGCGACGCCCTGGTCGAGGTGCCGCCCGCGGCCCTGGCGGCGGGCATCCTGGCCGACCGGGAGCTGACCTTTGGTGTCCCCCATGGACCGGCCAATCAACTGGCGGTGGGGGCTGTGAGTGCGCTGGCCGCCCTGCCCCCGGACCTGCACGGGCAACTGCACCAGGCCGGGATCAATTGCTATGTGCGCGACCGCGACGGCCTGCGACTCACCGGGGCGCGCACCCTGTCCGCGGACCCGGCCTACCGCCAGTTGAGCGTCCGGCGGCTCATGATCCTGCTGCGCCGGGTGCTGCTCGAACAGATGCAGTGGGCGGTCTTCGAGCCCAACGGCCCGGCCCTGTGGCGTGAGGTCCGGCTGCTGCTCGACGCCTATCTGCGCCAGCTCTACCAGCACGGTGCCTTCCGGGGCGCGACCGAGGAGGAGGCCTGGTTCGTGCGCTGCGACGAGGGGCTGAACCCGGCCTATGAGCGCGACCAGGGTCGGATGACGGCGCAGGTCGGCGTGGCCCCGGCGGAGCCCCTGGAGTTCATCGTGCTGCACCTTACCCGCACCGGCGACGGCGTGCTGAGCATCAGCGAATGATGGATCAAGCCCCACCACTGCTGCGCGCCTTCCGCTTCCGGGTGCAACTGCGCCTGGCGCCCCAGGCGGTCTCCGGGGCGCCGGCCCCGGCGGGGGCCCCGGCCGGGGCCGCCCTGGGCGACGGGGGCTTTCAGGAGTGCAGCGGACTGGAGGTGGACATGGACGTGCAGGAATACCTGGAGGGCGGGCGCAACGACGGGGTCATCCGCCGGGTCGGGCGCGGCAAATACAGCAACCTCGTGCTCAGACGCGGCATGTTCTACGGTGACGGTCGGGTCAACCGGGAGCTGTGGACCTGGCTCCAG
The DNA here is from genome assembly GCF_903828115.1 of uncultured Thiodictyon sp. Taxonomy (GTDB): domain Bacteria; phylum Pseudomonadota; class Gammaproteobacteria; order Chromatiales; family Chromatiaceae; genus Thiodictyon. The sequence continues at coordinate 300 of NZ_CAIKKU010000539.1, read as the reverse complement.
TCGGTCATCTCCGGGGAGCGCCCGGTGCGCCGCTACAACGGGTCAGTCGAGGTGATGAGTGTGCGTGACGAGGTGGTCGCCGTCTGGACCTTCGAGCGCGGCCTGCCGGCCAAGATCAAGGGACCGGAGCTCAATGCCAAGACCGGCGAGATCGCCATTGAAGAGTTGACTATTGCCCACGAGGGGCTGCGATTGGCGAGCTTATGACCTCAAACGCAAACGTTGTCGTTGTCGTTGTCGTTGTCGTTGTCGTAATCGTATTCGGAGAATCGGTGCAATTTCGAGTCGACTACGATTACG
>NZ_CAIKKU010000538.1 GCF_903828115.1 uncultured Thiodictyon sp. | reverse complement strand
ATCGAGGTTATCGTGGCGCCCCGGATTCTCTCGTATCCCAAATTGCATCTCTTCTCCGATTACGACAACGACAACGACAACGACAACGATTGTGTTTGTGTTTAACTTGTTCGCGACTCGTTACTTACAAGACACCCGCGCGGGTCGGCACTTCAAGGTGTCAGTCGGTTCCCGTATAGTATTTCGCCAAATCGGTCTCATTCATCCGCGTGAGGCTGTCGCGCGGAAAGGCGCTCATCAGTTCCCAGGCGAGGTTGAGCGTCGCGTCGATGGAGCGGTCCTCGGCCTCGCCCTGGCCGACGAAGCGCTGGTCGAAGGCGTCGGCGAAGGCGAGGAAGCGGCGGTCGCGCTCGGAGAGTTCATCGGCGCCGATGATGGAGGCGAGGTTGCGGGTCTCCTGGGCGCGGGCATAGAGGGCGTAGATCTGGCCGGCGACCCGCGGGTGGTCCTCGCGGGTGTCGTCCTTGCCGATGCCGTCCTTCATCAGGCGCGACAGGCTCGGTGAGATATGCACCGGGGGGTAGATGCCCTGGTTGTGCAATTCACGCGAGAGTACGATCTGGCCCTCGGTGATATAGCCGGTCAGGTCCGGGATGGGGTGGGTGATGTCATCCGATGGCATCGAGACCACCGGCATCATGGTGATGGAGCCGTGGCGCTCGTGGATGCGCCCGCAGCGCTCATAGATCTCGGCGAGATCGGAATAGAGATAGCCGGGATAGCCCTTGCGTGCCGGTACGTCACCCTTGGCGGTGGCGACCTCGCGCAGGGCCTCGGCGTAATAGGTCATGTCGGTCATCACCACCAGGACGTGACGGTCCAGGTCATAGGCCAGGTATTCGGCGGCGGTGAGTGCGGTGCGCGGCAGGGTCAGGCGCTCCACCGGCGGGTCGTCCGCCAGGTTGATGAACATGACGACGTTGCGCAGCACGCCGGAGCCGGCGAACTCCTCCCGGAAGAAGCGGGCGTCGGCATAGGACACGCCCATGGCGGCGAAGACGATGGAGAAGCTGGTGTCCTCGTCCTTCAGCTTCGCCTGACGCACGATCTGGGCGGCGAGCCGGTTGTGGGGCAGCCCGGAGCCGGAGAAGATCGGCAGCTTCTGGCCGCGCACCAGGCTGTTGAGACCGTCGATGGTGGAGATGCCGGTCTGGATGAATTCGCGTGGGTAGGTACGGGCGGCGGGGTTGATGGCGGAGCCGCTCACCGGCCGACGCAGGTTGGCAAGGATCGGCGGGCGGCCGTCCCGGGGCTCTCCCAGGCCGTTGAACTCGCGGCCCAAGAGTTCCGGCGACAGTGCGATCTCCACCGGTTCGTCCAGGAAGCGCACCCAGGTATGGTCCAGATCCAGGTCGTCGGTGCCCTCGAAGACCAGGATCAGCACCTCGCTGTCGGCGCTGCGGATCACCTGCCCGTTGCGCACCCCGCCCGCGTGGTCCTCGATCCGCACCCGGTCGCCGAAGGCGATACCCGGGGCGTCCCTGACCACCAGCAGCCCGCCGCGGGCCTGTGTTGCCGTCCGGTATTCTTTGATGCTCATGCTGCCTCAACCCCTTGGGATTCAATCTCACCGCCGCGCTGTCCCCCGGGGGTGCCGAGCCGGCGCGCCCCGACTGACTAGGATACGCCGTGCTCCGGACTTGCGCAGGATGGCGATCGCCTGATTCAGCAGCATTGCCACAACCCCTCCACCGGCCCCGGCCGCCCGAACAGATAGCCCTGGAAGGCGCGGCAGCCGCTCTCGAACAGGAAGGCCCGCTGCCCCTCGGTCTCCACCCCCTCGGCGATGACGGCGAGCCCCAGACTCTGGGCCAAGGCCACGATGGTGCGGGCGATCGCTGCATCGTTGGGGTCTGTCAGCACGTCGCGGACGAACGACTGATCGATCTTCAACTGATCCAGGGGCAGGCGCTTCAGGTAGCTCAAGGAGGAATAGCCGGTGCCGAAGTCATCGAGTGAAAAGCCCACCCCCAGGGCCTTGAGCGCCGTCATCTTGGCGATGGTGTCGCCGATGTCCTCCAGCAGCAGGCTCTCGGTGAGTTCCAGTTTGAGCCGGTGTGGGTCGGCACCGGACATCTCAAGCACGGCCCCGACCTCCGCCACGAAGCGGGGATGGCGGAACTCGCGGGCGCTGACATTGACCGCCAGGGTCAGGCGGGCGGTCTGCGGCCGTTGCGCCCAGAGCGCCAGTTGGGAACAGGCCGTTTCCAACACCCAGCGACCCAGCGGCAGGATCAGCCCGGTCTCCTCGGCCAGCGGGATGAATCGCGCGGGCGCGACCAGTCCCCGTCGGGGATGCAGCCAGCGCACCAAGGCCTCGGCCCCGGTCAGGCGGCCCTCACTGTCCACCTGCGCCTGGTACCAGAGCAGAAACTGCCCCCCCGCAGTGCTTCGCGCAGTTCCGACTCCAGGGCGGTGCGGGCCTCCAGGGCGGCCTGCATGTCCGGATCGAAGAAACGCAGCGTATTGCGGCCCGCCGCCTTCGCCTGATACATGGCGAGATCCGCCCGTTTCAGCAGTTCGTCCACGGTCGTCGGGTGTTCGCTGATCAGGGCGGCACCAATGCTCGGGGTGCTGTGGCAGTGGTGACCGGCGAGGTCGAACGGCTGGGTCAGTGCGGCCAGGACCTTGGCCCCCACGACCTGTACCCGGGCGGCGGCCTCCTGTGGCTGGGTGCCCAGGTCCTCCAGCATCACCACGAACTCGTCGCCGCCCAGGCGGGCGACCGTGTCGCGCGTGCGCACCGTATCGATCAGGCGTTGAGCGACCCGTTGGAGCAGCAGGTCGCCGATGTCGTGTCCCAGGGTGTCGTTCAGCGTCTTGAAATTGTCCAGGTCGATGAAGAGCAGCGCCCCCTGCCGCCGGGTGCGGGTACAGGTCGCGACCGCCTGATGGAGCCGGTCGAGCAGGAGGCGCCGATTGGGCAGCCGGGTCAGCGGGTCATAGAAGGCGAGTTGCTCGATCTGTTCCTCCGCCGCCTTGCGTTGGGTGATGTCGGTCAGGATGACGACACTGCCCAGGCGCTCCCCCTGCGAACCCACCAGCGGGCCGACGCTCACCAGCAGGTAGAATACCGCCCCCTGACGCTCCAGCCTGGTCTCGATGCGGCGCCGGTGGCCGGTGTTGCGGAAGCGGGCGAGCGAGAAGGGCGCGCCATTGGCCTCCTGCAATGGAAAGACGCGCTCGAACGGCTGCTCGAGCGGGTTTTCCCCGCAGAGGGTATGGGCTACCTCGCTGGCGCGGATGATCCGGGCGTCGTTGTCGCACACCACGATCGCCTCGGCGGTTTGATCCAGGATCAGGCGCGCCAATTCCTCCGCGGCGACAATGGCCTCACTGCGCTTCTGTTCGGTCAGGTCGGTGGCCACCAGGCAAAAAGACCCTACTACCTCGCCGAGTTGCAGCGAGCTGACCGACAAATAGCAAGGCACGCCGGTCCCGTCATCGGCGCGCAGGGTAAGCTCCATGCGATGATGTGTCTGCGGGCTCGTGCGGTTCATCAGGGCGCGGAACAGTGCCTGGTCAGCCGCGGTGACCCAGCGCTCGAAGCCGGCCCCGATCACCTGTTGCAGCGGGACCTTCAGCATCTGCGCCAGGCGCCGATTGGCATAGAAGATGACCCCCTGCGCCGTCAGGATGAGCGCCCCTTCGCTCATCTCCTCGACCAGTACCCGGTAGGCATAGTCGGCGCCGCGCAGGGTGAAGACCTGATCGCCCCCCAGCCCCGCGACCACCAGCGCGTCCACCTCGCCGTTGCGGATGGCGCGCAGCGTCTCCTCCGCCTCGGCCAGACGGGCGCGCAGGTCCCGGTTCTCGGCGGCCAGTGTATCATCGCGATCGGATGGGTCCACTTAGTCCCTCCGGCGCAGGTTCAGCCCGACCAGGACCCGCTCGCTGTTCGACAGGTCGCCGATGATCCGCCGCAAGGGGAGCGGGAGTTCTTTGATGAGGGTCGGTGCGGCGATGACCTGCTCGTGCGTCGCGAGTTCCGGTTGCTGGTAGATGTCGATCACTTCGAGCTGGTAGCGCCCCTGCAGGTGCTCCTCGCAGATCCGCTTGAGGTTGGCGATGGCACGGACCGAGTTCGGGGTCACGCCGGTCACATAGAGCCGCAGGAGATAGGACTCATCCGGCGAACCGGTGCCGCCCGCCACCGCCGGGGGCCAATCGGGCACACTTTCAGTTGACATCGGTCGCACTCCTTGCGGATGCACGCGGCAACAGGTCCAGCCCGATCAGGACCCGCTCCGTATTGGACAGGTCGCCGATGATCTTGCGCACCGGCTCGGGGAGTCTGCGCACCAGGGTCGGGATCGCCAGGATCTGGTCGCCGCGCGCCAGTTGGGGGTGTTCCAGCAGGTCGATCACCTCGATTTGGTAGCGCCCTTGCAGGTGCTCCTCACAGATGCGCTTGAGGTTGCCGAAGGCGGTGATGGACTTCGGGGTCTGCCCGGCCACATAGAGCCGCAGGGTCCAGATGTCGGGTGGGTCCTGGTCGGTTTCGGTCTGGGTCCCGGTCGGTGGCGTGTTCATGACTGCCCCCCGTCGGTACCCGGCGCGTCGGCCTTGCGGCTCGCCGCCATGTCCGCCCGCTCCTGATCCAACTGCGCCTCGCGCGCCTGGTGGCGTTCGACCGCGGCCAGGGTATCGGCCTCCTGGATCGCGAACTCATTGCGCAAGGAGGCGATCTGTGCCTCCAGGGTCGCGCGCCGGTGTTCCAGTTCACGTTGGCCGTGCGCGATCTCGTGCCGACGGGCCAACTGTGCGGCGGCGTCCTGCGCCTCCTGCGTCAACCGCGCCGAGCCGGTCAGCACCCCGCCCGGACCCACATAGACATCGCGCAACTCCACCCCCTGCGCGGTCAGCAGGAACTCGCGGGTCTGGTTCGAGTGCGCCATACCGCGCGACTTGAGTATGCTGAATGCGCGATTGCGTTCACCGCCCGACTCGATGGCCAGGAGCACGAGCCAGGAGTCGATCAGGGAGGAGATGGCGGCATCGGTGTGCTCCAGCGCGCTGCCGCCCGCGGTGAGCTTGGTGAAGAATCCGGTGATCTGGCTCATTTTGAGGAAATCCAGCAGGCGCAGCAACATCGCCTTGACCTCGATCTCATTGCCGGCGCTGATGAAACTGTTCAAGGGGTCGATGATCACGATGTGCGGCCGGAACTCGAGGATCGCCTTGTGCATGGTGGTCAGGTGAAGCTCCAGGCCCGCGACCGTGGGGCGGGCGGCCAGGAACCGGAGCAGACCTTTAGCGACCCAGGGCGCCAGGTCGATCCCCACCGAGCCGAGATTGCGCACGATCTGGCTGGGGGACTCCTCGAATGCAAAAAAGAGCACGCGTTCACCCCGGCCGCAGGCCGCGGCGGCAAAATGACCGGCGAGACTGGTCTTGCCCGTCCCGGCGGTCCCCGAGACCAGGATGCTGCTGCCGCGGTAGAAGCCGGCACCCGCCAGCATGGCGTCGAGCCGGGGGATGCCGGACGAGACCCGCTCGGTGGAGGCGCTATGCCCCAAGCCAAGCGAGGTGATCGGCAGTACCGCAATGCCGTCGGAGTCGATGACGAAGGGGTATTCGTTGGTGCCATGGGTCGAGCCGCGGTACTTGACCACGCGCAGGCGCCGGGTGCTGATCAGGTCCTTCACGCGGTGGTCGAGTACGATGACACAGTCCGAAACGTATTCTTCCAGGCCCTGGCGGGTCAGCGAACCCGCGCCGCGCTCCCCGGTGATGATGGCAGTCACGCCGCGGTCTTTCAGCCAGCGGAAGAGTCGGCGCAGTTCGGCGCGCAGGATGAGCGGATTGGGCAGCCCGGCGAACAGGGTTTCGACCGTATCCAGCACCACGCGCCGCGCACCGATCGAATCGATCGCGTACCCGAGCCGCACGAACAGGCCCTCCAGATCGAATTCACCGGTCTCCTCGATCTCGCTGCGCTCGATGTAGACATAGTCCACAACCAGGCGGCCCGCGGCGATCAGCGCGTCCAGGTCGAACCCCAGCGAGGCGACGTTCTGCGCCAGTTCGGCGCCGGTCTCCTCAAAGGCCATGAAGACGCCCGGCTCGTTGAACCGGGTCGCGCCGCGCACCAGGAACTCCATGGCCAGCAGTGTCTTGCCGCAACCGGCGTCGCCGCAGACCAGCGTCGGCCGGCCGGTGGGAAGGCCGCCGCCGGTGATTTCATCGAGGCCCTGGATGCCGGTCGGCGACTTGGGCAGTAGTGGTTTCTCTGGGTTCATGTCCTCGTCTCCAAAGGAATCCAGGGGATCGGGACCAAGGCCGTGTGGCAATTCAGTCGGGGGACCACTGGGAGTGGGTCGGGCGCAGCTCACCCGGCGTTGCGGTGCCGGCGGCAAAATCAATCTTATCGTAAACCTCGGCGAGGGGAAGTGCAGCGTCCACGGCGAGTAGCGGTATCTCGTCGCCTGGGTCGGTGTAGGTTGACAGCAACCAGTCGCCGCCGGGTTGGCGCAGAAAGAGTTCGGCGCTGACCCGCTGCTGGGACAGCAGCAGATAGGCGCGCAGGCTCGGGAGCGTGCGGTAGTAGAGGAATTTGTCGCCGCGGTCGTAGGCCTCGGTGCTGTCGGAGAGGACCTCGACGATGAGCGTCGGGTTGGTGATGACATCCCGGTACTGGTCCCAGAACAGCCGCTCCCCGCAGACCGCCGTGACGTCCGGGTAGGCGCCCAGGTTGGCGGACTCGATCCGGACCTTCATGTCGCTGGTGTACACATAACAGGGGCGGCCCTTGAAGCGATTGTGCAGTTCCCCGAAGACGTTACCGGCAATCAGATTATGGGCCTCGGTGCCGCCCGCCATGGCGAACACCGCGCCGTCCAGATACTCGGTGCGGCCCTGATCCGCGGCGCGCTCGGCGGCCAGCCAGTCGGCGAACTGGAGGTGGGGCTTTGGCTTCAGGGACATGGCAGGTTCCTGGTGGGAGCGGTACGGCAATTATAGGGCCTGGCCGTGCGGCCGGCTTGGCTGGTCGGTGTCGTCATCGTGCCGACGGCAAGGCAGATCGCGGGTGCGCCGCGCTGATCGACGAAACCGGCTCCGTCGTAGGGTGGATAAGGCGCGCCGCAGGGTGCTGCGGACCCGGCACCTTGGTCGCGCGCGCCGCATCCACCGTGCGTCGCGCGGCGCCACCCAAGATTGGAGTTGCTGACACGCTGTTGCCGATCGTCCTGCGCAACGCCGCCCGGACTATAATCGCTGATCCGGATCAGCCAAGGGATCAACCCCGCCATGGACCCCTCCTACATCGCCCTGCTCGCCTTCAACACGGTTTCCGGTCACTTTGCCCGCCACTCACAGCAGCGGACCACGACCCAGGAAGGCGACCAACAACGCGCCTTCCAGCAGCGGCAGTTCGAGGCCCAGCGCGAGGAACAGCGCCAACAGGCCAAGGAGCGGCGGGAACAGGAATGGGCCCTGGCGACCCGACAGCGCCAGACCGCCTTGGAGCTACAGGAGAACCAGAAGGTCCTGGACCACTGGCCGCTGCGCCTCTTCCCCTCCCAAATCCTGCAATCGCACCGCTGCGACGGGCCGACCCCACTGCGGGTCTTCCTCTCGCTCCCCGCCAACGGGCCGCGCGACCTGGAAGGGCCGGTGCGCCAAGCGCTCCAGCAATTCCTCTCCACCCACTACAACTTCAATCTCGGGGTGCGCCCGATCGAACTCCTGGACGGGGCCTGGAAGGACGGCCAGTTCCAGGGTGCGGCCAGCATCAAGGCCCTGCACGAGCGGTTGCGCTCCGAGCCGACCCTGGTGCTGGAGACCCAGATGCCGGAGGGCGACGACCACCTTTATGTCAATCTGGCCTACTGGGGTCCCGCCCAGGATCAGTACCTCTATCAGACCTTGGAAAAGATCGCCTATCGCCCCTTGGTGGACGCGTCCGTCCGCACCGCGGCGCAGCAATGGCGGCAGGCGCGCGAACGCCTGGTCGAGCAGGGTGTCGCCAAGGACTGCCTGGACGCCGACCAGCGCTTCGGCGGTGTCCGCGCCGCCAACCTCAAACGGCTGGAGCAGGAGGAGGCCCTGAGCGCCGCCGGGATTGGGCTCGACCAAGTGGACCTGCCGCCCTTCCAACTCGTCAAGGAGGATTGGCGCGCCATCCACCAATTCCTGATCACCTGGCATTGTCTGATCATGGGCTGGATCGGCGACCTTTACCACTTTTCCTATTGGGAGACCCCGCCGCTCCTGCCCAAGCTGTTGCCTGATCTGCTTCACCCTGATTTCCCGCCGGAAGTGGCGCACGCCTTCATCGACCACTATTGCCGGAGCTACCGGGCGGTGGCCGCGGAGCGGCCGGCCTGGGCGCCGGAGCTTGCGCTGCAATTGGCTGCTCCGCTCGCCGCATTGGCCGATCCCGGATGGGCTATCGGACAGGTCGGGCAGGCGATTCAAGACTGGCTGGGCTTGCGAGGGCTTCCGACCGTTGCGGGGACTGGTGTCGGGGTGATCGATGGCTTCTGCGCTCAGGTCGGCGCGGCCGATGGCCCGGTGGGTCCGGCACTCCTTGTGGACCCGGGGTTCCTCGCCGGGTTGTGCGATGCGATCGGCCATCTGAACCGGTCCGACCTGATGGCACGGTTGGGGGGCGCGGCGAGCGCGGCGGCGGCGCGCCAGGAGCGGGAGCAGATGGAGCGGGAGCGCCAGGAACGGCAGCGACTGGAAAGGGCGCAACAGGAACGGGAGCGGTTGGAGCGGGAGCGACAGAAGCGGGAACACCAGCAGCGGTTGGAGCGGGAGAACCAGCGGGCCCGGGCTGATCGTTGGGCGGCAACGGCGCCGCAGGACATCCACGGCTGGTCCACCGAGCGCGTTCAGGGGTTACAGCAGTCGGTGGCTGAATCGCTGGGGTTGGGGCCGGCCTTTCGCGACCCGCTCAAGAACGGCAGCGAAGGGCCGGAGATGGTCTTGATTCCACCCGGGTCCTTCCTCATGGGTGCCCCAGCGAGCGACGGCCAAGCCTCTGCCAGCGAGAAGCCCCAGCACCGGGTAAGCATCGCCCGGCCATTCGCCATCGGACGCTACGTGGTGACCTTCGACGAGTACGACCGCTTCTGTGCCGCCACTGGCTGCGCAAAGCCGAGCGACAAAGGTTGGGGTCGCGGTCGCCGCCCGGTCATCAACGTCTCCTGGAACGACTCCGTAGCTTATTGCGTCTGGCTCTCGGAGCAGACCGGTCGACAGTACCGTCTGCCGACCGAAGCGGAGTGGGAATATGCCGCCCGTGCCGGAACCGCGACCCGCTGGTCATTCGGCGACGATGAGAGCGCGCTGGGGGACTACGCCTGGTTTAGGGGAAACACTTGCGTTCCCATCCTTATCGCCGGCAAGACCCATCAGGTGGGAGAGAAGCGACCCAATCCCTGGGGGCTCTATGACATACACGGAAACGTCTGGGACTGGGTGCAGGACAGTTACCATAGCAACTATGCGGGCGCCCCGGCCGATGGCGTGGAGTGGAGCGAATCTTGCACTACCGCTCGCCGGGTGTTGCGCGGCGGTTCCTGGGGCAACAGCGCGGGCGGCACGCGCGTGTCGGACCGCAACTGGCTCGTTCCCGACTACCGCAGCGGGGGGTTCGGTCTGCGGCTGGCCCAGGACCTTTGACCTTTACACGTTGCGACTCTTAACCTTCCCGTTTTCTCCCGCTCTGCCCTTGCTGTCCAGGGGGAAGCGGCGACCGTGACAGGCTGGCGGTTGTTGCCGAAGTCGGAGTTTCTCGTTCCGATTATTTTTCCTCGAGTATGCAAGACGGAAAACGCAGCATTCTGTTTTGCAGTCACGGGAATGCGAATACCGCACTCTATCGTTTCAAACATTGCGCAGAAGCCGATTCCGCGGAGCGGTGCTGAGATCCGTCTCCGGTGCGCAATCTCCCGCGTGGCTCGGGTTAATGCCCAAGAAAAATTCGATATCATTGACCATGGACCGGACAAAGCAGCAGTGATTGGCCTGGGTCACTAGGCTATCCCACGCGATTCGCTTCAGCGCATCGGCACCTCCTTTGGTCTCGAAATAGGCGCTGCACTTCGTTTCGGCACTATCCATACACAGCCAGGCGAGATACGCCTTCGGGTGTTGCGAGCGCCGGGCTCCCCATCTCACCCAGATAGGGAGGAGCTTTTGCTTTTCCTTCCGCTGTTTCGGAGTATCTTCGGGTAATGAATTCCATGTCGTGCATTCCGCACCCGAATCGGCCGTGAACGCCGCATCATCGCTGCAAAAGCACTCCGGATCGTTCGGGGTCTTCAGTCTCGGTATCCGCGATGCGGGTACGCCGGCATTGGTTGGCCCGGCCGGGTCAGCGAACAGCCAGGCTTCAATCATCGGCTTAGCCAGATGAAACGACACCCGCTCGCGCAGGGCCTGGGCATGGCGCTCTGTATTCCCGCTGCCGGTTGCGATCCGATCCAAATATCGCCGAGCAGCCTCGCGAATGATGCCAACCACCGCGGCGGGCTGGTGGATATTGTAGAGTTCAAGGTCGTCGATGATCAGGACCAGGTCGGCGGGTTTGGATCGCCCGTCTCCGATTGCCTCGGCCACCGCACGCTCGATCAGCTTGTCTGCGGCGTCGCAAGGCCGACCGGCGAGGCGGGATACGTCACAGGAGGTGAACGACGGCACCGGAAAGTCGATTGCAGCATTCGACTCAACTTCCTTACGTCTCGGCAGGCTGTAGAAGTCCTGGTCTACGAACAGCCGACCCAAGGCGTCCGGGAGGGCCAGCCATTCCATGCAGCCGGTCGGTAGGATCGCGATGCGCACGCTCACGCGTCTCCTGCGTGTAGAATCGACGGTGCGGCGAACTCCAGCCGGTCATAGAGGTCGCCCAACATAAAGGCCGACAGCCAATCCTCGTCGTGCAGATCGGTCAGTGCGACCGGCATTTGCGCTGCGCCCGGCTCAAAGACGTAGAACTGGTCCGGCTCACGTCGAAAGGCGTTCATGACCACCGGTGAGTGTGAGGTAATAATGATCGTCAAGTCCTGCTGTTCGGCGCGTTCGCGCATCGCGCCCAGGATCATACGGATCGCGTGCGGGTGCAGTTGGTTCTCGATCTCGTCGAATGCAATGAGCGCACCCCGCTGCGCGCCGGCGACCGCGGTTAGTTGGAGCAATCCGGTCAGTAGGCCATCGGCTGCGCGGGCCGGTGGCAGCCCATCCGCCGGGTCGGTGGAGTCCGGTGGGAAGAGATAGGGTATTCCTCGGTCGAACTCGATGCTACCGATCAGGCCAGGAAACGCCTTGCGGGCTTGTTTCATTACCCATTCGTATTGTCCGCCGTACATCATTGGCGCGCTTTTCCAGCTATTCAATACCGACCATAAATTGCTGCCGGTTCCATGCAGAAATTGTATCGGGTGGTCCCGGTTGTCCGGATGCTGAACCTTATTAAGAGAAAACGACTTGTAGACGCGAGTGCCCTTCAAGGCAGACGCCAATGGTTGCATCCATTTCGACTCCGGCTCGTGACGATCCCAATACAGAGCGGCACCGCAGCGTTGCCCTTCGCGTGGAATGCGCGTCTGGCCGAGAAGCCAATGGTCGGCGAACATTTCGGCATGCAGGACGGTCTCGTCGCCGCGCAGCAGGGTCTCGCCATAAGTGCCCGTAAAGCCGGAAGCGGACAGCGGTAAACGCAATTGCCAGCGGATCTCGCCGATTGCGAACTCCAGTTCGACCGGCTCGCCTTCCGCCAGACCACGGGTTCGGATATGGCCGCCGTCGATACTGAGGAAGGCATTCTCCTGCCCTCGCTCGAAGAAATTACGCAGGAAGCGCAGCAGATCCAGCGTCGTCGTCTTGCCCGAGCCATTGGCGCCAACGAGGAGGCAGAGCCCGTCCGGGGACCAGTTCAGATTCTCAAGGACTCGGAATCTGTTCGCGCTGAGTGTCACTTGGCTCATGAGTCGGCTTCCGGATTCGGCAGGAATTCCTGGGTTTCCCCCGGAATTTTATCAGGTTCGTGTGGCCACGGGTGCGCGCGGCGCACCCTGGGCGATCAGGGCCGCCCGTCGCGGTTGGCTGGAAGCCCGCATTGTCCCTGACGTGATGGTCGAGCACGACACATTTTGCAACCGACTGTTGTAAAACGGCTAGCGGCAGACATCGACGCGAGCGTCCCGGCGCCGTCGGTGTTGCGGATCGTCCTCTGCAACGCCGCTCGGACTATAATTGCCAACCCGAATCAGCCAAGGGACCAACTCTGTCATGGACCCCTCCTACATCGCCCTGCTCGCCTTCAACACGGTTTCCGGTCACTTTGCCCGCCACTCGCAGCAGCGGACCACGACCCAGGAAGGCGGCCAGCAACGTGCCTTCCAGCAGGCGCAGTTCGAGGCCCAGCGCGAGGAGCAACGCCGGCAGGCCAAGGAGCGGCGGGAACAGGAATGGGCCCTGGCGACCCGACAGCGCCAGACTGCCCTGGAACTACAGGAGAACCAGAAGGTCCTGGACCACTGGCCGCTGCGCCTCTTTCCCTCCCAGATCCTGCAATCGCACCGCTGCAACGGACCGACCCCGCTGCGGGTCTTCCTCTCGCTCCCCGCCAACGGGCCGCGCGACCTGGAAGGGCCGGTGCGCCAGGCGCTCCAGCAATTCCTCTCCGCCCACTACAACTTCAACCTCGGGGTGCGCCCCATCGAACTCCTCGACGGGGCTTGGAAAGACGGCCAGTTCCAGGGTGCGGCCAGCATCAAGGCACTGCACGAGCGGTTGCGCTCCGAGCCGACCCTGGTGCTGGAGACCCAGATGCCGGAGGGCGACGACTACCTCTATGTCAATCTGGCCTACTGGGGGCCCGCCCAGGATCAGTACCTCTATCAGACCTTGGAGAAGATCGCCTATCGCCCCCTGGTGGAGGCGTCCGCCCGCGCCGCGGCCCAGCAATGGCGGCAGGCGCGCGAACGCCTGGTCGAGCAGGGTGTCGCCAAGGACGGCCTGGATGCCGACCAGCGCTTCGGCGGCGTCCGCGCCGCCAACCTCAAACGGCTGGAGCAGGAGGAGGCACTGAGTGCCGCCGGTATCGGGCTCGATCAGGTGGACCTGCCGCCCTTCCAACTGGTCAGGGAGGATTGGCGCGCCGTCCACCAGTTCCTGACCACCTGGCACTGCCTGGTCATGGGCTGGATCGGCGACCTCTACCACTTCTCCTATTGGGAGACGGCGCCGCTGCTGCCGAAGCTGCTGCCTGATCTGCTGCACCCTGATTTCCCGCCGGAGGTGGCCCACGCGTTCATCGACCACTATTGCCGCAGCTACCGGGCGGTGGCCGCGGAGCGGCCGGCTTGGGCGCCGGAACTTGCATTGCAATTGGCGGTACCGCTCGCTGCATTGCCTGACCCCGCATGGGCTATCAGGCAAGTTGCGCAGGCGATTCAAGACTGGCTGGACTTGCGAGGTCTTACGTCCGTTGCCGGGACTGGTGTCGGGGTGATCGATGGCTTCTGCGAGCAGGTCGGTTCGGCCGATGGTCCGGTCGGTCCGGCACTCCTTTCGGACCCGGGGTTCCTCGCCGGGTTGTGCGATGCGATCGGCCATCTGAACCTGTCCGACCTGATGGCAAGGTTGGGGGGCGCGGCGAGCGCGGCGGCGAAGTGCCAGGAGCGGGAGCAAATGGAGCGGGAGCGCCAGGAACGGGAGCGTTTGGAACTGGAGCGGCAGAAGCGGGAGCGCCAGCAGCGGTTGGAGCGGGAGAACCAGCGGGCCCAGGCTGATCGTTGGGCGGCAACGGCGCCGCAGGACATCCACGGCTGGTCCACCGAGCGCGTTCAGGGGCTACAGCAGTCGGTGGCTGAATTGCTGGGGTTGGGGCCGGTTTTTCGCGACCCGCTCAAGGACGGCAGCGAAGGGCCGGAGATGGTCTTGATTCCACCCGGGTCCTTCCTCATGGGTGCCTCGGAGAGCGACGACCAAGCATATGACAGCGAGAAGCCCCAGCACCGGGTAAGCATCGCCCGGCCATTCGCCATCGGACGCTACGCGGTTACCCTCGATGAGTACGACCGCTTCTGTGCCGCCACCGGCCGCGCAAAGCCGAGCGACAAAGGTTGGGGCCGTGGTCGACGACCGGTCATCAACGTCTCCTGGAATGACTCCGTAGTTTATTGCGCCTGGCTCTCGGAGCAGACCGGCCGACACTACCGTCTGCCGACCGAAGCGGAGTGGGAATATGCCGCCCGTGCCGGGACCGCGACCCGCTGGTCATTCGGCAGCGACGAGCATGCGCTTGCGGACCATGCCTGGTTTAATGACAACACGCGCTCATTCGCGAAGACCCACCCTGTGGGAGAGAAGCGCCCGAATCCCTGGGGGCTCTATGATATACACGGAAATGTCTGGGAGTGGGTGCAGGACAGTTACCATGGCAACTATGCGAGTGCCCCGGCCGATGGCGCGGAGTGGAGCGAATCTTGCGCTACCGCTGGCCGGGTGTTGCGCGGCGGTTCCTGGAGCAACATCGCGAGGAACACGCGCGTCTCGTACCGCGGCAGGAACGCTCCCGACTACCGCAGCGTTTGGCTCGGTCTGCGGCTGGCCCAGGACCTTTGACCTTTACACTTCGCGACTCTTTCCCTTTCCTGGTTCTCCTCGCACCGCTCCTGATGTTAAGGATGCGCAGTCGCAACCATGACCGGAGTGTGCTTCTCGCCGTGTGAAAGCGCCAGTTATTGGGGTTAGGTCGCCGTGCGGTGCCAATTGATGCAGCGTGGCGAATAGTAGATGGGAACGCAAGGTCTGGCCATCCTGCGAGACTTCAGCTAGGAATCCACACAGTTCGCGTCAGCCAATCGCATGCATTGTATATAAATACGATGATGGCGATCCATAAAACCCAGCGTACGAAATATTGGTGCGCCCAAAAAAGGAGGCGGTAGTTCTGCCCCCATGTCGCTCCTGTCCAAGCGGGGGAGTACCCCGTCCGCTCTTCTTCTTCCCGTAGTGACGCGACTCTCCAAGTAATTCCCGCCCTCAGCATATTGCAAGTAATCAGTGCTATCGCGAGGACACAGAATAGCCACCCCTTATCAACGCCAACAATCAGCTGCCAGGCAGGCATTGGATCGCATTGTTCAGCCAAGCATCGGGACAGACTGCTGATTGCCTCTGAGTCAAATCCGACTGCATTCGTCGGCTCACTCACTACTGCTTCAGCGTAAGTCTGCACCCGATTCACCCAAGCCCAGAACGCTACCTTCGCGAGGTAGGGCGAAAAGAACGCAACGAGAAAAAGCAAGTTAAAAGTCAATCGCGGACCGGAGTAATTTCGGCGCAGAATAGACCATGGATCTTGGGCATCAATGCCAAAACGCGCGCCTGTCACAATGGTCTCATCAAGGATCAGATGGCCCACAGATCGAAGGTCTGCATTTTCCAGATTCGCTGCGAGAAGCTTAGTTCTACTTTGTTAACTTGAATTCTGGCCGCTTTTCAACTAGCCTGGCTAGGCTATCTTGTAACGCCGCTCGATATCGCTACGCCGTTGATCATGCCTGACCGCCATTTGTGCAATACGCTTTTCAACCATAGCCTCATCCT
>NZ_CAIKKU010000537.1 GCF_903828115.1 uncultured Thiodictyon sp. | reverse complement strand
GTAATCGAACAATCCGATCACGACAACGACAACGACAACGACCAGGACGGCGTACCCGGGATCTCGGTCACCACATCAGTTCTGATCGCGCGCCTGACCGCGCGGCACCCCCATCAGCCCCCCACCAGCTTGAGCAGCCGCCTGGTCATGATCTCCACCTGCGCCTCGTTGATGGTCCGCGGGTCGAAGGCGACCTCGATCAGGTCCGCGCCCCGCTGCACCTTGATCGTCACCCGCGACTCGCGCGTCACCCAGGCCTTCAGGAAGTCCACCAGGGCCGGGACCGCCTTGGGAACCACCTCCAGCACCAGGGTCCCCAGGGTCCGGCCCAGGCCCTTGGCGCCCGCCCCGACCGCCCCGGCGGGGTCCGGCAGGCCGACCGCGGCCGTCAGCTCCGGGGCGTCGAGTTGCCGGGCCAAGGCACGGGTCAGGGCGTCGAGTTCGTCCTCGGTCAGGGCGTTTGGGGGCTGGGGCTCCAGGCGCAGGGTGATGGTGGTCGCGGTCATCAAGGCTCTCCTCAAGGTCAAAGAATTCAGGGCGAAACGGCATGACCGGTGCTACATGGAACGCCAGACGCACCCTTGCCAACGGCTCAGGCGGGATATGCCACCTTGACAGTCTCTCGCTTATAGGCGAAAGTTTATCATGAACCTGGTGCATTACCTCACCCCTGACGGGCGCGACCTCTTTCAGGAGTGGCTCGACAGTCTCCGGGATCGTCGCGCGAGGATCACAATCGACCGGCGGGTGGAGCGACTCGTCCGCGGCACCTTCGGCGATCACAAATTCTGCCGGGATGGAGTATGGGAACTGCGGGTGGATTGCGGCCCCGGCTACCGGGTGTACTACGCGCAGGCCGGACCGGAGTTCGTGCTGCTCCTGTGCGGTGGCGACAAACGCGGCCAGGACAGCGACATCGACCACGCGGTCCAGTGTTGGCGCGACTGGCAAGAGAGGACCTGACCATGACCAAATCCCGCTCCCATGAGGCGGCGAAGGTGGAGAGCTTCCGCAGCGACCCTGATTATGCCGCGGACTATCTCAACGCGGTGCTGGAAGACGGCGATCAGGAAGAACTGCTGGAGACGCTACGCTACATGGCCGGGGCCTTTGGCGGCATGACCGGTCTGGCCGAGGAAACCGCGCTCAATGCGACCACGCTCTACCGTACCCTGTCCCGCAAGGGCAATCCGGAATTGAAGAGCCTGACGGCCATACTCAAGGCCATGGGTATGCGCTTGGCCGTGCAGCCATTGCAGGCGCCGCCGCAGCCGATATAAGCCTCCGCCTGCGCCCGGTTGACGCGGGGCCCGGCGGGAGTAGAGGGCAAAGGGTTATAAGTCTTGGGCGAGGCGGAAACCAAGATTGTCGACCCGGGTCGACGGCGAGAGCCAGAAACGGTAGGCGGAACGCACCCCCGCGGGCCAGGGGAGCCACGAGCCGCCGCGGATCACCCGGGCTGGCCCAGGCTTGGCATCATTATTGCGGGTGCAAACCTGCTCCTTCCCATCATAGAAGGCGGCATAGGCCGAACAGGTCCATTCCCAGACGTTGCCGGCCATGTCGTAGAGGCCCCAGCCGTTGGCCTCGAAACTACCGACCGGCAGCGTCTTGGCGGTATAGACGCCGGTCTTGGCGCCGCAGTTGTTGTAGTCGACAGTGCCGTTGTAGTTCGCCTGCTTAGTCGAGATGCAGTCGCCGGTGAAGAAAGGCCTGGTCGTCCCGGCACGGGCGGCGTACTCCCATTCCGCCTCGGTGGGAAGACGGTAGGCTTTACCGGTCTGCCCCGCAAGCCAGGCAGCGTAGGCGGTTGCGTCGTCCCAACTGACGCTGATGACCGGCTGGTCTTTACGCCCCCAACTGGCCTGCGGCAAGTCCCGCTTGGTCGCCTTGGCAAAGCGGTCGTAGTCATCGAAGGTGACCTCGGTCTGGCCGATGGCGAAGGGTTTCGCGATCCGCACCTGGTGTTGCTGCTCATTGGGATTGCGTTCGGGCTCCGTCTCCGGGGACCCCATCTGAAAGTCGCCGGCGGGCAGCGCCACCATCTTGGGACCCGCAGAGCCATCCTGGAACTGGTCCTGAAAGACGGCGAAGGGTTTGGGCTGCCCGACTTTGGGAGAGACAATGGGGGTCACGGGGGCGGAAACCGGGGGCTCGTCCGGCGTCACTGGCGCCGACGCCGCTGGCCCCACCGCAAGGTCGGGGTTAGCCGACTGCCGCAGCCGCTCGGACAGAAGGACGGCGGCGACCACTAGAAGCAGAACGCCGACCAGGGCCGGTATCCACCGCTGGGAACCGCGGCCCTGCGAAACGGACGCGGCGTGCGGCGACGGCCTGGTGACCAACGGCACGGGGGCGGACGGCGCATCCCGGGGCCGCGGCAGAGGATTCGGCGCCGTGTCCGCTTGTGTTCCCCAGCACTGCATCGGCCGCGGGGGCGGCGGTCCGCACAGGGGACCGGACGGGCGCCCGTAGGGTCCGCTGTGCGGACCGAGCGCCCACCGGCGCGGCGATCGACCCCATCGAACCCGTCAGCACCGGCCCCGCCAGTGCCTCATCGATCAGCGCCCGCACCTCGAAGTCCCGTTCCGCCGCAAGCCGGTCATGCAGCACCCCGCGCACCGCCGCCGTCAGGTCCGGCCGACGCATCAACCTGGTCAGTTCACGCACCGCGCCAACGCGGGTGCGGTGGTTGCCGCAGGCGAGATCCGCCAACAGGTCCGCGTCCAACAGGTCTTTGGGGTCAGGCGACACCACCGGCGGACGGGGATTGCGGGCGATGATCAGTTCGCCCTGCTGGCGGTGGACCCAGTATTGGGGGTCCATCCGCTTGCCGCCGGCCGCCGCGGTCGCCGCCACCACCCGGTCGTGGGCATAGCGGTAGAGTTGCCCGATACTGACCTGGGGGCGGTCCTGCGCCGCCTCGCCGGTCTCCAGGCCCTGGATCAGGAAGTGGGTGAAGAGTGAGCGCGCCACGCCCGCGATGACCTGGTTGCCCTCCCAGGAGGTCTGGGTGGCGGTGGATGAGGTGAGCGTCACCCGGCCATAGCCGTTGCACGCCGCGGCCCCGGCGGCGGGCGACGGCTGGCCGGGATCGCCGAAGCAGGCGGGGTCGATGGCCCCGCCCTTCTCCCCGATGGCGCCGGCATAGCAGCAGTCCAGGATCAGGATCTGGCGCCCGGCCTGGCACTCGTCCAGTTCGGTCTTGATGAAATCGCAGGGGAGCGCGGTGGCGCGCAGCCGGTCGCGGCGGCTCTCGGGAAGGGCCAGATAGAGGGCGCCGCGCTTGCCCCGGTCCGGTTCCCCGTGACCGGAGAAATACAGCAGCACCAGGTCGTCACGGGTACGCCGGGCGAAGAGTTCGCTGATCGCCTCCTGGGCGGGGCGCAGGTCCGGGTTCATCAGCACCCGCACGTCGTCACCGAAGCCGCCGATCCCCGGGTCCGCGAGCACGCGCCGCAGGCCCGCGACGTCCGCCGCCGGGACCTTCAGGTCCGGGAAATCGGTATAACAGTCATTGCCGATCAGGAGGGCGTATTTCTTCGCCACGGGGGTATGGGGGGTCCTTGGGATGCGCCGGGATGGGGGATTCTAACCCCTGCTTGGGCCGGGCGGGACGGCGGTGCCGGCCGCACCCGTGACCGAACCGCGAGATCGCTGGTCCGCGCAGCGGACCCTGCTCCGGCCCCAAGCCCGCGGAACCCGGAGGCTCGTGGGTCCTTGCCGCCCCGCTTGGTCTGGGCTAGCATCGTCGAGAAGTACCCTCCCGCTCTCGCCAATACAGCCCGACCAACCCATGAGTAGCCTGTCCGACCTCTATAAGTGCGAGTTTGAGGGCCTTGGTCATAAATCCGCCCACCCCTTACGGGCCTGACGGGGGCGCGAGACTTAACAGAACAGAGACTTAAGCACGCTATGTCCACTGTTTCGCCTGGGTCTTGGGCGGGTCGGGTAGCCAGGCGACGTTACTTCTACTTTGTTAACTTGAATTCTGGCCGCTTTTCAACTAGCCTGGCTAGGCTATCTTGTAACGCCGCTCGATATCGCTACGCCGTTGATCATGCCTGACCGCCATTTGTGCAATACGCTTTTCAACCATAGCCTCATCCT
>NZ_CAIKKU010000536.1 GCF_903828115.1 uncultured Thiodictyon sp. | reverse complement strand
CCGCCGCGGCGGCCGCCCCGACCCGGGACCTGGCCGCAGCGCTGGCCCGGCGGTTCAGTGCCCGCACGCCGGTCCAGCAGGCCACCCTTGCCACCGTCGCGATCGAGGCCGTGCTCGGTCAGGGCGCCGGCTTTTTCATCACCGACGACGGCTATATCCTCACCAACCGCCATGTGGTCCGCCCCATGCCGACGGACCGGCGCGAGGATGAGGCGCGCTTCCAACCGGCAGAAGGGCGGTTGCAGGCCCAGGAGGCGGAACTCGCGCGGCGGCGCACGCTGGCGGCCGGGGTGGCCGCCGACCTGGCCCGGCTCAAGGCGCGGGGCCAGGAGCAGGGCGCGGTCGCGCGCCGCCTCAAGGATCAGTATGACTATTACGCGGCGGCCGTCGCTGAACTGGCCGACCAGGTGGCCGATGGGCGGCAACGCGTCGACAGCGCCAAGCTGGAGCAGAGCCTCAACACCGACCGCGCCATCCTCCAGCAGAGCTTTCCCATCGTCCTCAAGGGTGGCGAGCGCCTCACCGCCCGGCTGATCCGTGCCAGTGACGACCATGACCTGGCCCTGCTCAAGCTCGACGGCTACCGTACCCCGGCGTTGCGCTGGGCCACGGGTCAGCCCCTCGGGCAGGGGGACCCCGTCTATGCCATCGGCAATCCACTGGGTGTCTCCGACAGCGTGACCGCCGGACGGGTCACGCGGCTGGCCCCGGACCAGATCATGACCGATGTCCAGTTGCTGCCCGGCAACAGCGGCGGTCCGCTGGTCGATGAGGCGGGGGAGGTCGTCGCCATCAACTTCGCCAAGCTGGCCAAGGGCGGCGATGCCAACTACCAGGGGTTCGGCCTGGCGATCCCCGGCGCCATCGCCCGGGCGGCGTTCCCGGAATTGCGCTGAACCAGCGTTCAATTGCGGGCAGCCCCTGGTCCCGGCTCAGCCGCAGGCGCTCTCCATGCCGACCAGCGAGAAGTAGACGCGGGCGAACTCCCGGTCGCAGCCGACGATGTGACCGAGCAGCCAATCGCGCACCCACTCCTGGCCGATGTCATCGAAGACCAGGATGCCCCGCGCGCGGCACTCGCGCACCATGGTGTCGAACTTGGCCATGAGCACGATGTGTTGCTCCTCGTGTTCCGCCCGCCGCGCGTAGCCGATCGCGCGCATGAAGGCCTCCTCGCGCCGACAATGGGCTCGGGCCTTGTCGCCGAAGGCGGTGAGGGCATCGGCCAGCCCGCCCGCGCGTGCGGCGGCGCCGGGGGCCGGCACCCCGCGGGGAAAGGCTACCGGGGCCGCCGCCTGGGGACAGTAGCGCAGGCTGATGTCGATCAGGGCCTCGACCAGGGCACGGTGATCCGCATCCAGGGCACCGATGCCCAGGCACCATTCATTACGCCAGGTCAAGAGTCTAGACATCGGGGTGTCTCCCGTGGGCGGCGCCGCTCCCGGCAAGGGGCGCGTGGGTTGGGTCGGGGCACCGCGGGGTGCGTGTCGGCGCCGGCGGTGCGCCCCGTCAAGGCTCCATATATGGGGGTCCACCGGCAGCGGATTCCAGTCCCAGCCGACGGCCCGGCCCGCCCACAAGCAGGTGTCGCCGGTGTCACGGATGGGTCCCGGCGGTCGTCCAGACTGGAATTTACGCCCTCCCGCCCGTCGCGTCACCCATTCGCTGACATATACTGCTTTCCCCTTTGTTTTGGACCTGGACCCGCCCCGCCCCGCCATGCCCCATCAGACCGACGACCTGCGCATCCGCACCATCACCGAGGTGCAGCCCCCGCGCGCGCTCCACGAGCGCTTCCCGGTGTCCGAAGCGGCCGCCGACACCGTCTTCGACACCCGGCGGGCGATCCAGCGCATCCTCCACGGGGAGGACGACCGGTTGCTGGTGGTGGTAGGCCCCTGTTCGGTGCATGACCCTCAGGCTGCCATGGAATATGCCGAGCGTCTCCTGCCCGTGCGCCAGGCCCGCGGTGCCGAGCTGCTGGTGGTGATGCGGGTCTATTTCGAGAAGCCCCGCACCACCGTCGGCTGGAAGGGCCTGATCAACGATCCCGACCTGGACGAGAGCTTCGCGATCAACAAGGGCCTGTCCCTGGCCCGCAAGCTGCTCTTGGACCTGGCCGCGATGGGGATGCCGACGGGGACCGAGTACCTGGACCTGATCAGCCCCCAGTATATCGCCGACCTGGTCAGTTGGGGGGCCATCGGGGCCCGCACCACCGAGAGTCAGGGCCACCGGGAACTGGCCTCCGGCCTGTCCTGCCCGGTGGGATTCAAGAACGGCACCGACGGCGACGTGAAGGTCGCCATCGACGCCATCCATTCGGCGGCGCGCCCCCACGTCTTCATGTCGGTCACCAAGGAGGGACAATCGGCCATCTTCTCCACCGCCGGCAACGCCGACACCCACATCATCCTGCGCGGCGGGCACCGGCCCAACTACGACACCGAGAGCGTCAACATCGCCGCCGATCAGATCGTCGAGGCGGGCCTGACGCCCAAGATCATGATCGATTTCAGCCACGCCAACAGCCGCAAGAAACCGGAAAAGCAGATCCAGGTATGCCAGGACGTCGCCGGCCAGATCGCCCGCGGTGACCGGCGCATCATCGGCGCCATGATCGAGAGTAACCTGGTCGGCGGACGGCAAAACCTGGACACCCCCACCGGGCTGGTCTACGGGCAGAGCGTCACCGACGCCTGCGTGAGTTGGGCCGACACCGAACCCATGCTGCGCGAACTGGCCCAGGCGGCGGCGCGGCGGCGCGGCTGACGGCTTAAGACGATTTCCACATGACTCGACCCTGTGGGAGCGGCTTCAGCCGCGACGGGGCGTCGCGGGCCACCGGCTCTGCGTCTCTGCGTCTCTGCGCGAGACCTCTTAAAGAATCTCACGCAGAGGCGCAGAGGCGCAGAGACGCAGAGAAGAATCGCGTCAGTCGGGTTACCGTGAAAGCCGCTCCCGCCGGGGGCTTTCATGTTTCGGGGGTGACGGACAACCCCTCAGGGCCGTTAGCCGCGACGAGGCCTCGCATCGCGGCTAACGGTCATGGCACCCGCGCCACCCCGGAACATGAAAGTCCTCTCGGCCGCTAGCTCGATGGCCAGCGTGCGGGGCGGCGTAGTCAGGGCTTCCAGCCCTGCCTGTTCCAGCCCCGACACCGTCAGGCCAGGATGGCCTGACTACGCACTTTCACGGTAAAGCCGCTCCCACGGCGAACTTTCACCGTCCAGGGTAGCTGGTCTTGCTGCCATGGCCGTTAGCGCGCCGCAGCGCCCGTCCGGCTGAAGCCTCGACCTCCGGTCAGCTGGGCGGGTACAAACGTTACCCGGAGTTCACCTAATGGGTCGGCGGTTTCCTCATTTTCTTCCGGATCAGGTCGGCCAGCAGGCCGATCAGGACGCCGCCGCCGCCCGCCAGCACCCACAGCGGGAGCCCGATACCGCCCCCCAGGGGGACGATGCCGGCCCCGGCATTGCCGACCGCCACGAAGGTGGCCACGACCGCCAGCACGCCCAGTCGCAGCTTCCAGGAACGCGCGTCCCAGGCAACGATCTTCAAGGCCCGGCCCATGACCTTGGCGAGCGGCCACGCGGCCTTGCTGTCGCGCAACAACGCAAGCTGCGCGGCCGCCTTATGGCGCCCGCGCAGCTCGCCTTGACCGATCTCGCGCAACCCCCGCATCCAGCCCATGAGTAACTGCGCCTCGCCCGGGGGGGCGCGCAGCAAGGCCTGTTGGATGGCGGGTACGGCCGCGTCTTCTTGCTCTTCGGACACTGAAATCTCCTGACAAATCAAATGAATCCGGCCGGCGGCACAAGATTCCGGCACGCCGGCCGCGACCTTCACGGCGATTTTATCGCGTTTTGGGTCCTGGGTTCTCACGAACTGGGCGTCGTTGTCGTTGTCGTTGTCGTAATCGTGGTCGGATTATTCGAT
>NZ_CAIKKU010000535.1 GCF_903828115.1 uncultured Thiodictyon sp. | reverse complement strand
CACCCTCCCGGCACCTGCCAGGGCTTCCCGTTGCCACCCCTGGTCAGGGCCAACCCACCCCGCAACAGTCAACGCCAGCGCCCACCGGCGCCGGCATCGCCCGCTGTCAGGCGGCGGCAGGGTTATGCTTCAGGGCTGGCGACCTCCTTTTACAATTGATTTTACGCGCTTATTATCAGATACTTGCCGATTTGATAGCGGCGTGAGCGGGGGGACCTGTCGGGGCCCGACGTGAGTCCATTTTTCGTGACGATGACGGGAGTGACGGGATGGCCTTGACCAAAGCCGATTTGGCAGAACACCTGTTCGACGAACTCGGGCTCAACAAACGTGAGGCCAAAGATATCGTCGAGAGTTTTTTCGAGGAGACTCGGAAGTCCCTGGAGCGTGGCGATGAGGTCAAACTGTCCGGCTTCGGGAACTTTGAACTGCGCGAGAAGAAAGAGCGCCCGGGACGCAATCCGAAGACCGGAGAGGAGATCCCGATCTCTGCGCGCCGCGTCGTAACCTTCCATCCGGGCCAGAAGCTCAAAGCACGGGTGGAAGCCTATACGGCACCCGTGCCACCGAGCGCCACTGGTGCGGAGCCAAGCGAATAGCCCGCCGACGCCTGAAAACGCGTTATCCGGTCGGCGTGGGCCGCCGGTGCGCGCCGAGGTCGCTGCCGCGTCGGCGGCTTGCCTGGTTGGCCGCCGCTCCGGTGTGTCGTCTCACGCTACAATGATTCATTATCGTTCGACGCATTGCGCTGGTCGGGGATACTATGAACTGGTTAGACGCTGGCGAGGTGTCTTCAACGGATGCGGTCGCGATGACTACTTTTTTCCACCGCTCAATGATCGAGACGCATGTCCTGCGTCTGCTGTGTCGGGGCCACCGAGAACAGGTTCAGGGCGGGATGATCGGCTGGCAGTTCGACGACCCGCGGGATTTGCTCCGTCAGATTGACCTGCTACAGGGCTACATGAACGGGCTCTACGTCCAACTTGAACTGTCGGCGGCAACGGGGAAACGGGTTTCGCAAGAGGTGACACAGTTGATCAAGTGCTCGCTCCAGTGAGAAGCCCAGGCGTTCAGGCCGCGCTCGACCTGCTGCGCGCCGTCGGCCGCGGGCTCCGCCACCTGGCCGTCGGCCTGCTGGCGCTGCTGATCCTGTTCGAGGAATGGGGCTGGGAGCCGCTGCGTCGTGCGTTGACTTGGTTGGGTCGCATCCCGGTGATGCGCCGGATCGAGGCCGCGGTCGCGCGGCTGTCGCCGCCCGCCGCGCTGGCCGTGCTGCTGCTGCCAACCCTGGTGCTGGTGCCGGTCAAGCTGCTCGCGCTGTGGCTGATCGCCCAGGGCGCGGCGCTGACCGGACTGGCGGTGGTCGTGGTGGCCAAGCTGCTCGGCACCGCGGTGCTGGCGTGGCTGTTCGCGCTGACTCAGCCGGCGCTGATGCGGATGCCGTGGTTCGCGGCGGGGTACCGGCGCTGGTATGCCTGGAAGGAGGCGCTGCTCGCATGGGTGCGCGCATCCTGGGCCTGGCGGACCGGGCGGGCGGTCAAGCGGCGGCTGCGGCGCTGGCTGCGGTGGCAGCGCACCTGAAAGGGGCGCCCGGTGTTCAGCAGCACGCTCAGGCACCGCGATAGAGCTGTGACCCGTTGTCCTGGATGGCGCGGGCGATCATGTCGGCGACCTTCAGATCTCGCTCGATGCTGTGGCGGGAAGCCGCCTGGGACGGCCGCGTGGTGCGGGCCTGCGCGGCGGTACGCTGGTTCTGGCAGTGGAGTGGGTAGGTGTACATCGCTGACTCCTGACGCTGTGTGGCGTGACCAGGCAGCGGTTGATCGCGACCTTGGGCACAGCGTAAGGGAGGGCGGGTAGACAGAACCTGAGCGGGACCGTCAGCGAACGCTCAGATGGGGTCGGCGCTCCAGGCCGGGTTGACCAGGTGCGTGAGGGCCTCGCCCGGGGTGGGTACAGCGGGGCCCGCGGTGGGCTGCCGCTGCATCCGGCACGGCCAAAACCGCCGCGTCCGGTTCGGCCTCGTCAATACTTGATTGTTACGGTAGGAAATAACGATTTCAGCTTTGCGCTGGCGCAACCTATAGTTTGAACCGTAGGCAGGCGACAAGGCTTCGGCGTCCTGATCCTCCCGGATCGACCACCAACCCATTGTCCAGCTTGCTACACGAACCAGAGATACGGCCCAGCCATCTGACTTGAGGTTACTGCCATGAGTGACGCGACCCTGCGCTCCAAGACCAACACCGCCTTGTGGATGGCTGTCGCCATCTGCCTGGTTCCCCTCGT
>NZ_CAIKKU010000534.1 GCF_903828115.1 uncultured Thiodictyon sp. | reverse complement strand
GGGTCCGGGTGCCCGTGCCGGTGTCGGCGCCGCCGCCGCGGACCCGCCCGCCGCGGGCGCGACCTCGACGGTGCGCTGGGGGATGACCGCGACCCGCGACTGGTCGGTGGTCGTGTCCCACCAGGTCAGGCGGATCTCGGGCAGGGTGAGGGGCCCGGCGCGGGTCGGGACCAGGGCGACTTTGAGGGTCTTGAGCGCGGTCGGGACACTGCCCGGGAGGTCTTCCATCTTGGGCGTCTCGGGATAGACCCGGGCGCCCTCGGGGGTGCCGGTGTCGAGCGTCGGCAACTGGGCGGCGGTGGCGCCGCGGGCGGTGATCACCAGGGTGCGGGTGACGGGTTCTCCGACCCGGAAGCGGGGCGGGGAGGGCGTCCACTCGTCGGAGAGCTGGACCGACTCGGCGGGCAGCCAGGTGGCGCCGCCGGTGTCCGGCTGGGGCCGGATCTGGAGGATGCGGTCGGGGCCGCGTTCGATCACCCGGCGCGTCGCGCCCGGGTCCAGCAGGTCCCCCAGACCTTGTCCGCCGAACATGGTGCCGAAGTCCGCGAAGGGGCTGCGGCGCGCCCCCGGGCGGTCCTGCGCCATCAGGGCCTCCAGCCGCGGGCCGCCGATGGTGAGTGGGCCGCTGCGTTGGGGCACCACCAGGTAGCGCCGCTCGATGACGGTGTAACGCTGGCCGTCGATCTCCTCGGAGTCGTTCTGGTCTTCCCCCTGCCGTTGCAGGGTGGCCCCCTCGACCTGCGGCTCGTCCAGGATCGCGCGCCGCGGCTGGTCGCGAAAGAGGACCCGCACCCGATAGGTGAAGGGCTGCTGGACATAGGGCTGGGTGGTCTCGACCAGGGTGTCCACCAAGACCGGCTTGGGTCCGCCGCCCGGGTCCGCCTGATCCGCCGCGAGCACCTCGAGCGCGATCGGCTGGGTCTGCTGACCGCCCAGTGACAGGGCCGGGACCTGCAGCCTGCCGGTGCGCCGCGGGGCCAACTCCAGGGTCCATTCCCGGGTGTTGTTGGAGACCCCGTTGACGAAGCTCAGGCTGGTGCTGCTGCCCTGTTGCAGGATCTCGAAGTCCTTGGCCAGGGGGCTGAAGTCCGGTGTCCCGGCGAGTGCGCCGGCGGCGCTCAGGGTCAGGGTCAGGGTCTCGTTGGCACGCACCCGGGTCCGGTCCAGGCTCGCGCCCAGGTCCCCCGCCCAGGCGCAGGGGACGGCGAGCAGGAGCAGGGCCAGCAGCGCGCAGACGGCGCGCGGCGACGGGGGACGGTCAAGACGGTTGGGCATAGTGGTCGCGACGGGTTGGATTGATCATAAAATCCACAGATGGACACAGATGAACACAGATTTTCTTTGAATTGTCATGCGCTTATCGCTACGGCCACACTCACCTGCAAGGTGAGCCCCCGACCAAGCGTAAGCCAATGAATCATCTGTGTTCATCTGTGGATGACTGCTCTTTCTAGGTTGATTAAAGAGGGCCGTTGTGATCCCGCGGCTCACGGCAAGCGCCCCTCGCGGCGCAACTGCTGCAACAGGAAGCGCTGGCGCAGCAGGCCGGCGGGGTCGTCCGGGACGCGGCGCAACTGGGCCTCCATGGCCTGTTGCTGCTCGCGCTGTTGGGGGTTGAGGTCGGCGGCGCCGGCCAGGCGTGCGGCGGCGTTCCCGGTGGGCGGGGCCCCGCTCGGCGGCGGCTGCGCGGCAACGGCGGCCTGACCCTGGTCCTTGGCGGGCTCCGGCTTGGCGCCGTCGGGCAGGGTGACCTCGGGCTCTCCCGCCACGGCGCCCTGACCCAGGTCGCCGGGCTTTGGCGGCGGCGTCTCACCGGTGGTCCCGGCGGAGGAACCCTGGGCGGCCTTGGGGTCCGTGCCCGCGGGATCGGCCTGCTGGCCAGCGCTGTCGGGCTTCGCTGCGCCGGGGTCGGGCGGCGCGTCTTGCGGCGCCCCGGTACCTGCCGTCGGCGGTGCCCCCTGGCCGCTGTCCTGCTGCTGTCCTTGCCCCTGCTGGCCGTTCTGCCCATCCTGGCCGGCGTCGGACGGCTGTCCGTCTTTTTGACCCTGTCGGCCCTCTTGTCCCTGCTGACCCTGCTGACCCTTGTCGCCCTTCTGGTCCTTCTGGTCCTTCTGGTCCTTCTGATCCTGGTCCCCCTGGCCCTGGGGCTGGTCCTGCTTCTGTTGGTCACGCAGAGCCTTTACGAGGTCCAGGTTGGCGCGCGCGTCGGCGTGGTCCGGGGCCTGTTGCAGGGTCCGCTCATAGGCGGCGATGGACTCGTCGAACCGCCCCAGGCGGGCCAGGGCATTGGCGCGGTTGTAGTCCGCCTCAGCCCCGCCGATCCCGGTCAGGTCCGCCAGGGCGCCGGCATAGTCGCCGCCGCGATAGCGGGCGGCGGCGCGCCAGGCGGGGTCCTGGAAGCGGCTGGCCGCGGCGGCGGCGTCGCCGGCCGCCAGCCGGTGCGCGCCCTGCTGGTCCGGGCGCTGCCACAGGTCGTCCCAACCCAAGGCCCAACCCGGGTGCGGCGGCAGCACCAGCACCAGGGCCAGGACCGGCAGCAGCCAGCCGCGCCGGAAGGCCAGCGCGGCGATGGGCAGCAGGGCGAGCAATAGCCAGGGACCCTCCTCCCGCCACTGATCGGCCGCCAGGCCCTGTTGTTCGACCAGCCCACCGGGCGCCATCGCCGCCCCGGCCGCGTCCCCGGTGCTGATGAGGGCCAAGGTGTCCCGATCCCCGGGGTCCAGGTCCACGTAGCGGCCATTGCCCGCGCGGGCCAGGGACTCCAGTGCGCCACGCTCGAGTCGCGCCATGGGGATGGCGCCGCTGCGATCGGCGGCGAAGCCCCCGCCCGGGTCCGGCACCGGCGCCCCGTCGGCCGTGCCGACCCCGAGCACCGAGAGGCGATGACCCTTGGCGGCCAGGGCGCGGGCGGCGGCCTCGACCCGGGCGCCGGCGCCATCGCCGGTGAGCCCATCGGTGATCAGGATCACCTCGCCGCCCTCCCCCCCGGCCTGTGCCAGCAAGGCGCCGGCCTGCTCCAGGGCGCGCTCGGTGCGGCGCGGACCCGGCACCGGGAGCAGGTCCGTGCCCAGGCGCGGGACCTGGGAGGCGATGGTCTGGGCGTCGCCGGTCAGGGGGGAGACGATGAAGGGGTCCGGACCGAAGGCGATCAGCGCGACCTGGCCCTCCCGGGTGGCGGCGAGGAGGTCCAGGACCTCGAAGCGCGCCCGCGCCAGGCGTGAGGGCGTCACATCGGCGGCGTTCATGCTCGGTGAGAGGTCGAGCAGGATGACGCGCTTGGCCGTGGTGGCGAACACCGGCTGCGGCAGGCGTTCCCACACCGGGCCGGCCAGGGCGAGGGTGCCGATCAGCCAGGCCAGGGCCAGCAGGGCCAACGGCAGGCGGCGCGGCCGACCCTCCTCACCGACCAGCAGGTGGGGCAGGAGGTGGGCGTCCACCAGGCCGCGCCAGGCATTGGCCGCGTGACGTGCCCGCCAGAGCCCGATCAGGACGAACAGCAAGGGCGCCAGCGCGAGCAGCCACTGGGGCCGCAGAAAGTGCAGTTCAGCGGCCATGACCTACTCCCAAACCCCGGCCGCCCAGGAGCGGCAGCGCCAGCAGCACACTTAAGACCAGCGCCGCCGCCGCCGGCCAGACGAACAGTGACTCGCGGGGCCGGTAGGTGCGCTCGTCGCGGCGGCTGGGCTCCAGCCGGTCCAGTTCCTCGTAGATGGCCTCCAGTTCCTCGCGTCCGGTGGCGGAGAAGAAGCGCCCGCCGGTGACCTGCGCGATCTGCTTCAGTGACTCGGGGTCATAGTCGCCGCCCTGGCGCAGCAGGCGCATCCCGAGCGCGGTGCGCAGGCCGACCTCGCCGCCGCCGATGGCGATGGTGTAGATGCGCACCCCGGCCTCACGGGCCAGCTGCGCCGCCGCCTGGGGCTCCAACTGGCCGGCGTTGCTGGCCCCGTCGGTGAGCAGGATCAGCACCCGGTTGTCGTCCGGCTGCTCGCGCAGGCGCTTGACCGCGAGCCCGATGGCGTCGCCGATGGCGGTTTCGCGCCCGGCCAGCCCCACCACCGAGTCGCGCAGCATGGCGGCCACCGTGTGACCGTCGAAGGTCAGGGGCGTCTGGACATAGGCATTACTGCCGAACAGGATGAGCCCCAGCCGGTCCTGGGTGCGCCGTTCCACGAAGCGGGCGGCCACCGCCTTGACCACCGCCAGGCGCGAGACCATGCGATTGTCCATCTCGTAGTCCGGCTGCTCCATGCTGCCGGAGATGTCCACGGCGAGCATGAGGTCACGCCCCGCGACCGGCAGGTTCACCGGCGCCCCGACCCATTCCGGCCGTGCCGCCGCCGACACCAGCAGCACCCAGGCCAGCACTGCGGCGCCGATCCGCCACGCCGACCGGCGCCCGGCCGCGGCGGCGGCGAGGCCCGGCAGGTCCGCGTAGAAGGGCAGCCGCAACGCGGCCCCACCGGCGGGGCTGGCCGCGGGCATGAGATAGGCGAGCAGGGGCAGCGGCAGGGCCGCCAGCACCCAGGGCCAGGCGAGCGTGATCATGGGGCCGTCCCCCGGTTGGCGCGGATCCAGCGCCCGGCCAAGTCCGCCAGGGCCACGCAGTCTCCGGTTTCCCCGGGGGCGCGGTAGGGCAGCTCGGCCAGCATCCGCCCCGGCCCGCGGGAGAAGGCGTCGCCGCCGCCGGTGGCATCCAGGAAGGCGAGCCAGGAGGCGCCGCTGAGTCCGGCCACGCGCTCCCGCGGGAACCGGGTCAGGGCCAGGCGCCGCAACAGGATCGAAACCGCCGCAGCAAAGCCGCCCGGATCGAGCCCGGTGCCCAGTTGCCCGCGCAGGGCCTCAAGTTCGCCCAAGGCCGTTCGCACCGCGGCGCCCTGCCGCCACCGGCGGCGCCACAGCACCAAGGCCAGCGCGCCGGCACCCAGCGTGAGCCCGGCGACCAGCCACCAGCCGGGGGCCGGCGGCCACCAGGACACCGGGTCCGGCAGGTGCCAGTCGCGCAGGCCAGCCAGTGGGTCGGCCGCGGCCGGGGCAGTGGGCAGGGGGTTAATCGTGTCGGCCATTGCGTTCATTTGCGGACAATAGGCTCTTGGTCCCGGGCGTGCTGCGCGCGCGCAGTCCGCGGGCCAGGGCGGGACCGACCGGCTCGTCGGTCGCCAGGTGCAACAGGTGGGCGCGGTGCAGTCGGGCCAGGTGCTCCAGGGTCTGGGCGCGAACCGCGAAGCGCTCCTCATAGGCGGTGCGGCTGCGCGCCCCGGTCAGATCCAGAATCCCGCGGCGTCGGCCGTCGGTGACCGGATAGCGCCCGGGCGGGGGCGCCGCCGCCTCCAGGGGGTCGTGGACCATTAGCAGGAGCAGTTCGCTCCCGGCGGCGAGTTCCGCCAGCCAGCGTCCGGCGTCCGGGCGCACCCCGGCAAAGTCGCTGATGACCGCCACCAGGCCGCCGGGGCGCACCAGCCGGATGAGGTGGGCGGCGGCCTGCGCCACTGAGCCGTGGCCCCGCTCGCCGGCCGCCGTGGGCTCGGTGAGCCGCTCCAAGAGCGGGAGCAGACCCGCGGTGCGGGCGGCCGGCCGCCGCTCCAGGTGGCGCGCCTCGTCGAACACCAGGCCGCCCACCCGGTCCGCCCGGTCCACCGCCGCCCAGCCGAGCAGGGCCGCCGCCTGGGCCGCGATCACCGACTTGAAGGCGACGCGGGTGCCGAAGCGCATGGCCGCGCCCTGGTCCACCAGGAGCCAGACCGGCCGCTCGCGCTCCTCCCGGAACAGCTTCACATGGGGCGTCCCGGCGCGCGCCGTGACCCGCCAATCCATGTTGCGCGGGTCATCGCCCGGCTGGTAGACCCGGGACTCGTCGAACTCCATACCGCGCCCGCGAAAGCGCGACAGGTGCCCGCCGGTGCGGGTGGCCAGCACGCGCCCGCGCGGCGCCAGATCGAGCCGCAGGGCCTGGCCGCGCAGCGCGATCAGGTCCCGGAGCCCGGCACGGATGCCGGACTGGGGGTCAGGCGTGTCGGCGGGCACCGTGTTCATTGGGGACGCCGCCCGCCAGTGAGACCCCGTAGGATGGGTAGAGCGCAGCGAAACCCATCGTCTGCGCATGGGTCAAGCGTTGCCGCAGTGATCACCAAGGCCGACGAGTGCCAAGTCTCTTTATTCGCGTTCATCTGCGGCGGTATTTTCGCTAAGGAATGGTTCACTGATAAGTTAAAAAAGTCCATTAGAGACTGGCTCTTGGCGTCGTTGTCGTTGTCGTTGTCGTTGTCGTTGTCGTTGTCGTTGTCGTTGTCGTTGTCGTTGTCGTTGTCGTTGTCGTTGTCGTTGTCGTTGTCGTTGTCGTTGTCGTTGTCGTTGTCGAGATTATC
>NZ_CAIKKU010000533.1 GCF_903828115.1 uncultured Thiodictyon sp. | reverse complement strand
CGTAATCGTAATCGTAATCGAAGAAGCGCTGCAAATAGGCTATCCGGAGAATCCTGGGCGCTACGATAATCTCGATTACGACAACGACAACGACAACGACAACGACAACGGTGCCAGGGGTCGCGGCAGCGGCTCAGCCGACCTGGTCGGCGGCCACCGGCCAGGTGAAGCGCTCACCGCAGAAGGGGACGAACAGGAGCTTGCTGGCGCCGAGTTCGATGGTGTCGTAGGGGGCCAGGGGCGCGGCGGCCAGCAGTTCCTCGTCGGTCAGATAGGTGAGGCCGCGGCCGTCGCCGGGGGCGAGGTTGAAGGTGTGACGCTTGGGGTTGTAGCTTAAGACCGCGTGGTTCTCGCAGCTGATGCTGGTGTCGCCGGCGATGACGATGTCCATGGTCGCGTCGCGGCCGATGAAGTTGCGCTCGGCGTGGACGCGGTAGTCGCGGCCCCGGTCCGGCCCCTCGATGCAGACCAGCCAACCGACCACCGGGTCGAGGCCCAGGCGTTTTCTGAAGATGCCGACGGTCTCTTCCGGGTCGCGCCGCGGGCCGCGGCTGCCGGCGGCGCGGGTCTTGGGGAAGTCCTCGCTGGCGGTCCCGGGTGATACGCTGACCGCGTCGGGCGGCCTACCCACGGTTTCCCCGAGATCGATCGGGACGCCGCAATAGGGGCAGGTGGAGTGGGTGCGCTCGTCGTAGAAGTGTCCCTTGCCGCAGGATTTCATGCCCATGGTGTCGCCCCCGTGTGTCCTGTGTGCCGTGCGTGTTTCTCGCGGGATTTTAGGGGATAGCGGGGGCGGAAGAAAGAAGGTCTCTCACGGAGACACAAAGACACGGAGAAAGACAGTTCCGGATCTCCGTGGCTCCGTGTCTCCGTGAGAGGCTTCTTCTCAGCCACCGCGAGACTTCGGGTGCGGATCTGCCACTGGCCGGAACGATGATCGAGGGCCGCTCTCGCTCTTGCTCTTGCACCCCATCTGTTGATTTTGGCAGTTAGGGCGGCGCATTCGCTGCTCCTCGGTCAGGCGACGAAGACGGCCGTGGCGGTGTAGTTGTCGTGGTCCGGCTCGGCCCGCGCCAACAGGCGTGCGGCCAGGGCCGCCAGCCAGTCGTCCGCGCTCGCGCTCTTGGCCAGCAGCACCTCCATTTCCCCCTCGGTGACATACTCCCAGAAACCGTCGGTGCAGAGCAGAAAGGCGTCGCCGGGCTCCAGCGGCTCCGGCGTCGCCGACACGGTGGGGCGCGCCTCGCCCTCGTTGCCCAGGGTGCGCAGGAGTCGGTTGCGGTCCTCGTGGAAGCGGATCTCGTCGGGGCGGATCTCCCCGGCGCGCGCCAGGGCCTGGGGCACGCTGTGGTCGGCGGTCTGAAACCGCAGGCGACCGCCCCGGAAGTGATAAAGCCGGCTGTCGCCCACATGGGCCCAGAGCGCGCGCTCGCCGTCGCTCACCAGCACCACCAGGGTGGTGCGCATCCGCTCCAGGCGCGGGTCACGGTCCTGGTGGTCCTGGATGGCGTGATGGGCGTCCGCGATGGCCTGGGCCAGGGCCTCGCCGGTCGGCAGTGGCGCCCCGGCCAACGCGCCCAGGACCTGGTCCACGGCGAGGCGCGCGGCCACCTCGCCGCCTGCATGGCCGCCCAGTCCGTCGGCCAGGACCCAGCAGCCGTCGCGGTGGGCGGCGGCGTCCTCGTTGGCGTCGCGGCCGCCGGCGCGGCTCAGGGTGGCGGTGCTCAGGGCCAATCGGCTCATGTCATCCGGACCTCGAAGGCGACCTCGGACGTCGCCAGGTGGAAGCGGTCGCCGGGGTTCAGCGTCGTGCTCCCTCCCGCGGGCAGGGGCGCGCCGTTGAGGAAGGTTCCGTGGGTGGACCAGCAGTCTTCCAGAGTGAAGACCCGG
Organism: uncultured Thiodictyon sp.; assembly: GCF_903828115.1. Taxonomy (GTDB): domain Bacteria; phylum Pseudomonadota; class Gammaproteobacteria; order Chromatiales; family Chromatiaceae; genus Thiodictyon. The sequence continues at coordinate 223 of NZ_CAIKKU010000533.1, read as the reverse complement.
CGGGTCCAGTCGTAGCCGACGAGGGCGTGGCGCTTGCTGACCCGACCCTGGGCGGCCGGGATCACCAACTGCGCCAGGGCCGGGTCGCGGCCGATGGCGATGGGGCCATCGGCCAAGGGCAGTTCGACCCCGGTATAGGGGCCGGCGATGCCGCGCAGCAGCGGTGTGCCGGCGGCCGGCGGCGGCGCCGCGCGGGGGGCCGCGGCCGGGCGCAATGGGCGCG
>NZ_CAIKKU010000532.1 GCF_903828115.1 uncultured Thiodictyon sp. | reverse complement strand
CCGCCGCGGGCGAAAGGATGGTGAGATCCGCGTTCAGGAAGCGCACCGACAGCGACGAGGCATCGCGATTGGCCTCGACGAACGCATCGGCCGCGTCGAGCGCTCCGGTCTTGACCTTCTCGATCAGACCAAGGGCCGCCGTTTGCGCCTTGCCGGCGATCTCCCGCGCGTTTTCGCTGGTGGCGGCCTCTTTGACAGCCGCAACCGCCTTGTCGAGTTGTTCTTTCCAGTTCATCGTCGTTTCCTCTTGGTGGATGGTCAGGAGTCGGAGAGGGAACTTTACGGCGGAATCGACCAGCATTCAAACCGGCCATCGGAGGCGCAGTGGCCGACTTGGGCCACGCGCGCGACCGGCCCGGACTCCAGCATGATCGTCAGGCGCTCGACCTCGTTGGCGCTCGGGGAGCGCCCGCGGCTGCGCGCGAGCAGGTTCTGCACCGACAGCACGTCGGCGGTGTGCTGCTGGACCAGGCGCAGTAAAGTTCCGGCTGCGACTCCTCCCGCCGGGTCGCCGGCTCAGGTTCTTCCTCAAACGATGGAGGAGACGGCTGGTTTTCAGCGGCAGTTCAGCTTGCGCGCTCAGACTGCACCCACCGCTCGAGCAGTCGCGCGGAGCCATCCGCGATCGACCTGGGCCTTGATCGGCGCCGACCTGGCCTTCCTGAGTGCGCGCGCGGTCGCTGATCCGCTCGCGCCCTCCGCCCGGCGGACACCAACTCTCTCAAACGGAGCAACCTGATGCAACGACGTCACCTGATGGCGACCACCGGTCTTGGACTGCTGCTGGCCATGGGCAGTCCGCTGGCCAGCGAGCGACTCGACCACGACGAGATCAAACAACTGCGTGAGACTGGCGCCATCCTGCCGCTGGAGCAGGTGATGGCGAGTGCGCAATCCGTGCAGCCGGGGCAGCTCGTGGAGGCCGAGCTCGAGCGGGAAGACGGCGACTATCGTTTCGAGATCAAGATCCTGGCCGCCGACGGGACGATCCACAAGCTCTCGCTCGATGCCGCCACGGCCGCGGTGATCGCGCGCAGGGAGAAATAGATGCGACTCCTGGTGGTCGAAGACGATGCCGGGCTGGCGGCCGAGCTGCAAAAGGCGCTCAAGGCCTCCGGCTTCGTCCTCGACCAGGCCGGCGATGGGATCACGGGCGAGGCGCTCGGGGCCGCCGAGGCCTATGACGCCATCGTCCTCGACCTTGGGTTGCCCAGGCGGCCCGGGCTCGAGGTGCTGCGCAATTGGCGCACCCGTGGGGTGACGACACCGGTGCTGGTGCTGACCGCGCGCGATGCCTGGCACGAGCGTGTCGACGGGCTCAAGGCCGGGGCCGACGACTATCTCGGCAAGCCCTTCCACATGGAGGAACTGATCGCCCGCATCCATGCCTTGACCCGCCGGGCGGCGGGCAATCTGCGTCGCGGTCTGGAGGTCGGCGGGCTCTGTCTCGACGAGGATCGGCAGCGGGCGATCCTGGCCGACGGCACCGCCCATGAGTTGACCGGCACCGAATTCCGCCTGCTCCGTTACCTGATGCTCCATCCCGACCGGATCCTCTCCAAGCCCCAGATCATGGATCATGTGTACGAGTTGGATGCCGACCGGGGCAGCAACCTCATCGAGGTCTATGTGGGACGCCTGCGCGAGAAGATCGGCCGCGACCGGATCCGAACCCTGCGCGGCCAGGGCTATCTCTTCCCACGCCAATGAGATCCCTGGAAGGACGTCTACAGATCGGACTCGGCGCCAGCCTCTTTGTCCTGCTCGGCGCGGTCTGGTGGATTGGCTACGAGGCCCTGCACCGCACGGCGGATGCCTTCGTACTCTCACGGCTGGAGCACGATGCCGAGGGCTTGGTCGGGGCCTTGACCAGAGGCGCGGACGGGCGCCTGGAGGTTGGGCATCAGGGCCTGACCCCGGTCTATCACCAGCCCTATTCGGGGCATTATTTCGTCATCGAAACCCAGGATGGACAACGCATCCGCTCGCGTTCGCTCTGGGATCAGGACCTGGCCGACCGTCCGCTTGCGCCGGGCACCTCCGAGCATTGGCGCGCGGTCGGTCCGGAGCAGCAGCGGCTGCTGGTCTGGGAGGGCGGTTATCGCCTGGATGGCCTCGACTTCGCGCTCGCCGTCGCGGAGGACGTCACCGCACTTGACCGGGCCTTGACGTTCATCGACCGGCTGTTTGCCGGGCTGGCGATCACTGGGTTGCTCGTAATGCTGCTGGTGCAGCGGTTCGTCGTGCAGCGGGCCTTTGCCACACTGTCGCCCGTCTACCGGGATATCGAGCGCCTGGAGTCCGGCCAGACGGTCGCCCTGACCGAACGGGTGCCGAGTGAGATCCTGCCCTTGGTGCGCAAGCTCAACCACCTGCTGGTGCGCTTCGCGCAGCGCCTGGAGCGTTCGCGCACCGCCGCCGGCAACCTGGCACATGGGATCAAGGGTCCGCTGAGCCTCCTGCATCAGCAATTGCAGGATCCCGACCTGTCCATCGATCCGGCCCCGCGCCAGGCCCTGATCGAACAGGTCGAGCGTCTGCGCCAACTCGCCGAGCGCCAGCTCAAGCGTGCGCGGCTTGCCGGTGCCGGCGGTGCGGGAATTCATTTTGATCCGAACGCCGAGCTGCCGACACTGGTGCAACTCCTCGCGCGTATCCATGCCCCGAAAGTCCTCGACATCCAGCTCGATCTTCGCACCCCCGGCGCACTCAATCTTGACCGCGAGGACCTGCTGGAACTGCTCGGCAACCTGCTCGACAACGCCTGCAAGTGGGCCCGCACGCAGGTGCGATGCGGCGTCACGGCGCCGGGAGATGAGATCGTCGTTTGCGTCGAGGACGACGGACCCGGGTGTTCGGAACAGGAGATCGCCGCCATCACCGAACGCGGCACGCGACTCGACGAGCAGGTCAGCGGCCATGGGCTCGGACTGGCGATCGCGCAAGAGATCGTCGAGAGCTATCAGGGTCGAATCCGCTTTCATCCCTCGCCGACGCTCGGCGGCCTGTGCGCCGAGATCAGGCTGCCGGTAGGCGAAGGGCGATAGTCTCTGCAGCCGGTCACCCGGATCGACTTCCGAGTCTGCCAACCAATGCCATCCATCGGTCATTCCATCAACAAAACAATGGGTCTCACGCCATCATGAAGATCTTTCTGACCGGCTTTATTGCGCTTCTCGTCATTGCCTGGGTGGGCGCGCTCAGTGTCAGTGGCCAGGGTGCCCAGTCCCTGCCCTGGGCCATTCAGAGCCAGGCGTTCTACCTCTGCGGCCTGCTCGCGATCAGCCTGATGTCGCTCGCGATGGTGCTGGCGACACGTCCGCTCTGGCTGGAACGTCCGCTCGGCGGCATGGACCGCGTCTACCGAATGCACAAATGGACCGCCATTCTCGCTGTCAGCTTCGCCGCGATGCACTGGCTGCTCGAGGATAGCGATGACCTGATCCAATCCGTGTTCGGTCGCCTGGGACGACCGCTGGAAGAGCAGTTCAGCGGCCTGCTGCACGACTTGCGTGACGTCGCCGGGGACCTTGGCGAGATCGGAATCTACCTGCTGCTGGGCATGGTCGTAGTGAGTCTCCTGAAGCTCTTTCCATACAAGTTCTGGCGCCATGTCCATCGTGCGATGCCGCTTCTGTACCTGGTGCTCGCTTTTCATGCCGCCATGCTGGCACCAAGCTATTACTGGAGCCAGCCGCTCGGCCTACTGCTCGGGGTGCTGCTGGTGGCGGGATCCTACGCGGCCGTTATGTCACTCTTGGGTCTCATCGGCCAGGGACGCCGGGCTCGGGGGACCATCGTGTCGATCGCGACACCCGCGCGCGATGTCACCGAGGTGGTCTGTCAGTTGGAACCCCGTTGGCGGGGACATCGCGCCGGACAGTTCGCCTTCGTGCGCTTCGATCGTTTCGAGGGCCATCACCCCTTCACTATCGCCAGCGCCGATCAGGGGGACCGTCGTGTGACCTTTCTGATCAAGGCACTGGGCGATTATACCCGCGCGCTGCCAGGTCGAATTGCCGTGGGGCAGGCGGTGACGGTCGAGGGGCCTTACGGCCATTTTGAACTCCCACGCCGGAATCCCGAAGCGCGGCAGATCTGGGTTGCCGGCGGCATCGGTATCACGCCCTTCATCGCGTGGCTGGAGGCCTTGCGTGCCAAACCGGACGCCTCGCTCGTCGCTGATCTGCATTACAGCACCCGCAATTGCGAAGGCGACCCCTTCGTCGAGCGCCTCAAAGGCCTGTGCGCGGACCTGCCAGGCGTCTCGCTTCACATCCATGACAGCCAGGCCGGAGGCACCCTGACCGCCGAGCAGCTTGCCTCCGGGCACGACGGATTGCACAACACCGAAGTCTGGTTCTGCGGTCCGCGCGCATTCGCCAAGCGCTTGCGGATAGGACTGACCCGCGCCTGGCGCGGACGCCTGCGCTTCCATCAGGAGGCCTTCGAGATGCGCTGAACCGCAGCCTACGCCGCCGCCGCGCGGACGATCAGTTCCAGGCGCACCTCGTCATACGGCAGGCTCAACTTGCCCGCGTCGGTCTTGTCGATCAGCCCGCAGTTGACCAGCGCCTGGGCGTCCGTGTGTACGCCCTTCACGTCGCGGCCGACGCGCCGCGCCAGTTCGCGCACCCCGAGCGGCCCGGCACCGGTCAAGGCCTTGAGGATGGCCCAGCGGTTCGCGTTCAGAGTCGCCAGCAGTTGTGCTTCGTTGGGGAAGGAGAAGGAGCAGCCCTGCGGCACGCCGCGGAACGCGGCCTTCATGCTCGCCTTCACGGTGTTAAGGTCAGCAACATCAATGGTCAGCGTGGTCATGGCGGTCTCCTCAGAAGCGGTCAACGTCGGCCCAGAAGTCATCAACCAGTCCTAACAACAGCGGCGCATGTTGTCAACGCGACAACGGGCAGGAACCTAGACCCGGCTGACCGCCGGGTCTAGGTTTGCCCTGCCGCTTGGGTCCCAGCGGTCGGGTTTGACAGCCCGAGCAGTTCCGGCGGCAGTTTACTCAATTCGACTTCCCGGAGTTATTTAAACTGTCACCGGAATTGGTTAGGCCATTTCGTTATTAGAGCGAATACTGTGGTCTGTCCCCGGTTTCGCAGGTTCTGCGTTTTAGCCGCTTCCATCCGAGTCCACAACGGCGCGCAACCTTTCTGGGTTTCGAGCTGTTCTGGTTTATCGACCGGGAAGGCATTCCACGGGTGAAGCGTCGCACGGCCCGCAAGCGCTTGCAAGGGG
>NZ_CAIKKU010000531.1 GCF_903828115.1 uncultured Thiodictyon sp. | reverse complement strand
TTGTGGGTAAAGAAGTTTCGCGCTTATTCTTAATCTATTGTATATATATAATTTCGTTAGAACGTTGAAATGTAATTTGGAAATCGCAGTCCAGTCCGCTTTTCCGATATTCCAAACAACTCGAGGATCACGCGACGCAGACGGATCATCATTAGTAGCCGATATGCCGCCAGCGCGCTTAAAAAACAATGGCTCCTTAGTAATTTCAAAACGTCCGGCGTCACAGAGTTGTATCATATACCATAGATCGGCGCCAAATGTTACATCGGCTAGGCAGGGTTCCCAAGAGATGGCGGAGAACCTTGTGATTCCATAAATTGCGCAATATTGGCCGGTTCTTATGAGAGAGCGCACTCGTTTGAAAGCGCTGCCTATCGGAAAAATTGATCGATACCCGCTGACTACGCTCAAATGGCCATTGCTTTCTATTGAATCAAACCATGAGTAACTCAGCGCTAGCCCTTCATCGCTTCTCAGTGGGCCAAGCAGCTTTTCTATGTAATTCTGAGACCAAAGGTCATCGTCGCTCGCCCACATGAAAAACCGGGAGCGCTGTGAATCTAGTTTCCGAAAGGCGCGGTTCCAGTTATCAGTCGCGCAGACAAACTCCTGGGCGCGAAAGTATCGTATGCGCGCGTCTTTGCCTTCATAATGTCGCGCTATTGCTGGCGTCTCATCCGTGGAGGCGTTATCCATAATTGTGATTTCGATGTTTTGGTGCGTCTGCGCTAGCAGTGAGTCGAGTGCTTCGGCCAGATGTGCCGCTCCGTTGTATGTTGGGAGACAGATTTGGACTAGTTCAGGATCTTTTGTCATTGCTGGTTTCAGTGTGCCCCAAGTCAAATCCGCATTATTGCTGAGATCTATTCTGTCTGAGCCTGGCATTGCGCAAGCAATGAGGAGTAGAGCCGGAAGCTCGCATGCAAACTAACCATCGAATCGTTTCCTTGTTGTTACGCAGGTTGCTCGATACCGGTGCATCATCCGGAAAAGGCGACTATTTCTGCATACCGCCGCATGTCAATTCGCGGGCTTATCGTATACTGTACTTGGGGGAACTTTCACTCATGCCACGCGCTTCAAATATCCATCTGGCGCCACGGTAATTAGGAGTTTGTGCTGGATGTTCCGGTCGATTTTGAACTCCTGGTGGGTCTTGAGATACTCGTGGACAGCGGTCTTGGGGTTGTCGCCGGGTCCCCAGGGGCGGTCGGGGAACATGTCGGCGGGCAGGTCTTCGATGATGGTGTCGAAGACGACGCAGTAGCTGCCGAGGGTGACCAGCGGGGCGTAGGCGTTGAGCTCGGCGAGGACATGCGCGTGGGTGTGGTTTGAGTCGAGGCAGACCAGCACCCGTTGGAAGTCCCGCGCGATGACTTGAACACGCTGGATGATCTCCGGATCGATCGAGGAGCCCTGGATCATGTCGATGCGATGGGCCATGGGATGGGCTTCGATAGCGAGACGGTTATGGGCGCGGATGTCGATGTCGAGGCCGAGCACGCGGCGGCGTGGGGCGGCGGGGTCGAGCACGGTGCCTTGTTCGACCGCATCGCAGTAGTCGAGCATTGCGAGCATGGAGGCGCTGAAGATGAGCGAGCCGCCGTGGGCGATGCCGGTTTCGATGATGAGGTCAGGCTTGATCTGCCAGATCAGTTCCTGCATCGCCACCATGTCTTGTGGGTATTGAATAATCGGGCGTCCGAGCCAGAAATAGTTATAGGAATATTGCGGTTGCGTCGATGCACGTATAAAGGCGGCCCCGGCGGCGACCAGTTCTGCATCTCGGCCATTTGCGGCAAGGCGGTCGAGAACGTCCCGCTCGAAATCAGTCATGATCGACACCGACATAATGATAGGCGTTGTTGGACATTTGTTTGATCTCGGAAAGATAATTTGAATTCATGACAAATATTGTGCTGCCGACGGGCAACGCTGGCAGTGCTTCAGCCGGCGATTGGACGCGCAAGCCAGTGCCCGGCAAATAGTGACCCTGCTTGGCAGGATTGACATCGATGACGACGGTTACAGATGCGCCGTTGCGTTCGCATAGCAACGCGAAAATCACCCCCTTCGATGCTCCGCCCCAAATGGCCGTTCGGACTCTGGACTCTGGACTCTGGACTCTGGACTCTGGACTCTGGGGATCAGACGCCGCGTAAAGTCAGTTCGGAAGCCTACTGCGTCAGTTGGATCAAACACCGGGGTGCGAAGGCTGGCGAGGTCCGCGACAACGTAAAGGTACTGGTCACCAAACAGGGCACCGCATGTGTCGATGCTTGCAAACATCCGCGGGAAATCAGATAGGCGAAAATAGTTGACGTGTTCGTAGAAAATATCAAACCAGGCACGGTGGTCGCAGATCCAGTCGAAGCTTGGCACTTCGATGTAGATCTTTCCGCCACCGCCATTGGCCTCTTTCAGCGCCAGCAGGAAGGCGACTGGATCTTGAATATGCTCCAAAACGTGCCGCAATACCAGACCGTCGGCGCGGATGCCGTGACCTTGTTTGAAGTATTGCTTGACGACCCGTGGGCTATTGCCTTCATAGGTCGGATCGAAGCCGGTCACATCGAAACCTTTCGTAAGAAGCAGTTCCAAAAAATACGCTTTGCCGCACCCGATCTCGACGATCCTGGTTCGGCCCAGCGTCAGATCAACGATCGCGGCCACCTCTTCCAAGTGGTTACGAAATATTGGGCTGACGGCTTGCTCGTTTTGGTAATGGGCATCGTACTGCATCCACTCGGGGCGAAAAGCCGCGTTGTAGATCAGACCGGATTCCAGATCCTCCACCACCCGGATATCACCCTTGGGGCAGTTTCTGGCTTCCACCGCCGTCGGGTACATGCGGTTCTGAAAGATCGGGAAGGCATCCGACTCGTAGAGCAGACGCTGAAGTCGAGTGTTTGTCACGCTTCGGAGCCCTATCGCACGCCAACCACGCAGGGGGGATCGAATAGATTATCGAGTCGCGCGCCAAAGCGGAGCAGGTCGCGATGTCCATACTCGTCCGCGATCCGTTCGGCCAACTGGCGGACGCTGATCGGGATACCCGAGCAGATATTGATGGGGCCCTGACGCTCCGCAAGCGCGGCCTTAGCGATCATAGCCCCGGCCTCGCGGACATCGAGAAAGTCCCTGATCTGGTTGCCGCTGGTCAACTCCGCTGGCTCGCCGGCACTGAGTTGTCGCCGTAGATAGGGGACCAGGCGGCGCGGATCTTCGCCTTCGCCATAGAGATAGAACAGCCGGCACCAGGCATACTCAACCCCAGCGGTCGGGAGCAGTTGACAGAGCACCTGAAACACCGACGCCTTACAAGCGGCGTAGAGTGTCTGAGGATTGAGCGGAGTATCGGTCTGCAACATGCCCTGCGCCAAGTCATACTCGGCGCAGGTGCCGATACCGACAACACGTCGCACACCGGCCTGAATGCTGGCCCGAGCCAACTCGATCGTGCCGCTCAGACACTCAAGATTTAGCTCCGATTGGAGATACTTGCCCGGCTCGGTGTACCAGGCCAAGTGCACGACGGTATCGACCCCGGTCAATGCAGCGAGCCACCATTCGCTGCCTTCCTGGAACAGATCCGGCGTTTCGATAACCTCGGCACCTTGGCTCAACTGCGCTGACGCGGGCGAACCAGAGCGCAGAACGAGCCGCAGGGGATGACCCTGTTCGGCGAGGTACCGCATCACCTGTCGGCCCACGAAGCCGCCGGCACCGGTGAGCAGGATCATGGCATTTGAGTCTGCATCAACAGATGCGCAACTGCGGCACCGCAGTCACAAAGCGCGTCCCTTGCGCCGACAAGTCGCTGAGTTGGTCGCGCACCTCGTCGGCGATGTTCCACGGCAGGATCAGCAAATCGTCCGGCCGCCGCTCGGTCAATACCGCGGGCGGAAGGATCGGGATGTGGCTAGCGGGCAGATACTTACCCTGTTTGGAGGGTGCGGCGTCGCAGACGAAGGGCAGCAGGTCTGGCTTGACCCCGGCATAGTTGAGCAGGGTGTTGCCCTTGGCGGCTGCGCCATAAGCGGCGACGGTGCGGCCGGCGCGTTTTTGCTCGATCAGGTAGGCCAGCAGGTCGTCTTTGAGACGGTCGGCGCGGGGCTGGAAGCCCAGGTAGACCGGCAGATCGCGTAGGCCAGCGCTGGCCTCGTCGGCAAGCACCCGGCGGACGGCCGGGGTCTCGGTACGCGGATCGTCGCAATGCACGCCATAGACCCGCAGGCTGCCGCCATGGGTAGGCAGTTGTTCGACATCGCAGACGCGCAGGCCCTGGGCGGCGAACAGGCGTTGGACCGTGTGGAGCGAGAGATAAGAGAAGTGCTCGTGGTATACGGTATCGAATTGGGTTTCGGCAATCAGCCGCAGCAGGTGCGGGAACTCCAGCGTGATGGTGCCACCGGGCTTGAGCATGGCCTTGAGCCCGGCGGTGAAGTCGTTGATGTCTGGCACATGGGCGTAGACGTTGTTGCCGATGATCAGATCGGCCTGGCGGCCCTGCCCCGCCAACTGACGGCCCAACGCGGCACCAAAGAACTCACGCAGCACCGGAATGCCTTGCGACTCGGCCGCGGCGGCGGTGTCGGCGGTGGGCTCGATGCCGAGACAGGGGATGCCGGCTTTGAGGAAGTTGCGCAGCAGGTAGCCGTCGTTGGAGGCGACTTCGATGACCAGGCTGGCAGCGCCAAGGTCGAGCCGGGCGCGGATCATGTCGGCGTAGTGGGCGGCGTGGGCCAGCCAGGTCGACGAGGTGGAGGAGAAATAGGCGTAGTCGGCGCGGAACAGTTCGTCGGCGCGGGCGTAGTCGGCGGTCTGGACCAGCCAGCAGTGCTCGCAGACATAGAGTTTGAGTGGGTAATACAGCTCTGGCCGGCACAGGTCCACCTCCGTCAGATAGGCGTTGGACGGGGGGGCGAAGCCGAGGTCCAGGAAGACGTGGTGCAGCGGGGTTTGGCAGTGGCGACAGTTCATGCTTGACCTTCCCCCAGCTGGTTAGCAAGACGGGTGATCAAACCCGTGCTGTAAAAAAGCCCCTGCCCTTGCATGGCTAGCGCAGCGTCCTGAAAAGATGAAATCAGGCCCAAGGCTTTGGCCTTTACCAGCACGCCCAAGGTGCCGGTCACTTTGATCCCCAGGTACTCAGCCACACTCCTGGCCAATCTTTCGTCGATAATCACCGTACTATCAGGATATTTTCTGGCTAGCGCAAGCGTCTGCTTTTCACCGCGATCCAGCTCAAACAAAATCGGTAATGACGATTCTTCTTCATCGGGGAGAGGCGTAACCCAGTTGAGGGTCCGTAAATCTGGCACTAGGATTGGGCCACCCTCGGCACACTCTTCGATCACGGATTGCGCAACGTAGATCCGGCCACATACCCGTTCAAGCAGGTGGAGCTGGTGAATGCTGGACAGCGCGATAAAGGGCGTGGTGTTGCAGAAGACCATCAGAGTAATGATGTCTCTCGGCGAAAATCTTCTTCTGTATCTTCCAGCAAGCTTGCGCCGCCCACCCGCATGGCTTTGAGCAGAAAAAGGACACGGGGGATACCCAGCCAGCTCGCCGCCATACCGGAAGATAAGCGGCCTTCCCGGAATAATGCCAAGGCGGCCTCTTCCTTGACCAGAGCAGCGAATTGACGCGTGTTCATCTGAAGTCCGAGCAGGATTTCCTGTGGGCATTCGATTTCAATCGTGCTTTGCACTGGGACGCTCCTCTACGTATAAACTGCCTAAGCCTATCAACTGTCGAGCCCCAGAAATCCGTCATCCAACCATGGATGGGCCTGATCGCGGGCGGAGCGCTCGATGATCGGCAGCGGCCAGTCGATGGTGAGTCGCGGGTCGAGGGCATTGAGGGCGGCCTCGGCGTCTGCACGGTAGGCGGTGGTGTGCAGGTAGAGCAGCTCGCAGTCGTCCGTGAGGGCTTGGAAACCGTGGGCGAAGCCTTCTGGGACGACCAGGGTCCGGTGGTTGTCTGCGCTCAGGCGCTCGCCATGCCAGTGCAGGAAGGTCGGCGAGCCCCGGCGCAGATCGACGGCGACATCAAAGACCTCACCCTTGAGGCAGGTGACGAGTTTGGTCTCCGCGTGGGGTGGATGCTGAAAGTGCAGGCCCCGGACCGTGCCCTGCTTGGCGGTCAGGGTGTGGTTGATCTGGGCGACGGCTCTACCGGCAAGTAGCGCGGCAAGTTCGTCGCTGCAGAAGAGCCGCTCCAGGTAACCGCGCTGGTCGCCGATGGGGTGGCGTTGGATCAGCATGAGCCCTTGTAAGGGTGTTGCGGTGAAGGTGAAGCGGTTCATGCGGTGGCGGTGAAGGCGGCAATGTCGGACGCGCACAGGTCGCGGGCGGGCTCGCCGTCGGCCTGGCGGCGATACCAGTTCAGGGTGTGCGTAACGGATTGCTCCAAGGTCCAGCGCGGGTTGACGCCGAGCTGGGTCCGTGACTTGGCGGTCTCCAGGGCGAGCCAGCCGGCCTCGTGCGGGCCTTCGGTGCCGTCGCCCCAGAGGACGGTGCCGCTCCCGTAGGCGCATTGGGCGAGTTCGATCACCTCGCGGACAGTCGCGCCCTCATGGGTGTGGGGACCGAAGTTGTAGGCACCCGCCAGGCTGGGCTGATGCCAGAGCCGCTCCGCGAGGCGCAGGTAGGCGGCCAGAGGCTCGAGTACGTGCTGCCAGGGGCGGGTGGACTGCGGGCGCCGGATGGCCAAGGGCTGATCCGCGCTCCAGGCACGGATGGCGTCCGGGATCAGGCGGTCCTCGGACCAGTCGCCGCCGCCGATGACGTTGCCGGCACGGGCGGAGGCGACGGCAACCCCCTGCCCTTTCAGAAAGGCGTCGCGATAGCAGTCGATGACCAACTCGGCGGCGGCCTTGCTGGCGCTGTAGGGGTCGTGGCCGCCGAGGGCGTCGCTCTCGCGGTAGGGTAAGGGGTGCTCCAGGTTGCGGTAGACCTTGTCCGTGGTGATGGCGACGGCGACGCGGAGATGGCGCAATGGGCGCAACGCGTCCAACAGGTTGGCGGTGCCCTGGACATTGGTCGAGAAGGTGCCGAGGGGGTCGCGGTAGCCGGCGCGGACCAGTGCCTGGGCGGCGAGATGAAGGACGATTTCGGGATCGGCGGCGGCGACGCAGGCGGCGAGCGCAGGTGCATCGCGGATGTCGATTGTGTGGCTGTCGATCAGTGACGAAATCCCGGCCAGGGTACAGAGGTTCGGCGTTGTGAGCGGCGGCAGGGCGATGCCGACAACCCGCGCACCCAACTGACTCAGCCAGAGCGCGAGCCAACCGCCTTTGAAGCCGGTGTGTCCGGTGAGCAAGACACGCTTGCCGCACCAGAAGTCTGGGTCCGGATTGGACGGGTTCACGACCAGTGCTTCCAGGGTGCTTTTCCGGTCTCCCAAAGCTCTTCGAGTTGGTTCTTGTCGCGCAGGGTGTCCATCGGCTGCCAGAAGCCTTGATGCTCAAAGGCCATCATTTCTCCCATACGGGCGAGTTGGTCCAGGGGCTTGCCCTCCCAACTGGTCTCGTCGCCGTCGATCAAATCGAGGCACTTGGGTGACAGTACAAAAAACCCGCCGTTGATCAGGCCGCCGTCACCACGGGGCTTTTCAGTGAAGCCGATAACCTGGTTGGCGGACCGCTCAATGGCACCGTAGCGGCCAGGCGGCTGGACGGCGGTGATGGTAGCCAGCTTGCCATGGGCTTGATGAAAGGCGATGAGCGCGGTGATGTCGACGTCGCTCAGGCCGTCGCCATAGGTGAAGCAAAAGGCGTCTTCGTCACGGATGTAATCGCTGACCCGCTTGAGCCGGCCGCCGGTCAGGGTGTCCTCGCCGGTATCGACGAGGGTGACCATCCAGGGCTCGGCCTTGTGTTGATGCACCTGCATCTGGTTATTGGCCATGTCGAAGGTGACATCGGACATGTGCAGGAAGTAATTGGCAAAATATTCCTTGATGAGATAGCCCTTGTAGCCGCAGCAGATGACGAACTCATTCACGCCATGGGCGGAATAGAGTTTCATGATGTGCCAGAGGATCGGCTTGCCGCCGATCTCGATCATGGGCTTGGGCTTGAGGTGGGTTTCCTCGGAGATGCGGGTTCCGAGGCCACCGGCGAGGATGACGGCTTTCATGAAACCCTATTTATTGTCCAGTGCAGTTGTGGTCTGACGACGCCAGGTATTGCGCCACTATATCCGCTGCGCATATCGTATAGCGTCTCTTCGATCGGGTCCACAATACTCACCGACAAGGCCGCGCGTTCATAAAAGCTGACACGGATGCCTTGATGAGCAAAAGTCAGGGCCAGTCCAATAAAGTAGCACCCGTTATTGAGTAAGCGCCCCGGTATATCGCAAAACGCGTCATAAATCCCTGGAGCCGCAACTGCTTGCGGATTACAGGTGCTGTTCGCCACAAATGCCGGTTGGCCGCCTTCTGAAAAAAAATGGAAATTCGGATACGGTGGTTGTGCGGTTTGGGTGTGTAACTCGTAGCGCATCCGGATTCTAAAGGGCACACGGATGTCGACCTCTGAAACGGGCTTGCCTTCAGTGTCTTCTACACTCGCTTCAAGCAATGTCGCCAAATCATCGCCGAGTTTGCGCGGACCCTGGGTGAAATCCGCGACATGAGGTGAATGATTGCCCCCTGTGTAATAAAAAGTGACTGTTTCGGTTGCCGCGCCACGATGAATGATAGCTCCTTTTTCAAGAAGCAACGCGGTCTTGCAGAGAGAGGTAATCATTCCCATATTGTGACTGACAAAAAACACGGTTCGTCCTTCCGTGGAAATCTCATTCATTTTACCCAGACATTTCTTCTGAAATTCGCTGTCCCCGACGGCAAGCACTTCATCGACCAACAGGATCTCCGGCTCCAAATGGGCTGCAACGGCAAAGGCCAGACGCACGTACATCCCGCTGCTGAAGCGTTTGACAGGGGTATCCAGAAATCGATCGACTTCAGCAAATGCTACGATCTCATCGAATTTACGTCGGATTTCGGATCGGGACATGCCCAGAATTGCGCCATTTAGAAAAATATTCTCGCGGCCGGTCAATTCCGGGTGAAAACCTGTACCAACTTCCAGCAGGCTGGAAACGCGTCCATTGATCACGATGCGTCCTTTGGTTGGTTCTGTGATACGGCTCAAGATTTTGAGTATGGTCGACTTACCCGCCCCATTACGGCCGATGATGCCGACAACGTCACCGCACTTGACCTGAAACGACACATCCTGCAATGCCCAGAATTCCTCGAATTCGTCACCTTGCACGATGGCGCGACCATGGATCATATCACTCGTCTTGCGCGCCAGATTACGGACGTTAAGGGCCAAGACATCGCGTAGCGCTGTGTAGCGCTCAGTCTTGGCAGCATTATGGCCCACCACATAGGACTTGCTTAGGTTTTCGACGGAGATGGCGATATCGGACATGAAAGCGTAAGGAATCAAGTATTAGGAGCGTGATGAGGGCGAGGTTGTAGAGTATTCGGCAACTATTTCTTGGTTAGCGATGAATAGTTGGACTTGAGGCTCAAATCAAATCGGCGAAACTTTTCTCCATTTTGCGGAACTGCCGGATACCCAGCCACAGGAAAAACGCGATCAGCCCCCAGCTCAGCAAGAAGCCTGGCCAGTAGATGACAACGTCGTCGCCCCCCAGGATGGCCCACCGGAAGCCGTCGATGACGCCGACCACGGGGTTGATGGAGTAGAGCAGGCGCCACTGCTCAGGGATTGCGGTGGAGCTGAAGCCCACCGGTGACACATAGAGCCCCATCTGTACGATGAAGGGGATGATATAGCGAAAATCACGGTATTTGACGTTGAGCGATGTAATCCAGAGCCCCGGCCCCAAGCTGGCGAGGAATGACATGATGACGAAGAGCGGCAGGGTGAATATCTGCCAGCCAGGCAGATATTGGTACCAGAGCATCAACCCGAGAAGAATGGCGAAACTGATAACAAAATCGACGAACGATACCATGACTGCCGCGGTGGGCATGATGAGCCGGGGGAAGTACACCTTGCTGATGAGGTTGGCGTTGCCGATCAAGCTGTTCGACGACTCCGACAGCGCGGTGGAGAAAAACTGCCACGGCAATAGACCGGCATACACCATCAGCGCATAGGGGGCGGTGCCTTCGGTGGGGAGCTTGGCGAGCTTTCCGAAGACGACTGTGAATACCACCATGGTGAGGAATGGCCTAATCAGCGCCCAGGCCAGGCCGATGATGGTTTGTTTGTAGCGCACTGAGATGTCGCGCGAGGCGAGCACATAGAAGAGTTCGCGGTAACGCCAGAGATCGCGCCAGTAGTGTCGCTCGGCTAGGCCGGGTTCGATGATGAGGGTTTCGCAGTTCAAGGTATCAGGATCTAAGTATTAAGGAGTGACGGCTTAGTAAGGCATCGAAGTAGGCAATGGTAGGTTTGAGCCCTTCGCGAAGCGGGATTGTTGGATCCCAATCGAGGTGCTTTTTCGCAAGGGTGATGTTGGGCTGGCGTTGTTTGGGGTCGTCCTGGGGCAGTGGCTCGTAGACCAGGTGGGAGCGTGACCCGATGAGATCGAGGATGGCCTGAGCCAACTCGATCATGGTGAACTGGCCTGGGTTGCCGAGGTTGATCGGGCCGGTCAGGTCATCCGGGCTGCCCATGAGGCGGATGAAGCCTTCGATGAGGTCATCCGCATAGCAGAATGAGCGGGTTTGGGTGCCGTCGCCGTAGAGTGTGATCGGCCGGTTCTGCAACGCCTGAACGATGAAGTTGGACACCACGCGGCCGTCGTTGGGGTGCATGCGCGGGCCGTAGGTGTTGAAGATGCGCGCGACCTTGATGCGCAGGTGGTGCTGACGGCGGTAGTCGAAGAACAGGGTTTCGGCGCAGCGCTTGCCTTCGTCGTAGCAGGAGCGGGGGCCGATGGGGTTGACGTTGCCCCAGTAGTCCTCGGTCTGGGGGTGGATGCTGGGATCGCCGTAGACCTCGCTGGTGGAGGCCTGGAAGATCTTGGCTTTGACCCGCTTGGCCAGGCCGAGCATGTTGATCGCGCCGTGCACGCTGGTCTTGGTGGTCTGCACCGGGTCGAACTGGTAATGGATGGGCGAGGCGGGGCAGGCCAGGTTGTAGATTTCGTCCACCTCGACGTAGAGGGGGAAGGTGACGTCGTGCCGCAGCAGCTCGAAATAGGGGTTGT
>NZ_CAIKKU010000530.1 GCF_903828115.1 uncultured Thiodictyon sp. | reverse complement strand
CGGCCCCGCCAGGGGCGCCCACCACCTCAGCCCTACCGCACTCACTGGCCCTATCGCTCAGGCCCCACCACCGGCCAAGATAATTGTCATCGACCGGCCAAGATAGTTGACATCAGACAGCGCGTGCCGCCTGGAGACTCTTTTTCGACCGCGAGCGCTTTCCATTGGCGGTTTTCGCGCTGCGGCCCTGCTTGGCGCGGCGTACCAGGATAAAGAGTGCGCGTAGCGGATTGCTGCGTACCCAATCGCCCTCGCCAAGCGCTGTCGGCGTTTCGGTCGCCTTTTGAAACAATGTCTTGCAACCGATCCATCGCTTATTCAGGCGAATGTAATCGCGCCCGCGAATCCGCCCGACCCAACGCCAGCCGAGGCGCTCGACCTCGCGAAAAAACGGCACTTTGAATCCCGAATCGGCCACGATGATCGGCGCCGCTCCCGCGGGCAATCGCTGCGCCAAACGTTGCAGGAAACGGTGTTGTACGCGGCGATTGCCGAGGTCGCGCTGCGGATGGACTTCTTCATAGAGCGTCAGCGAGCGCCCGCCGACCGCCAACGAGGCACGCAGCAACTGCAGCGATTGATCCTCCTTCAGGTCCGACCAGTCCACAATAATCACCGGCTCGCGCACTTGCGCCACGGCGACCTGGGTCATCGCCGTATAGATCGAGCCGGCTTCGCGGTGCAGGTGCGTATTGCCGAGCAACCGATCGGCCCGCTTGATCTTGTGGCGGAGCGATGCGTCGCCCCCGAAGCGCCGACCCACGTCGGTGAGCGTCAGCCGGGGTCCGACGATGCACGAGGCGACCGCCTCGAACAGCGTCGCCAGGCGGCGCGCATGAATGTGCGTTAGCAACGGGCTCAGACATTGGCGTAAAATGGTGATCGCGTGCATGGGGCGGTTCCTGGCGGGTTTGGTTGCTTACCGGGTAACCATATAGCCCCATGCATGCTCAATTCCAAGCCTCGCAAGAGGCTCGCAACCTCTTGTTTTATAAATAGATGTTCTGGGGATACCTCAGGGTCTGTCCCTGATTACCCGTCCCTGATTACCCAGTCCCTGATTACCCAGTCCCTGATTACCCTCTGATTACCCTACTCTGCATCTATATGATTGATGAAGCCGCAGCCGCAAGCCTAAGTCTCGCGGAAGCCGGACTTGAGTCGCGCGATGGCATTCCATATGCTCCCTCATTCACCTGAGGTTGAAACGCTCACCAACGAAATCATGTCACTTCGATCAAATTCATCGGACTCACGAGGAAATCTCGGAGCGGTTCGGCGGAAACATTGCTGCAATTGCCGATGATGCAGCACGTCGTCGGGCCTCGTCGAACCGTCCCGTATGGAAGGCAAAGACGCCGGACCGCCGCCCGGCGCGGCCGGAACGCACGCAGATCGAATAGAGGATCGAGACCATGGAAAATTCGCTGCCCGCGGCGGTATTCGCTTTGACCATGGTGGCCCCCGCGGCCCATGCCGCAAAGAACATGATTGTCTGTCGGGACGCCAACGGAGAAGCCTATTTTACGGATGTCCGCTGCCCCGCGGAGACGACCCGGGAAGGCACACGCAGGGTCCCGCAGGCCCAGACCTATAATGGCCGGCAGAGCATCAATACCGACCTCAGTGCAGGAAGGTCCCGGTGGCGTGGGGCGAGAGGCGCCCCGACGGCGGCAGCGTAGGATCGCGGCAGAGTCCTTGTTTTGTGCAACGAACATGGATGGTTGTGGAACATGCGATTGCGAGATCCGACAATGATAAAGATACCCTTCCCAAACATGGCGCTGAACGATGTCGCCCTTGATGCAGCGGCCGCTCCTAGAATGTTTAATACACGTATCGTTCAGAAAGGTGACGAGCCGTTTTGGCTTCTAACGAATGTCAAGTTAATCGCCGGGGGGGCTCCCGGTGGAAAGATTCGGGGATTAGTCATCCACTGTCATGGGGTTGTGAGTAGTGCTGGCGGGGCTTTTTCCGGACTCAGCCTCGGCACCGGCATCAGCATCGATGATCTCAAACATTTCACTATCATTCGAGGGGTGGTTGAGCGTATCTATATCGACGCCTGCCAAGCCGCAGCGGGAAGCAGCGGCCAACGTTTTTGCAAGAAGATGGCAAAGGCTGCCGAAGCGGTCGTCTACGCCGCGGATACCGACCAGAAAACGAGTGTCGCAGACTACCAGTTTCTTTTTAAAGGCGGCGTAATTGACGGCTTTGAAGGACAGATCTGGCGGTTTGACAAAGAAGGTAACGCGAGACGGACTGCACCGACCCCTGCAGACAACTCTGGTCTTTCCGATCTCCTGGACTGACCATCCGGAGCAGGCTTCCGGTCGGGCAATCGGGGATATTACGGCCCACGGTGTCCGCCCTCGGCAACAGACGGCGAGCCGCGGGCGGGCTTTGCCCCCGGCATGCCCGAACGGCGGTACCGGGCTGCGTCTTCTCCGGGGGATAATTGACCCCGGCGCGACGACAGGAGACCGGAACCCGCCGCGGCCGGGGGGACGCTCCTACCGGCGCAGGGGCCTTGATCATCGTTCCGGCCCCAGCGCTGGGTCGGTTGGCCTTCGTTCAGGCCGACCAACTGAGAGCGCCGCACCCCAGTGCGGCCCGGCCGGTCCGCAGCACGCAACGCATCGGTGGATCGCGAGATCACGCCGCACTGGGGTGCGGCGCTCCCAGTCGCCGGGATTCGGACCAAGGCCGGCGGCGCGTTTGGTTCAGCCATAAGAGAGGTTCCCGTTGGCTCATTCACCGCGACCGCACACAGGCGCCCAGGCGCTGGACGAAAGAATAGGCTATCCAAGAATCTCAAGGCGTCTTCAGGCCCTGCTGATTGACGGCTTGATCGTGCCTATCTCGGCGATCGGAGCATTAATCCTGGCGCCGCAGCTTGGGTTGCATGGCGTTTACGCGGCAGGCACGGCGGCTCTGGTGGTGTTTATGCTGGAGCCCTTTCTGGTATCTGTCACCGGTGGTACTTTGGCACATCACCTGTTAGGTCTCCGCGTGGTGAACAGGCGCAGCGGCGGCAATATCGGAATTTTTGCGGCCGGGGTGCGCTTTCTCGCGAAAACGCTATTGGGGTTGTTTTCTCTTGCCTCCATCCTGCTGACCAGGCAGCATCAGGCGATTCATGATGTGCTGGTCGGATCGCTTGTAGTGCTGAAACATCCGGAGCAACTGCCGGCACATGAAGTGCTCGGAGAACGACGGGTAGAGCAGCAGGAGCATGGGTATCTCTACCCCTCGCGAGCACGGCGGATTCTGATGATCGTCATTTATAACGTTCTGGGTCTTCTCGCTATTGCCATCGTCTCGGCATCTTTGATCTCAGAGCGGTGCGGCCTGTCCGGCCGCTGCTCCAGTGCGGAAGATGCATTGAATGCCGTGCTGTCCGTGCTGTGGATCGCCGGCGTGGTGGCGTCGATCGTTCTTGGCTGGCAAGGGCGCCTGATCGGGTCCCGGCGACGGGTGAAGGACCCATAGGCGCCCCAGGCCTGCGCCCGGTGCGACCCTCGCCATGGCTGAAGCTTTGGACTGCGGTTCTAGCGGCTGCCTGGCCGTTGGGCCAGAACCAGCCAGCCGGCGACGGGCTCCCCGGCATCCAGGCGCAAGACCACCGGCTCCAACTGCAGTCCGGCAAGGTCCGACGACCCCCACAGCGCCTCCAGATAGGCGCGGGAATGGGCATAGCGGCCGTGGTGCTGCAAGCGATAGTCCGCCGTCTCGCCCGCACCAAGCGCCTCCACCGTGAAGCACAGCCAGCCGCCCGGACGCAACGCGGCGGCGGCCGCCGCCATGGCCTCATCCAGTGCACCGAAGTAGACCAAGGTGTCCGCGCAGACGATAAGATCATAGCCCCCGGGGTGTTGCAGCATATAGGCGCAGAGTTCCGCCTGATGCAGGGCGTCGTAGACCCGGCGCCCGCGCGCCTTGCCCAACATCCCCTGGGAGAGGTCGACCCCGGTCAGCGTCCGGGCGAAGGGTTTGAGCAGCGCCGCGCACAGGCCGGTCCCGCAGCCGGCGTCCAACACGTCGAGGTCGGCCGCGGGCTCGCCCACGCGGGCCGCGACGGCCGCGCCGACCAGGGTGGGTGCGCGGTATTCCAGGAGCGCCAGCCGGGAATCGAAGCTCTTGGAAAAATGGTCGAAGATACACTGTACATAGGCGTCGGAGGCCCGCGCCGGAACGCCCTCCCCGGTGCAGGCCGCCAGATGGTGGAGGGCCTTGGGGTTGTCGGGATCTTCGGCCAGCCACTCCCGATAGATCTGTGCGGCCCGCTCGGGTTGTCCCAACCGACAGTGGGCGTTGCCCAGCATCTCGCGGGTAAAGGCATTGCTCGGTTCGCGCACCAAGGCCTCGCACGCCTGGGTGACGGCCTCCTCGATCCGCCCCTGCCGGAAATAGAGACCGGCCAGGGTATTCCTGGCCTCGCTGAAGTCCGGGGCCAGTTCGATGGCACGCAGCAGGCGGCGTTCCGCCTCGGGGTAGCGGCGCAGTGCCTTGCAGAGCACCGCATAGTTGTGGAGCGCATCCGGACGATCGGGGTCGAGCACGAGGGCCTGGCGGTATTGCCGTTCCGCGTCCTCAAAACGCTCGTTGTCGAGGAGTAGATTGCCGTAATTGCTGCAAAACCCGGCATGATCGGGCACCAGTTCGACCGAGCGGGCAAGCAGGCGCAGCGCCTCCTCGTCCCGCCCCTGGTCGTGCGCCAGGACGCCCATGAAGTGCAGCGCGTCCGGGTGGTCCGGCGCCAGGGCGAGCACGCGCCGATAGATCTCCTGCGCGTCCGCGTGATGGCCGGCGCGGTGCAGTTGCGTCGCGACCTGCAGTGCATCCTCAATGGCCAGGGGCTGGCGCAGATCGATCTCGCGGGGGGGTTCGGGGACGGATGTCATAGTGAATCAAGAGGCTCCGATGCGATTCAGAAATAGACCGGATCAACACTCGCGCTCACTGGCGGCTGGCCCCCCGCCCTGGGGCGCCGGGTCCTGCGCGCCCGAGGCCCGCAAGGCGACCAGATGGCTGCGATAATGGACACGGCTGCGCGCGTGCAGCCGCACCTGCCAGGGGACCGACTCGCACTCACCCACCAGTGACAGCCCGGGCACCGCCAGCGGGTGTGCGCCAGGGGTCAGCAGGGTGCGCAGGAAGGGCTCGGGGTCGCCGCGGGTCGGCCCACGCTGGGAGTGACCGCCGATCCAGCACTCCAGCGGGGTCGCGGCCGGGGACCAATCGTAGGGGGTGGAAAGGATCAGGTCGCCGCCCGGCGTCAGGACCCGGGACAGGCCCTGGAGCAGGTCGCGCGGCGAGGCGACGCAGTCGAGCACATTCAGCGCGGCCGCCAGCCCGAAGCGGTGCGGCTCGAAGGGCAGGGCCAGGGCGTCGCAGGCCCAGAAGTCTACCGCCGCGGCGCCGGGCAGGTCGACCGGGAAGTCGCGCCGGTCGTAGATGATACCGATCCGGCGCCGGGGATAGCGCACCGCGCCGTGGCGCAGCACCCGCTGGGCGAGTCGCAGCATGGCGACGTTCAGATCCACCCCGAGCACGGGTCCGCCGGTCGCCGCGGCCAGGGCAAAGCTGGTACGCCCGACCGCGCAACCCAGATCCAGGACCGGTCCCGCGGGCGGCGCGGACAGCAGCGCGAGCCCCTGCGCCAGACAGTCCAGGAGCGAGCCGCCGGGGGCCCCGTCCGGTTGCTCCAGCGGGTCCAGGTCCGCGTAGTGGCCCCAGGCGTAGCTGCTCAACTGCGCCCGGGTGGCGTCGAAGGCGCTCCCCGGGCCGCAACTGTCGCCGAGCAGTCCCTCGATGGTCGCGCTGAGATCCTCGCGCATGGACACCTGAAAGAGGTGGTCGCTGAGAAAGCGGCGCAGGTCCGGGACCAGGAAGGGGATCGCGTCGATGATCGGGTATTCGAGGAAACAGTCTGGATCGGCGCAGTGCAGCACGCCTTCGATGATGTGCCCGGCCTCCTCGTGCAGCACCTGCCCGATCACGAGCGGCGCGAGGGCGCCCCGTGCGGTCAGGCAATAGGGGCACACCGGCCGGAACAGTTCAAAGTGGCCGCGGCGCATCGGCGGCGCCCTACCGCGTCCCGGGGCCGGGCGCCGGGCCGAGGGCCGGGTCAGCCACCGATATTCACCTTGGTGCAGCAGGGCGGCAGCACCTTGCCGGTGGGGCTGGGGATGGGGGCGACACAAGTGGCGTGGGCCGTGGGGTCGTTGACCCGCGCCGCGGGCAGGAACCCGATCGTCACCTTGGTCGACCCCTTCGCGATCACCCCCGGACCCGCCGGCACGCAGGACGGGAGCATACAGGGGAGCGACTGGTCGGAGACCCGGGCGGCCGGCATCAAACCGATCATGACCTGGGGGCACCCGGTGATGATGGCCAGGGGCAGTGCCGGATGCGGCATCGGCGTGGGCGAGGGCCCCGGCGGATGGATCGGGGCATGGCAATGGGGGACATCCTGTCTGATCAGGTCGCCGAGGCGAGCGGCAAAGGGCATGTGAACCTCCGCGCTGAATGACGGTGCAGAAACGATGATCCGCGGCCCGGGGGGCGGGCCTCTCGCCCGGCGGGCGGACGCAAGGCCCGGCCCTCCCCGGTGCCGCGGCGGGTAGGCCGCCGGGCCGAAATCTTCTAGACTGTAGCACCGATTCAGTGGACCGAGGGACCCGCGTGCCAACTCAAGCCGCTCGCCAAGTCGCCGTCAGCTCGCCCCTGGGCGAGGATGTGCTCCTGTTCCGGCGCCTGCTCGCCCACGAGGAGCTTGGCCGGCTGTTCGAGTTTCGGCTCGAGTTGCTGAGCGAACAGCACGCGCTCAAGTTCGACGATCTGCTCGGCAAGAACATGACGGTACGCCTGTCCCTGGCCGACGCGGGCACCCGTTATTTCAATGGCTACGTCAGCCACCTGAGCTACCAGGGCAGCAGCGGACGCTACGCGCTCTATACGGTGGTCCTGAAGCCCTGGCTGTGGTTCCTGACGCGCACCGCCGATTGCCGGATCTTCCAGGACCAGAGCGTCCCCGAGATCGTCAAGCAGGTATTCCGGGATGCCGGTTTCAGCGGCGCCTTCCAGGACTCGCTCAGCGGCAGTTACCGCCCCCGGGAGTATTGCGTCCAGTATCGCGAGACGGCCTTCGACTTCGTCAGCCGGCTGCTGGAGCAGGAGGGTATTTACTATTATTTCACCCATGAGAACGGCAAGCACAACCTGGTGCTCGCGGACGCCTACAGCTCGCACGGCCCTGTTCCCGGCAATGCCACGGTCACCTATCTTCCCCCCGATCGCCACCGCGAGCAGTTACAGGAGACCATTTCCGACTTCACTATCGGCCGGCAGGTGCAAAGCGGGGGCTACTCGCTCAGAGACTTCGACTTCAAGGTACCTCAAAAAGACCTCGACAGCGTCACCAAACAGCCTTGGCCGCATGATGGCGGCGACCTGGAGGTCTTCGATTACCCGGGGAACTACACCGACCGCGGCGACGGCGACCATTATTCGCGCATCGGCATGGAGGTGTTGGGCGCCCGCCAGGAGCGGGTCAGCGGGAGCGGCAACGTGCGCACCCTGGCCGCCGGCTCGCTCTTTACGCTCACCGGGTTTGCGCGTGCCGATCAGAATCGGGAATACCTGCTGCGCGCGACCGACTACTGCATCGCGAGCGACGACTACGAGACGACGGCGGCAGCACAGACCGGCCTCGACGTCAAGGTCGACTTCACGGCCATCGCCGCCACGGTCCCCTACCGCAGCGAGCGGGTGACCCCCAAGCCGATCGTGCACGGCCCCCAGACCGCCATCGTGGCGGGCAAGGCGGGCGAGGAGATCTGGGTCGACCAGCACGGGCGCATCAAGGTCCTGTTCCATTGGGACCGCTATTCCAAGGCCGATGAGACCAGCTCCTGTTGGGTGCGTGTGGCCCAGGTGTGGGCGGGTAAGCGCTGGGGCGCTCAGGCACTGCCGCGCATCGGTCAGGAGGTGATCGTCGATTTCCTCGAGGGCGATCCGGACCGGCCCATCGTGACCGGGCGCGTCTACAACGGCGACTGTATGCCCGGCTATGAGTTGCCCGCCAACGCCACCCTGACCGGTATCAAGTCCTGCTCCAGCAAGGGCGGCGGCGGCTTCAACGAACTGCGCTTTGAAGACAAGCAGGGCGAGGAGCAGGTCTTCATCCATGCGCAAAAGAATTTCGACCTGCGAGTCAAACACGATCGCTTCGAGTGGATCGGCAACGACCGCCACTTGATCGTCACGCGCGACAAGCTGGAGGAGGTGAAGAACAAGCGCCACGAAAAGGTGGGGACCGACCATCTCGAAGAGATCGGCGGCGACCGTCACCTCAGGGTCAAGGGCAAGGAGGCGATCGCGGTCAGCGCCGGCCGCACGGTCAAGGTCAGCGGCGACATGGTGCACGAATTCAAGGCCAATCACTCGGAGAAGACCGGCGCCCAGTACTTCCTGAAGGCGCTCGGCATCGTCATCGAGTCCTCGTCCGGGATCACCCTCAAGTGCGGCGGCAACGCGGTCGTGATCGACCCGTCCGGCGTGACCATCAAGGGTTCACTGATCGTCATCGACGGCGCCCTGATCAACATCGCCTCCGGCCCCGGGTCACCGCCCAGCCCCGGCACGCCCGGCACGCCGGTGTCCCCGCTCGCGCCGAGCGCGGCGGCGGAGGCGGACCAGGCCGACCCGGGTGAGGTGTCCAGGATCAAGGCCGAGCAACGACAGCGCAAGACCGGCAAATACGGCAGCGTCCAGGTCAAGCCATACCGGGCGCCGGGCCCGGGCGGGGGGGACAGCACCCAGTGGATCGACATCGAACTGGTCGACGAGGCCGGCAAGCCGGTGCCCGGGGAGCCCTACGAGATCACCCTGCCCGACGGCACTCTGGCGAGCGGCACCCTGGACGAACGCGGTCAGGCGCGGGTCGCGACCGTCGCGTCCCACGCGTCCGGACCCTGCCAGGTCTCTTTCCCCGCGATCGATCAGGGCGCGTGGGAGGACTCCTGAGGAGGTGCCGGTGGGCGCGGCGGCGCCGTCCACCAACGCTAGCGCGGGGTTCGGTGGACTTCACTCCCGCTCACCAACCCTCCTGACAGGAGTCGATCTTGGCGCCGACCGCTTGCCGTCCGCGGGTCTATAATCCCGGCGCAACAACCTTACCCGGCCGGTCGGCCCGCGGGGCGGCCGGGTCGATCCAGTCACGACGATGTGGACCTACCGGTATGCTGATCCATCAAGTCAGTCAGGGCGAATGCGTGAGCAGTATCGCGAAGCAGTACGGCTTGCGCGACTGGCAAGCGATTTACCATGACCCCTCCAACCAGGCGTTACGGGCCAGGCGGCCCAATCCGAACCTGCTCTATCCCGGCGATATCGTCAGGATCCCGGACAAGGCCGCGAGGCAGACCGACCAGCCGGTCGGCCAGCCGTGCACCTTCAAGGTCAAGGGTCGGCGCATCCACCTGCGCCTCCTGGTCGAGGAGTTCGACGGTACCGCGGTGGCGGGCCGGGACTATCACCTCGAGGTGGGGACTGAGGTCTTCACTGGCCGCACCGGGGGCGATGGCCTCGTCGAACACGAGATTGCGGTCGATGCCGATGCGGGGGAACTGACGGTATGGCTCGACGACGAGCAGCAGACCGCACTCTACTGGCCGCTGCGGATCGGCTTTCTGGACCCGCACGACGAGCTCCCGGGGGCCCAGGAGCGGCTCAACAACCTGGGTCTGGACAACCTCGCCGACGGCGCGACCGATGACCGGTCCCAGGCCGCGATCAAGGCCTTCCAGAGGCAGCACGGGCTTGCCGAGAGCGGAGGCCTCGACGCTGCGACCAAGGACAAGGCCAGGGCCGTCTACGGTTTTTAACGGGGGGTGATCCATGGCCGACGTGAGCCGGGCCGGCGACGGCCAACAGAACAAGAACCGACTCCGCTTCAGGCGGGTCAAGGTCTATTTCCAGCGGTTTGCGGGTAAGATCGCAGAGGCGGGCCAGCGCGGCGTCAGCGCTGCACCGCAGTACAAGGTGCGCATCGACGGCCGGATCACACAGTTCGGCACGCTCGCGACGGATGGCAGTGTCGAGGTGCTGGTCCCGGGCGGGCGGGTCGCCGTCGCGATCGAGACCCTGGGCACGACCTACGCCTTGGAGGTCCTGAATGGAATCGCGCCGGAGACGGACATCGCGGGCCAGTTACAGCGACTGACGCTGCTCGGCTATTACGCGGGCGACCTGACCGGGGCCTTCGATGCCCGCACCGATGCCGCCCTGCTCGACTTCCAGGCGGACCACGGGCTCGACCCGGACGGTGGACTCGATCGGACCGGATTTCCCGACACCAAGCTCGGCGCGACCACCTACAACAAACTCAAGTCCGTCTTCGGGGAGTAGCGGCGATGGCCATCAATGCCAAAGTGTACAAGGAGTTGCGCCTGGTCCCGGTGCGCTTCGAGCGCGCGGCCACGGGGGCGGCGGACAGCACCATGCCGGACCTGGACGACCGTGGTCACACGGCCAAGGTCCCGGCGGTCAACGGACTCGGCGCCTCGCCCGAACTGCGCGGCCCAGTGGTGGGGGTACAGAAGGACCAGAGCATCCGGCTGCGGCTGGTGCGCGCGTCGATCGACCCGGCCGCCCCCCTGTATCTGGTCAGCAGCGACGAGACCGTGGTGACGGTCGAGACCCCCGCCAAGGGCACCCCGGTGGCCGCCGGCGCCCACACCGCAATCGCACTCAAGGGCCAGTCCTACACCGGGACCACCCCCAAGTCGGCCGAGGTCCAGGTGCGGTTCCAGAGCGACCAGGGCCCCATCCTCGGCGTGCTCACTGTCTATGTGTTCAGCCCGCTGCCCGTCGCCGTGACGCCCCATCTCGTTACCATCAACAACCCGGCGGGCAGCGGGGGCGTGGCCCCTGCCATCGACCTCGAGGCGCTCATGACCCAGACCAAGGCGATCTGGGCCTGCTGCGGGATCAGCCTGGCGGTGCAGGCCGCGCGGGCCTGGTCGGTCAACCTCCCGAGCGCCAATCTGCTCCGCTTCCCGGACGACTTCAGCCGCCTCACCGCGGCCAACTTCAACCCGGGCACGATCAACGTCTATATCGTTCGCGAGGTCCTCGGTGCCTGCGGTGTGGGCCTGAGTCGCAGCGTCGTCACGAACGTGCCCGGGTACGCCGGACTCCAGCCGGGCGTCTATCTGGGCGAGGTCTGCGGCGGCGGGCGGACGAGCCCCTGGGGGGCGAACGACCTGGCCCACGAACTCGGGCATTTGTTCTCGCTCTGGCACCCGAGCGACGGGCCCACGACCGGCACCCTGCCCCCCGCCGGCTGGCCCTGGGCCAGGTACGAGACCTGGTCCATGCGCCTCTTGATGCACAATTGGACGCAGACCGCACGCCCACCCTATGATGCCCCGCCCTGGGCCGACTACGACGACGTCGGTTATGGGGCCGAGGTTCGCGGTGCCCTGATCCCACTCAAGGAGGTACGCACCGGACGCGACCAGGCCGGCCGCGACGCCCATGGCGTGCTCGCCCGCAATTATGTCAAGACCGGTACCATCTACTGACCCGGCCGGGCCGGGACTAGCGACCCGACACCGGGGACGCGCGCCGGCCGCGACCGCCTGGCTTCTGTTTGCGATTGGCCTGTCGGCGGCGCCGGCAGGGGGGAAACCGAGATGTCCGACCTGACGACTGCCGTGCTCGACGGGGACCTGCGGGCCTCGGCCATCGCGCGCGAGCAAGGGTCGGTCGCGGTGCCGGAACTGACGCGGCTGCTCGGCAACCCGGACCCCTGGGTGCGCATCGTTGCCGTGCGCTCCTTGGGCGAACTACCGCAGCCCCCGGCGCTCGCGGCGCTGCTGCTGACGGCGGCCGACGCGGACGGCATGGTCGCACGCGAGGCGATCGAGCAACTGGAACGCTACCCCGACCAGCTCGAGGCCGGGCGGTTGCTCGCCGCGCTCGAGCGTGCACCGGACCCCACCGCGCGCCGCCTGCTCTCGCTCGCGCTCGGGCGCACACCGGTGAGCGACGAGGACCTGGCCAGGCTCGCCGCCCGGTGCCAGGGTGAGCGGGTCGAGGAGGCCAAGACCGGCTGTCTCGCCGCCCTCGCCCGGACCGGCAATCCGGATGCGCAGGCGGCCTTTGGGCGGCGGGTCGACGCCGCGCGCGGGCGCGAGCGGGTGGAGATCATTCGGCTCCTGGAGTACATCGGCCGGCGCTGGGTCATCGACACCCTGAGCGGGATGCTCGACGACCAGGACGACGCCATCTTCCTCAACCTGGAGATCGCGCCCGATCAGCCCAGGTTCATGCGCGTCTGCGACCTGGCGGCGGGCGCCATCATCCGGATGACCCGGGCCCAGGTTTCGTTCGCAGCGGCGCTGCCGACCAGGTACAGCGCGGCGCAGCTCGATGAGGTGCGCCGGATCGCACCATCGCTCTTGCGGGAATAGACCCATGCCCACCTATCTCGGCGCGGGGTTCGCAATCGACCTTCCGGATGACGCTGTCGACGCCTCCGTGTATGCCTTCGCGTTTCCTCAAGGACGGCCATTTACCCCGACCCTGGTCATCCGCAGCGAGCGTCATGGGACGCCGCGGCCCTTGGCGGACTATGTCGACGGGCAGGTGGCGCTGCTGAAGGGCGCGACCCCGGGGTTCGAGGTCCTGCGCCGCCGCGCGGGCCGGTGGCACGACCGCGCGGCGCTCGACCTGCTCGTCGAGTCCGGCGAGCCGGGTGCGCGCCTGCGCCAACGCCTGGTCTATGTCGATGGCGCCGGTCAGCCGCAGCACCTCTGGTGCCTCACCGCGACCGATACCGCGGACAGCTTCGAGTCCAACGAGGGCCTGTTCAACCGGGCCATCCTGAGCTTCGTGCCACGCAGCCCAGATCCGCCGACCAGTCGAGAATCGGCATTTGATTTGGGACATAGACAGGATCAGTAACGACCCAAGAATAGGTTAAACACGAGGACAATCGTTGTCGTTGTCGTCGTCGTCGTCGTCGTTGTCGTTGTCGTCGTCGTCGTCGTTGTCGTTGTCGTTGTCGTTGTCGTTGTCGTTGTCGTTGTCATTGTCGGAGAAGCGATGCAATTTGGCGTGTGAGAGAATCCTCTGGCCGCTACGATAACCTCGATTACGATTACGATTACGACAACGACAACGACAACGGTGCCAAAGGCATTCCCTAATGGACTTGTTTAACTTATATTACCTACTTGTTCAATCGTCCGGCTGCTATCGGGACCCCCGCTTCGCGGTCCCGGCGGCCGGCTGCTGACGCAAGGGCAACCGATGCGCGCCACCCCCGAGATCCTGCGCCTGGCCTACCGGGACTTCGCCTATGAGCGGCGCATCTCGCTGTGCTTCGTACTCGCGCTGATGGCGGTGCTGGCCCCGCTCCTGATCCTGTTCGGGCTCAAGTTCGGGCTGGTCGATACCCTGGCCCAGCGGCTGGTCCAGTCCCCCGCCAACCGGGAGGTCCAGCCGCTGGGGAGCCGCGAGTATGACCAGGCATGGTTCGACCGGGTCGGGGCCCGCCCCGATGTCGCCTTCCTCGTCCCCAACACCAGGCGCATCGCGGCCAGCCTCAGCCGGCTGCTCAACCCGGGCACCGGCCAAGACCTGCAGGTCGTCTCCATGATCCCCACCGGGGCGGGCGATCCACTGCTCCCCGCCGGGCTGGCCGTGCCGACCGGGCTCGCCGAGCTGGCGCTGAGCTTCGGTGCCGCCCGCACGCTCGGGGCCCGGGCCGGTGATCGCCTGGTGGCGCGCATCGACCGCCGCCGCGGCGAGCGCGACGAGCACGCGGTGTGGGAGGTCGCCGTCAGCGCCGTCCTGCCGGAGGGCGCGCTGGGGGAGGAGGCGGCCCTGGTCGCGCTGCCCTTGCTGGTGGCCACCGAGGACTACCGCGACGGCCGGGCGGTACCCGCGCTGGGTTGGGAGGGCACGGCGGCGCCGACGGCGCGCGGCTTCGCCCGCTTCCGGCTCTATGCCGCGAGTATCTACGCGGTCGCCGGACTCGCCGCGGACCTGGCCGCGGACGGGGTGCAGGTGCGCACGGCGGCGGTGGAGATCGCCGCCATGCAGGGCCTGGACCGCAACCTGTCGCGGGTCTTCTGGCTGATTGCACTGATCGGCAGCCTGGGGTTCCTCGCCTCGCTCGCGGCCAATCTGCTGGCCAACGTGGAGCGCAAGCGCCGGGAGTTGGCGGTGGTGCGCCTGATCGGCTTCCCGACCCGCAGCCTCATCCTGTTCCCGGTCGCCCAAGCGGTGCTGGTGGCCCTGCTGGGGGCGGGCGCGGCGCTCCTGGTCTATCTGCCGGTGGCCGTCGCACTCAATTCCTGGTTCGCCGCCAGCCTGCAGGCCGGTGAGTCCATCTGTCGGCTCCTGCCGTCTCATCTGCTGAGCGCGCTGGCCGCGACCCTGCTCGGTGCCGCCGCGGCGGCCGCCTGGGCCGGGTGGCGGGCGGCGCGCATCGAACCCGCGGAAGGTCTGCGCGATGTCTGACAAAGTAACAGGTCAAGAACCAGTCAGACCCAATCGTTGTCGTTGTCGTTGTCGTAATCGTAATCGGAGAAGCGATTCACTTCGGGGCGCGAGAGAATCCGGGGCGCTACGATAACCTCGATTACGACAACGACAACGAAAATGGCGCTACAGTGCAGTCCCTAGTGGAATTGCTTAACATATTAATGAACCTATTTAGCCGCAAATGAACGCAAATGAACGCAAATCAAGACCTCCGCGGGCGTACGCACGGCGGCGCAACAGGCCCCCCGCGGCGACGCGGATGCAGTACTTCAGCGACCATGCCGCGCTTCATCACTCAGCACAAACCCTGAGCGGACGCTCAAGCGCCGGCGGATTGCCGCTCGCTCTTTCTTCATTTGCGTTTATTTGCGTTCATTTGCGGACACAGTTCTTGCTGGCCCTCGCCGCCCTGTGGTTCGGTTTGACCCCGGCCCTGGCGCAACCGCCCGCGCCCGCGGCGGGACCCCAGATCACCTGGCCCGAGAAGCTCTACAACCCGGCCCCGGCGGCGGACGACCTGATCCTGCCCCTGGCCTGCGGGGGCGCCATGGCCTTTCGGCCGGTCGCGATCCCGGGCAGTGGACTGCTGGACGACCGCCCGGTCGAACTCGGTCAGGCCGACGCTGCACGCGGCTACAAGGAGGGCCGGCGGCTGAGTCACCTGGCCGGGGCCTTCAGCGAGCCGGGCGCCGCCGCGCGGCGCTATTACATCGCCAAATACGAGACCACCCGTGACCAGTATGCCGCCCTCACCGCGGCGACCTGCCCCACGCCGTCCATGCGCGGGCGCCTGCCGGTGACCGCCGTGAGTTGGTTCGACGCGGTGGACTTCTCGCGCCGCTATACGGAGTGGCTGCTTACCCAAGCCCCCGCCGCCCTGCCGCGCGAGGACCAGGAACCCGGCTTCCTGCGCCTGCCCACCGAAGAGGAATGGGAGTTCGCCGCCCGCGGCGGCCTGGTGGTGGACGAGGCGGACTTTCTGGCCCCCCTCTTCCCCATGCCGGACGCCGACCTGGCCCGCTACGCCTGGCACGAGAGCACCGGCTCGGCGGCCGGCGAACTGCACCCGGCGGGACTGCTCAAGCCCAACCCGCTGGGGCTCCATGACGTGCTCGGCAACGCCGCAGAGATGACGCTCGCCCCCTTCCACCTGGACCGGCGCGGCCGACCCCACGGCCAGGCCGGCGGATTCGTCAGCCGCGGCGGGGACTACCTGACCGCCCCGGGTCAACTGGGCAGCGCCGCACGCCAGGAGTACAACTATTTCAACGCCGCCACCGGGCGCGCCAAATCGCTGGACAGCCTGGGCTTCCGGTTGGTCGTGACGGCCCCGGTCATCGTCTCCGCGGGGCGTCTGGACGCCATCAAGGAATCCTGGTCCGGCTTGCCGAGCCTCACCGGCACCGGAGATGTCCGGGCGGACGCGGACCAGGCCCTGGCCGAGTTGCAGCAGGCCGCCCGCCAGTCCCAGGACGAGGCCCTGCGCACCCGGCTGGAGCTCATCCAGCGCAACGTCGAACAGGCCCACGCCGGCCTCAACGAAGCGCGCCAGCGCACCGTGCGCGCCCTGGTGCGGATGGGCGCTTTCATGGGCAAGCGGGTCGTGACGGATGCCAAGCGCGCCGAGGTGCTGCGCGGCCTGATGCGTCTGGCCCAGGACAATTTCGCGGCCTTCAGCACGCAGGCGCAGGGGTCACGCGACGGCCCCCGGCTGGTCGCCGAGGCGCGCGCCGCCCTCGCGGGGAAGATGGACAAGTGGACGCTCAATCTCGCCGAGATCGAGCAGGGCATGAGCTACAGTCTCTCCTACTACGGGGACATGGTCGTCAGCGTCGCGCGGGACTACAGCGAGCGGGAGATCGCAAGCGAACTCAAGGTCGTCGAGGCCGAACTCAAGGCCAAGGACAACGCCTACCTGATCCCCTATGCCCAGGTCTTCGCCCGTCACCTGGCGGCCTATCGGGACAGCGGGGCGGCCGACAAGGCGCGCTGGCAGCAGGACCTGTTGCAGCTCGAGCCGGGGCAGCAGCCTTGAACATACCCAGGCTGGGACTGGTGCTCGTCGTTGCGTTCAGCGTCCCCGGCTGCGGTCCCGGCGAGCAAACCCGGACCGATCAGCCGCCGGCCGAGGTGGGGGGCTGCTTCACGATCGCGGGGCTGCCGATCGGCGGGTGTGGTGAGGACTTCGGCTACAAGGGCGCCTTCAGCGCTGAGGAGGCGGCCATGCGGGCACAGGCCCGCAAGTTCGATCGAACGGTCTGGGAGGGGGCCTTGATCGGCACCGTGGCCGGTGCCGCGATCGGCGTCCTGGCCGGCGGCGACGCCAAGGACGCGGTCGGCGGGGCCGTCCTTGGCGCCAACCTCGGGGTCATTGCCGGGGCCTACGTCGCCCAGTTGCAACAACGTTATGCCGACCAGGAGGATCAACTCAACGCCATGATTACCGACGTGAAGACCTCCAACCGGGAGACTGAGGCTTTGATTTCCCAGGTGCGCGCGGTGATTGCCGAAGACCGTCGCCGGCTGGCCGCCGTTCAGGAACGGGTGGCCCGCGGCGCGGCGACCAACGCGGACCTGCTCCAAGAGCGCGGTCACGCCTGGGCCAATCGCCGGGTGGTTGAAAAGGCGTCCCAGGGGGGCCAGGACCAGTACCAGGTGTTTGCGGGTGCCACCAGCCGCTTCCAACAGCAGCATCCCGGCGTCACAACCGCCGGCCTGGCGGCGGAACTCACAACCTATCGCGCCAAGCTCGAGACGCTCGACACGCTGGCGGCAAGCATGGGGAAGGCCTGATCCCGGGTCGGACTTCAGATACGCGGGCGGGTCTCGTCAATGGCAAGCAGGCGCAGCCGGGCGTTACCCATGCTGATGAGGTCGCCAACCTGGAGGTGCTGTTCGGACAGGACCCGGCGGTCATTGACGAAGGTTCCGTTTGCGCTCTCCAGATCGGTCAGGGTCAGGAGGACGCCCGGCTCCCCAGGCACGACGGTGAGCTTGGCATGTTTGCGCGAGACACAATCGTCGGCGAGTTGAAGGTCCGCATCGTCCCCGCGCCCGATGATGGCGCAGCGCCGCACCTGCACCCGGCGCTCACCACCGGGGCCGTTCGGCAACTCGATGAACAACCTGATGTCGGCCTCGCGGACGGTGCTGATGATCGTGGTTCGGTCCAGACCCGCGGCAGGCTCCGGGATCCGGGTCTTGGGTTCCAGGTCCGGCCCCGTGCCGTTGATCAGGGCGAGCAGGCGGACCGCGGCCAGCGCGGGATCGACACGAAAGTCGATGTATTGGAGGGTGCCGAGTCGGATATGCAGGTCATAGGGGTCACAGGCGCGCGCCATCACCGGGATGACGCGACCACGCAGATGCTCGAGCGCCCAGTGTGTCTCGGACTGAACCCACTCCGACTGCTGGGCGTCCGGGGACAGGACGACGATAAACCAGTCGGTCTGGACCAGGGCGGTGCGGATCTGCTTTTCCCAATCGGCGGCCGCGCGCAGGTCGGTGCCGGAACACCAGGCGAGCATCCCGGCGTCGGTGAGGATCGGCTTGAGGTACGCCAGCACGAATCCCAGGTCTTTGCTGGAGTGGCTGATGAAGATCTGCGTCATGACAGGATTCCTGCGATGGCGACCGCGGCGGGGTCAAAAGCGATAACCGAAATTCACCTCGAAGCCACTGATATCACCCTCCCCGCGGGTGTATTTCACGCCGATACCGAACGGGTGGCTGGAGAGATTGGGCTTGCGTTTATCGGCCGCGCGCCGCGGACCGATACTGAATCCGATCTCCTGATAGTTGTTGGGTTGCTGTGCCCAAGCGGTGTTCATGATGACCCCTGTAGTATTGGCAAAACCATGGCAACCGGATGATCGCACGAGACGTGTCCGCCGGCGAGCGAATATCCTGGGGGCCGCGTCAGGGGCCGGTCGCCGCGCTGCCGGTCCAAGCCCGGACCAAGTGTATAAAGACTCCCCTACTGACGTCAAGGCTTTCGGTGGCCGACCGCGACCGACCGCCGTAAACCTCAAGTGCTCGGGTATTATCCACCCTTAAAGAGTACGCCGTGCAATCGGCAACCCACCCCAGCGGTTGTTGGGACAAATCCTGACGAGGTACCAGAAATGAGACGACCTTTGCTGATGCGCCTCGGCGGCCGCGTGCTGATCACCCTGACGGCCGCGCTGTCCGGCGCGGGCTGCGTAACACCCGGCGACCTCCAGGGGGCCGCGGGGGCCGCGTCCGGCTGGCTCCCGAGCCTCGGCAGCGCTCAAGCCAGCCGGACGCCCACGGACGACACTGCCGACGCGTCGCTGACCCCGGCCGAGCGGCGCCTGCGCGAGCAGAGCCGGGCCTTCCAGAAAACGGTCTGGGAAGGGGCGCTGATCGGCGCCGGTGCCGGCACCCTGTACGGTCTGCTGCGCCGCGAGCGGGCGCAAGACGTGGTGAGGGATGCCCTGATCGGCGGCGCCGTGGGTGGACTCGCCGGGGTCTATATCGCCCACAAACAGCAGCAGTACTCGAGCAAGGAGGATCAACTGGACTCCATGATCGCGGATGTGCGCAAATCCAACGAGGAGACCCAGTCACTGATTGTCAGCGTGCGCCAGGTCATCGCCGAGGACAAGCGGCGCCTCGCCGCGGTTGAGCAGCAGGTGCGCAAGGGCCAGGCGTCCCAGGCCCAGTTGGCCGACACCCGCCGCCGCCTCGCCGACAACCAGCGGGTCGTCGCCCAGGCCAGCAGCGGCGCCCGCGAAAAGCAGACCATGTTCCAGGGTGCCGAGCGCCAGTTCCGCCAGGACCACCCGGGCACCGACACCGCGCGGATGCAGCGCGAGCTCGACACCTACAACAAGAACCTCAAGACCCTCGACAGTCTTGCGCAAAATGTTTCAGTCGCTTGAGGGGCCTGATCGTGATTGATACCCAAAGTACGCAGGCCGCGCGCCGACGCCCGGGCCGGTCGCGCGGGGTGGCCGGCATGGCAGCGGCGCTCTGGCTCGCCGGCTGTGCGACCAGCGAGGACCCCCATCAGGGCGGCTTCGTCAGCGGTGTCGTGGGTCTGGCCGGGGGCGGCTACCAGCGCCGGATCGACGACCGCGAAGGGGCCTACCAGGGGGAATTGAGCGCCCAGCAGCGACTCCAGGCGCAGGCCCGGGACCTGGAACGGGAGCGCGCCGCGGTACGCACGGATCTGAACCGTTCCCAGGCCCGCCTGGCCGACCTGGAGCGGCGCCTGGCCCAACAGCGGGCGCAGTTGCGGACCGCCGGCGGCCAGTCCGCGCAACTGCGGCGCCTCAACCAGGCCCAGGCCCAGGTCACGCGCACCAAGGGGGCCTTGCGCGGGGTCCATCCGGACCAGCAGCCGGTCGGCGACCTGAAGGCACGCGCGGCGGCGATCCAGCGCGACCTGGATCAGATCGACGACCTGGTCGGGACCGTCTCCGGCAAGTCTTTCTAAACGTCCGGCGGGCGCGGCGGGCCTGGTGCGAAGTATCGGGGTGAGAGGGCACGCAGGCCGGATGTCGTTGTCGCTGTCGTTGTCGTTGTCGTTGTCGTTGTCGTTGTCGTTGTCGTTGTCGTTGTCGAGGTTATCGTAGCGCCTCAGATTCTCTCGCACTCGAAATTGCATCGATTCTCCGATTACGACAACGACAACGACAACGAAGCGTCGCGGCGGGACGCCGCTCCCACGGGCAAGCGGCGCCCCGGCCCCGGCTACTCCACGCCGGTGCCGCGGGTGTTGAATGCAACCTTCCAGCGCTGCGCGCCGTCGGCGATGGGGATGGCCGTCAGTTCCAGGGTGCCGACCTCGCTCACCTGTGCCTGGAGCCGCACCGGGACCACCTCGCCGCGCTTGCGGCCCTCGGCGGGCAGTTCGGTCTGGATCTCTTCGAGTTCAGCCAGTTCGTCCGCGGGCCAGTCGGCCAGCAGCTCGCCGACCTGATCGTCGCGGCGCACGTTGGAACTGAAGAAGCGGAAGCGCACCAGTTCGCCGACCACCAGCCCGAACTCCTGGGGCGGGCTGACCGGCTCGGACCCCTCCTCCAGACCGAAGGGCACGAGACAGAGCGCGTGCAGTTCGGGGTCGAGCCCGGGGATGGCGGGGGCCGCCGCCTCGATGCCGACATAGTAGGCGTGGGAGGTGCCGCCGCGGATGCGCACCCCGCCGTGGTGGCGGGCGTGGACATAGAAGGCGGCGCCGCGGGCGACGGCGAGATCAAGGTCGCGCGCGTCCAGGAGGCGCGCGGGCGGCGCCCGCTCGGCCGTGAGCCAGGCGTTGATGATGCGCATGACCCGGTCCTGCAACACCACCGGCTTGAAGACACCGCCGTTGAAGAGGATCGCGGTGGGGTGCAGGAAGCTCGCCCCCGCGGCCGGCTGCGCAAAGCCGTTCAGGTCCTCGGTGGCGCCGGCCTGGCGGGCGAGGAAGGCGGCCAGGTGCCGGGTCACGGCCGGGTCTTGGGCGTAGGGCAGGCTGACCTGGGTCAGGGCGCTGCGGGCGCGCGTCATGGGCCGGGCGTTGGCCGCGACCTCGGGGAAGAAGCCCTCGACCAGGGTGGTCGTCACCTCCTCCTGGGTCAGTTCGGTGCGGATGCTGCCGCCGATCAGGCGCGACCCGCGGCTCGGCACCACCACCGGCACCGAGCGCAGGTCCGCGTCACCGAGCAGGGTCTCCTTGGCCTGGCGACAGCCATAGGTCAGGGCCTGGAACTGCCAGCGGTCCAGTTCCACCCCGTCGGCCTTGAGCTTGGTGCGCACCAGGTGGGCGAGCGTGAGATCCATGTTGTCGCCGCCCAGGAGGATGTGGTCGCCGACCGCGATACGGGTCAGCTCCAATGCCCCCTCCTCCTCCGTGACCGCGATCAGCGACAGGTCCGTGGTACCGCCGCCGACATCGACCACCAGGATAATGTCCCCGACCCGCGCCTGGGTGCGCCAGTTCCCATGGCTGTCGTTGACCCAACTGTAGAGCGCCGCCTGGGGCTCCTCCAGCAGGACCAGGTTGGCGATACCGATGGCGCGGGCGGCCTCGGCGGTCAACTCCCGGGCCGCCGGGTCGAAGGACGCCGGCACCGTGACCGTGACCTCCTGGGCCTCCAGCGGCTCCTGGGGATGGGCGACGTTCCAGGCCTCCCGCAGGTGCGAGAGGTACTGCACGCTGGCGGCAAAGGGCGAGATCTTGGTCACCTCGTCCGGGGCGCCCTCCGGGAGGAAGGCGGCGCGCCGGTCCAGATCCGGGTGACAGAGCCAGGACTTGGCGCTCGACACCAGCCGGATCGGGGTCGTGGACCCCTGGGCGCGGGCCAGGTCACCGGCGACGCGGCTCGGGTCACTGGGCCAGGGCAGGGTCAGGTCGACCGGCCGGAACTCCTCCGGGTGGGGCAGATAGAGGAAGGACGGCAGCAGCGGGCGGTCCATCACCTCACCCGGGGCCGTGAGCTGGGGGATGGGCAGGATCGCATCGACGATGGTGTCCCCGTCGCCCTCCTGCGAGTCGATGTAGGCCAGGGCGCAATGGGTGGTCCCCAGATCGATCCCGATGCAATAGCGGGCCGCGCTCACAGTTCCACCTCCGCCGGTGCCAGGATGCCCAGGTCGCGCCCGCTCACCACCTTGGGCAGGTGCAGCTCGGTGGCGCGCCAGCCGCCGTGGACCAGGGTGCCGCGGAAGGGCGGCTCACCCACCAACTGACCGGTAATGCGGACCTCGGCCGGGTCGAACCCGGCCGGCAGGGTGACCCGGCCGCCCTCGGGCTCGGTCCGCACCGGGGCAATGGTCACATGGTCGTCCAGCACCCGCCGCAGCCCCTGGTGCACGACCCGGGCGGCGGCGCCGACCTGCTGGTCCGAATAGTCGGCGACGTCCTGCTGGAGGAAGTCCACCAGCCGCGCCTCCTTCTGGAAGAGCCCGAGGAGCAGCAGGGCGGAATCCGGCGGGGCCTTGTCCAGGGTGGCCAGCGGGGCCGCCGGCACCGTCTTGATCGGCAGCGGGGCGGGTGCCGCCGGGGGCAGCGCGCCGGTCTCGCCCTGGGGGGACGTCGGGTCGAAGCCACGGTTGAAGGCGCGGGCGAACGCCGGGTTGTACAGGGCGCGCCCGAAGACCAGCAGGGCGATACCAAGGTGCCGGAGCATCCGGCCGGTCCACTTGGCGGCGATGACGAGCCACTTCACGAAGGACCGGGCGGCGGCGTGCAGCCGCTGCGCAAGGCTTGACTGGGGGTCTGGCATAGGGGTTCCTCTTGGATGCCGGGAGGGGCGGCGACGGGCACCGCGACAGACTGCGCATGATACCGCGGTCGCACAAGCCCGCTGGGCTTTTGCGACATCTGATCATGGTTCCGGCCACTCGCCCTTGCGGCGACTCGTCGCGGCTAACGGTCATGGCACCCGCGCCACCCCGGAACATGAAAGTCCTCTCGACCGCTAGCTCGATGGCCAGCGTGCGGGGCGGCGTAGTCAGGGCTTCCAGCCCTGACTGTTCCAGCCCCGACACCGTCAGGCCAGGATGG
>NZ_CAIKKU010000529.1 GCF_903828115.1 uncultured Thiodictyon sp. | reverse complement strand
AGCGCCCCAAGTTGCATCGCTTCTCCGATTACGATTACGACAACGACAACGACAACGATTGTGTTTGTGTTTAACTTGTTCTTGTCTCGTTGCTAAGCCCTTCTTCAGCCCCCCAACACCCGCCGCAGGACCTCCACCGCCTCGCTACGACTCAGTCGGCGCTCGACCGAATGGCGGGTGGCGGCGATCGCGGGCGGGGATTGCAGGCACCGGGGACAACCGGCCGCGGCGGCGCAGGGACATTCGGCCAGCCAGTCCCGGGTGTATTCCAGCAGCCGGCGCAACAGGTCGTCGTCGTCATTGAGCGCATCGATCAACCCAATGCCCTGGGGATGGAGGTCGAGGATCACCAGGCCGGACTCGCGGCGCCGGCCGATCTTGAGCCCCTGTGCGGCCATGACCAGGACCGCGTCCTCCTCCACCCCGACATGGACCGCCAACACCTGGCCCAGGGCCGCGGCGATGGAGTGCAGGGCGGCGGGGGCCTCGTCCAGGTCCTCGGCGAGGAAGCGCAGCAGCAGCCCCTGGGTGGGGAAGGCCAGGCTCTCGATCGGCTCGCCCCACAGGGGCTCGCTGCGGCTCAGTGTCCCGTGACGCTCGGGCCGGACCTCGATGATGCCGGTCACCTCCTCCTCGTACCAGGTCTGGATCACGGCCTTGTTCAGGCCGCCCTGGTCGAGAAAGACCTGGTTGTAGCGGGTGTCGACCTGGGTGCGGCGCAGGCGCGGCTCACTCACCCGCCAGGTCAGCGCCGGGTCATCGGTGCGGGTGCAATAGAGTACGCCTGAGCGTCTGATCGCGTCAGCGTTGGTCGCGGGCCAGGGGTTCATGCGGTAGGACTGACCCGCGACCTGGAAGACGCGCCGGGGATAGGCGACGATGGTGGCGCGTTCCGGGTCGATGCGCTGGAGCAGGGCCAGGCTCCCCCCGGCCTCGCGCAGGACCACCGAGACCAACTGATCGCCGACGGTATCCAGGGGCCCCGGGCGATACTGCGCCGCCGAACTGCGATAGCCGGTATCGACCTTCAAGACGTTGTTGTCGTCCAGATAACGGACGTCGCGCCGCTCGATTTCGTGGCGGTTGGCGAGTTCCTCCAACACCGGGTCGAGGATCGCATCGCGCCACTGAAAGGTGTCGAGCAGCCCGCTCGCCACCGCCTCCATCTCGCGCAGGGCCAGCAACAGGTGGCGGCGCACGATCGCCGGCTGCGGCACCCCGGGGACCAGCCGCCGCACGTGCCGGAAGAAGGCCTCGGGGTCCTGCGCCAACTGCGCCAGCAGGTGCCGCACATAGGGGTTGCCGGGCGCCGCGAGCAGGCCCACCTGGTGGGTCGGTAAGGCGGTCAGGGCGCGCCCGCCCTGGGCCAGCAGGTCGGCCAGCGCCAGCACCTGCGCGGCGCCGACCTCCAGGATCCGCGCCGCGGCGTCCGCCGGGTCGCGCGCCAGACCATCGGCCAGGCGACGCCCGCCGACCTGCTGCTGCAGGAAGTCGCCGGCCCGCACCAGGTCCAGGGTGGGCGGCGGGTCGAACCGGGTGCGCCACCCCGCCGCCACACTGGCCCGCAGGGCCGCCAGGCTGGGGTCGCCAGGGTCCGGATTGGCCGGGTCCGGATTGGCCGGGTCTGGGGGCCTTGGGTCCGCGCCCGGCTCCAGCAGGTGGATCGCGATGGGATGGGGGCGCCGCCGGGCGACCAGCACCCGCTCCGCGGGCTGGTAGTCGTAGGGCAGCAGTTGCGACCAGAAGGCCGCAAAGTTGGCCTCATGGCCGCGGTGATCGCGGGCGAAGGTGAGTGAGCGCGCCTCTTGGGCGCCGCGGGCACGCAGCAGCCGATCCAGACGGTGGGACAGGGCCCAGAAGTTGGCCGCCCGGACCCCGGAATAGGCGTCCAGGTCGAACCACACGGTCAGACCGATGCGCCCGAGCAGCACGGGGTTGTCGGCCAGGTCCGCCAGTTGCTCCGACAGGGTGCCGACATCCAGCACCCAGGCCATGGCGGTGCTGTCGATGGGGACAGCGGCCCGCGGCAGGTGAATGGCCTCCGGGCCCGGCAGCCAGGGCGCGAGCCGCGCGGCGAAGGCCGCGGGGGCCTGCGGGACCACGACCAGGGTCACCAGTTCCAGTCGCAGGTGGGTCAGTTGGATCGCGACCGCCAGGGCCTCCAACTGGCCGGCGTCGTCCGCCGCCAGGATCAGCCGGTTGCGCCCGCCGCGTTGCGCCGCGTCCGGACCGAACAGGTCGGCGACGGCCTCGATCAGTTCCGGGGCGACGCGGCGCTCCCGCAGGAAGGGCCACTGGTCGAGCAGGGCGCGCGCCCCGGGCTCGCGGCTTTCCGGCGCCGCCTCGGTGGCCGGGAGCCGACACAGGGTCTGGACGGCGAAGCCGGCACCGCGCAGCGCCGCCGCCCAGTCGCCGGGGGCCGCGGGCGGCGCCGCGCCCGCCTGGTCCGTCGCCGCCGCGGCGTCCGGGCCGCGACTGAATGCAATGGCAACGAGGGTGATCGCGACGACCGCGAGCAGGCCCCAGGGCGCGGCCCGCTCCTGGGCCTGCCCCTCCCCCAGGTCGGGGGCGCTCCACAGGAGCAGCAGCAGCAACGGCGGGACCAGGGCCCACAGCGCCCAGCGCCGGGAATTCTCGAAGCCCGCGGAGCCGGCCAGCCAGGCCCCGGGGCGCGGCTGATCGGGGCTGCGCGCCGGTGTCGGCAGCGCGAGCTGGATCAGGAGCACGGCCAACCAGACGGCAAAGGGGATGGCGAGCGCCCACCACTCGGGATGGGCCAGCCGCTGCCCATCCGGACCCACCGGCGAGGGGACCCGCAGGTCCAGGGGCGGCAGCCACGGCAGCGCCAGCCGCAGGCCGGTCGCGTCGAACAGCGGGTGCCAGCCCCGGTGCCACCAGGCGGCATCGACCAGTTGCAGGGTCCAGGCATAGAGCACCAGTGCGGCCAGGGGGCCGCCGGTCCAGACCAGCACCGCGGTCCACAGGGCACCGCTGTCGCGGGTCGGCCGCCGCGCGATGACCGCGGCATTGATCCCGAGCGCCAGCGCGAGGGCGACGAGGAAGACCACCAGGGGGACCAGCCAGGGGGCGGCGGCGATCATTTCAGAAAAAGCAGTCATCTGTGGATTTCAGGATCATGTGCGCCGCCCCGCAAACAGGCGCGCAAATGCAACGATCAGCCACCCGGGTCTGGGCATGGTACCTGTCACTCGTTGTCGTTGTCGTTGTCGTTGTCGTTGTCGTAACCGGAGAAGCGATGCAACTTGGGGTGCGGTAGAATCTGGGGCACTACGATAACTCCGATTAAGATTAAGATTAAGATTACGATTACGATT
>NZ_CAIKKU010000528.1 GCF_903828115.1 uncultured Thiodictyon sp. | reverse complement strand
CATGGCACCCGCGCCACCCCGGAACATGAAAGTCCTCTCGACCGCTAGCTCGATGGCCATCGTGCGGGGCGGCGTAGTCAGGGCTTCCAGCCCTGACTGTTCCAGCCCCGACACCGTCAGGCCAGGATGGCCTGACTACGCACTTTCACGGTAAAGCGTCGACCTCCGGTTTGCTCGCGGCCGGAACTGTGATCGAGCTCGGCGCACCCTCCGCCAATGATCCGGGCAATTGCGCCTGGTGGTACTAGTCTGAAGGCGGCGCTTTGGGAAATCTATCGGGGATCGCCACACAATGAACAGAGGACAGCATCCGGACCAGTCCAACACGATGGCTCCCGGCGGCACCGACGGCGCCGCCCTCGAAGTCTCCGATATCGCCTTCGCCTACCCCGGACGCGAGGTGCTGGCGGGCGTCTCATTCGGGGTCCCGGCGGGCGGCTTTTGTGTCCTCTTGGGGGTGAACGGCGCCGGTAAGACCACGCTCTTCTCCCTCATCACCCGGCTCTTTCTGTGCCGCACCGGGTCCATCCGCATCCTGGGCCAGGATCTCAGCCGACAGGGCCCCCGCGCCCTGGCCGCCCTGGGCGTGGTCTTCCAGCAGCCGACCCTGGATCTGGATCTCACCCTGCGGCAGAACCTGCGCTATCACTGCGCCCTGCACGGGCTGGACCCGACGGCGATGCGCCCGCGCATCGAGTCCGCGCTGGCCGGGGTGGATCTCGCGGAGCGGGCGGGCGAGCGGGCGCGGCAATTGAGCGGCGGTCAGCGCCGCCGTCTGGAACTGGCCCGCGCCCTGCTGCACCGCCCCCGGGTCCTGCTGGCGGACGAACCCACCGTGGGTCTCGACGTGCACAGCCGCCAGGCGATCATCGGCCAGGTGCGGGCGCGCTGTCGGGAGGACGGGGTCGCGGTCCTGTGGGCGACCCACCTGGTGGACGAGGTGGAACCGACGGATCAGGTCGTGCTCCTGCACCGCGGCCGGGTGCTGCATCGTGGAACCGCGGCCCGCCTCCTGACCGACACCGGGTCGGCGTCCGTGCATCAGGCCTTCAACCGTCTCACCGGCGCGCAGGAGGCGGCGTGAGCCCGCGTCAATACCTGCTCGTCCTCATCGGCATCCTCGCCCGCGAGGGGCTGCGCTTCCTGCACCAGCGCGAGCGCTTCTTCGGTGCCCTGGTGCGCCCGCTGGTCTGGCTCTTCATCTTCGCCGCCGGCTTCCGCGCCGTGCTCGGGATCTCCATCATCCCGCCCTATGAGACCTACATCCTCTATGAGGAATACATAGCCCCGGGCCTGGCGGCGATGATACTGCTGTTCGGCGGGATGCAGAGTTCACTCTCCATGGTCTATGACCGGGAGATGGGCAGTATGCGGCTTCTGATGGTCAGCCCCTTCCCCCGCTGGTGGCTGCTGCTGTGCAAGCTGCTGGCGGGGGCACTGGTGGCGGTGCTCCAGGTCTATCTGTTCCTGGCCATCGCCTGGTTCTGGGGCGTACAGCCGCCGCCGATCGGCTACCTGCTGGTCCTGCCCGCCCTGCTGCTCACCGCGCTGATGCTGGGCGCACTGGGGCTCTTTCTCTCCTCGGTGATCCGTCAACTGGAAAACTTCGCGGGGGTGATGAACTTCGTCATCTTCCCGCTCTTCTTCGCCTCCTCCGCACTCTATCCGCTCTGGCGCATCCGCGACTCCAGCATCCCGCTCTATGAGATCTGCCGTTTCAATCCCTTCACCTGGGGCGTGGAACTGATCCGCTTCTCACTCTACGCCCAGATGAACTGGTACGCCCTGGCCGGCGTCGCCGCCGCCCTGGCCCTGTTCCTCGCCGCCGCCCTCTGGGGCTATGACCCCGGGC
The DNA here is from genome assembly GCF_903828115.1 of uncultured Thiodictyon sp. GTDB lineage: Bacteria > Pseudomonadota > Gammaproteobacteria > Chromatiales > Chromatiaceae > Thiodictyon. The sequence continues at coordinate 33 of NZ_CAIKKU010000528.1, read as the reverse complement.
GCGGTATGATGCGCTTCAAGCAGGGCGGGGGCT
>NZ_CAIKKU010000527.1 GCF_903828115.1 uncultured Thiodictyon sp. | reverse complement strand
CATGGCACCCGCGCCACCCCGGAACATGAAAGTCCTCTCGACCGCTAGCTCGATGGCCATCGTGCGGGGCGGCGTAGTCAGGGCTTCCAGCCCTGACTGTTCCAGCCCCGACACCGTCAGGCCAGGATGGCCTGACTACGCGCTTTCACGGTAAAGACAAACGCAATCAATCGTTGTCGTTGTCGTAGTCGAGGTTATCGTCGCGTCGCGGATTCTCCCTCACCCCAAATTGCCTCGCTTCTCCGATCACGACAACGACAACGACAACGCCCGCCGCAGGGCGCCGACGCTAGCAGGCTGTCGGACTTAGTGATACAACCGATTGAATACAAAGAGTTTCCTCTTTTGCGCCAAAAAGTCGTTTTCCTTGTTAATCAATCGGTTACGCGATCAAGTCCGACAGGCTGCTAGAGGGCGCCGCTGCCCAGGGGTGAGACGCCGATCAGCCAGGCGTGCGCCCAGAACAGGAAGACGCAATAGAGCCCAAGTCCGGCGACGATGGCGATCAGGTCGTTGAACTTGCCGGGGGGGGCGCCTTCTACCGGCGGGGCGGGGCGGTACTTGAGCGAGATCAGGTCGGCCACTGACCAGATGAGGAAGGACCAGAACAGGAGCAGGTCCGCCAGGTTGCCGTTGGCGAGCAGGTGCGCGAAGGCCCACAGGGCGACGGCCACCAGGGTCGGGTGGACGACGGCGCTCTGGATGCGCCCGGGGAGATAGGTGGCGAAGAGCAGCGGGAAGACCGGGACCATGATCAGGAGGCTCAGGTGCCGCGTCCAGGTCGCCGGGGCGTAGAACGGGATCGGCTCGACGCGGGCCAGCCAGTACCCCAGGGAGATCAGGATGAGGCCGATGAGGCTCACCAGGGCGACGACCCCGCGCCAGCGGGCCTCCCCGACGGCGCCCGACACCTTTGCCCGCGTCTTGCGGGCGAGAAAGCCGAGCGAGTGGGCACTAATGAAGAGGAAGAGTCCAAGGAGCAGGATCAGAATGGGCATAGGGGATTTCCGGTGGTGTGAATGGTCGCAAGTCAAGGGGGGGCGCGCCGGGTGCGAGCAGAACTGATCGCACCCGGGCGCGCCGCTGGCGGTCCGCGCCCGGACTTGGGACAATGCTACCGTAAGCGGCCACCAAATGGGCCTTCCCCCGTCGTCAGGACCAACCAGTCGGGCCAAGCCCCGGGAGACTCAACCATGTGGCGCCGCATCCTGGCCGTCCTCATCGCCCGTAACCGGGAGTTCTACCGGGACCGTGCCGGTCTGGGCTGGAACATCTTCATGCCGATCCTGATGGTGCTGGGCTTCGCCTTCATCTTCAGCGGTGATCCCCAGGACCAGTTCAAGGTCGGGGTGCTGAGCACCGACGGGTCCTTGCCGCGGGCTGCGGGCGGGTTCCTGGCCCTGGAGTACATCACGTTCGTGCCGCTGACCGATCCGGGGGCGGCGATGACCAAGGTGGATCGTCATCAGCTCGATCTGCTGATCGACCCGCGCACCGACCCGCTGACCTATTGGGTGAACCTCAAGTCCCCCCGCGGCTATCTGGCCGAGCGACTGTTGCTGGGGACGCCGCCCGGGGCGGCGGTCACGCCGGGGGCGGACGTGACGACACCGCAGCGCCGGACCCTGACCGGCGCGCCCGTCAGTTATGCCGACTGGGTCATGCCCGGGATCCTGGCGATGAACCTGATGTTCTCCAGCCTCTGGGGGGTGGGCTGGGTGATCGTGCGTTACCGCAAGAACGGCGTCTTGCGGCGGTTGAAGGCGACGCCGCTCTCGCCGTTTGAGTTTCTGAGCGCGCAGGTGCTCTCGCGCCTGCTGGTGGTGATGTCTGCCACCGCGGTGGTGTACCTGGGTGCGGACCTGGTGCTCGGCTTCCCCATGCGTGGGTCCTATCCGGCCCTGGTGCTGGTCTTTGCGGCTGGCGCCCTGTGCCTCATCAGCCTGGGGCTCATCGTCGCCGCACGGCTGCGGACCGAGGAGCTGGCCGACGGTATCCTGAACCTCATCTCCTGGCCCCTGCTGTTGCTCTCCGGGGTCTGGTTCTCCATGGAGGGAGCGAGCCCGGGGGCGCGCCTGCTCTCCCAACTCTCGCCTCTGACCCAACTGGTGGACGCGGCCCGCCGTATCATGATCGACGGGGCCGGGGTCGTCGAGGTCCTGCCTGAGGTCCTGCTGCTCGCGGCCCTCGCCCTGGGGTTTCTCAGTCTGGCCGCCTGGCTGTTCCGGTGGGACTGAGATGCCGCCGCGCTCGGGAAACCTGTTAAACGACACGCCGCCGCCGCCGACGGGCGAGGTCTTTGAAGACCTGTTGCGATTTGATCTCAAGGGGGCACCGCCCGGGGGGCGGGTGCGGATCGAGCGGATCATCAGCAGCGCAAGCCCGGAGCCGGTCCTCTATGACCAGCCCCACGACGAGTGGGTGGCCCTGCTCCAGGGCCGGGCGCGGCTGTGGGTGGATGGGGCGGAGCGGGTCTTAGGTCCCGGGGACTGGGTCTTGATCCCCGCCCACACCCCGCATCGGGTGGCTGAAACCACCGCCAGCCCCCCCTGTATCTGGCTGGCGGTGCACCTCGGTGAGCCCTAGGCCCTAAGCGTCAGGCAGTCTCCCCCCGGCGGCCGACCTCCCAGTTGCATTGCTCGATCAGGGCCTCGACGGCGCGGGCGATGCGGACCTGGGACTGTAGCTTAAAGTGCAGTCCGCGCTCCCAGCGCTCGGCGGCCTCGTCGGCCAGCAGCGGTAGGCCTTGGCGGCAGAGTTCCCAGACGGCCTGAGTTTGTGTGAAAGTCATCGTAACCTCCTCGTGGTCTTCTTATGGGTCCGGGGTTGGCAACCCCGCGTGTTGATCGCGCCGACGCGGCGTCCGGCCGTCCCGTTTCAGGGCATAAAACTCTGTGTTATAACAGGATTATCTGACGGCGCCCGGCGGTCGCGATGCACAGTCGCAAGCATAGACCTTGATTGCGTGTCTGTAACGACTAAACGCGGTTTTGTTGTCCTGGATCAACCAAAAGACAATTTGTCAATGAAAATTGTCAATTTATATTAACAATTGGATTTTCGGGTCGCGGTGCCGGCCGCCCGCGCGGCGGCGCTGCACGACGGGACTCAGGTCGGCGGGAGCGGCCGTACCGTATTGGGCAGATGCTCCCGCACCACCTGGGCGAAGGCCTCCAGGGCGGCACGGCGGGGGAAGCTGCGGCGGTAGTAGAGCGAGATGCGCCGGTAGGCGTCCGGCAGGGCCAGCGGACGGGCGATGATGCCGCTGTCCGTCATCCAGCCGCCGCGGATGGTCAGGGCCGGGACCAGGGTGCAGCCGAAGCCGGCGCCGACCAACTGGAGCAGGGTCTCCAGGCTCGCGGCCCGCAGGTCCGCCATCTCGCCGTGGCTGGGGCGCTCTGCCAGGCGGCACAGGTCCATCACCTGCGTGGTGAGACAATGGCCGTCGGCGAGCAGCAGCAGTTCGAGGGACGCAAGGTCAGAGGCCTCGATCTCGTCCTTCTCGTAGAGTGGGTGATTGCGCGGGTGGGCGAGCCAGAAGGGTTCGTCGAACAGCGCCAAGGCGTCCAGGTCCAGGTCGTCGGGGGCGGTGGCGAGCAGGGCGGCGTCCAGTTCGTGGCGATGCAGGCGCGCGAGCAGTGAGTCCGTGATCTCCTCGGACAGCACCAGGCGCAGCTTGGGGTAGGCGCGCTTGAGCGGCACCAGCACCAGGGGCATCAGGTAGGGGCTGAGCGTCGGGATGGCACCGATCCGCAAGGGGCCGTCGAGCGGGTCCTGAAAGGCGCGGGCGACCTGCTCGATGGTGTCGGCCTGCTCGACCGCCAGGCGGGCGTGGGCCAGGATGGTCGCGCCCACCGGGGTGACCTCCACCGAGCGGTTGGTGCGCTCGAAGATCACCACCCCCAGTTCATCTTCCAGCTTCTTGATCTGCCCGCTCAGGGTCGGCTGGCTGACAAAGCAGCGCTCGGCCGCCCGTCCGAAGTGGCGGGTGTCGGCGACGGCGAGGATGTAGCGAAGGTCGCGCAGATTCACCCCGCTATGATAGACCAATTCTCGCCGAATAAAATCGGCGGCCGGGGTTTGCGGATGTCGGCGGTGCGGTCTATGTTGTCGAGTAAGCCTGAACGCAGAGAGAACAGCCGTGTTGCAGAAACCAGAAACCCTACATGGTTTTTAGCACATCACCCGCTATTTCGATGCCGGGAATCATCGCTTTACCGCTAAGTTATTGCCTGGGCAGTATTATCTAAGCCGCGACGAGACCATCGTCGCGGTACTCGGCAGCGGCGTGGCGGTCTGTATCCGTGATCGCGCCCAGGGTCTCGGCGGGGTGACCCATGTGCTGGAACCGGAGACGACCCAGGGGATGGGGTCGAGCCTTGCACTCCCGGCGCTGCGGACCCTGCTCGAGGCCCTGCAGGCCGCGGGCGCGCAGCGCGATCAACTGGAGGCCAAGCTGTTCGGGGGGGCCTGCCCGCGCGGTGAGACCGACGCCATCGGTGCCCGCTCACTCGCCGTCGCCCGAGCCTTCCTGCGCGAGGCGGGGGTCCCCATCGTCGCCGAGGACGTCGGCGGTAGCTACCCGCGCAAGATCGACTACTGTCCGGCGGATGGTCGGGTGCGTATCAAGCGTCTGCGCGACCTGCGCAACGCCACGATTGCCGAGCGGGATCTGTCCTTCCTGGGGCAGTCGGCGGACGGCCTGCCGACGCCGCGTTACTGCCAACCAAGCCGACAAGGGTGACTATCGATGAACATGCTGGAACAACTCAAGACCATGACCAAGGTAGTGGCAGACACCGGGGACTTCGCCTCGATCGCCGCCTATTTGCCCCAGGACGCGACCACCAATCCGTCGTTGCTGCTCAAGGCGGCACAGATGCCCCAGTACCGCGCGCTGGTGGAAGACGCGGTGCACTTCGGCCGGCAGCGGGGCGGCGCCGACCCGGCGGCCCAAAGCCAGTGGACCATGGATAAGCTGGCGATCAACTTCGGCATTGAAATCCTGAGGATAGTCCCCGGCCGGGTCTCGACCGAGATCGACGCGCGCCTCTCCTTCGACACCGAGGCGACCATCCGTCGTGCCGAAGGGCTGGTGGAACTCTACCACCAGGCCGGTATCGACCCCGGTACCCGGGTCCTGTTCAAGATCGCCTCCACCTGGGAGGGCATCCGCGCCGCCGAGCGCCTGGAGGCGCGCGGTCTGCACTGCAACCTCACCCTGCTGTTCGGCTTTGCCCAGGCGCTCGCGTGCGCGCAGGCCGGCGTGACCCTGATCTCGCCGTTCGTCGGGCGCATCCTGGACTGGTACAAGAAGGACCAGCAGGTGGCGGGCTACCCGGCGCACACCGATCCGGGCGTGCTCTCGGTGACCCGAATCTATAACTACTACAAGCGCCATGACTATAAGACCGTGGTCATGGGCGCCAGTTTCCGCAACGTCGGTGAGATCTTGGAACTGGCCGGCTGCGACTACCTGACCATCGCCCCGGCCTTGCTGGAGGAGTTGGCGGCCCTACCGGGTGACCTGGTCCGCAAGCTCGACGCGCAGCGCGCGCGCACCCTGGATATCTCCCGGGTCGATTGCGACGAGCGCGCCTTCCGCTGGGACCTCAACGAAGACGCGATGGCCACCGAGAAGCTCGCCGAGGGCATCCGCCAATTCGCCGCCGACACCCGCAAGCTGGAGCAGTTCGTACTGGAGGTCGGCCGCGGCGGTTAGATGAGGCGCGGGCGCTCAGCCGGGTTCCGGCCCCCAAGTCGCGGCCCTACCGCTTGCGCGGCTGGCGGGCCGGGCAACCCGCGAGCACGGTGCTTGGCGGTCGATCCGTGATCGTGCTGCGGGGGCTATTTCCGAATACGCCCGGAAAACAGAATGCGCCCAGCCAACAGGCCGGCAAGCGGGTGCAGGAGAATCAACAGCACGCGATCGGCCCGTCCGTTCTTCTGGCGTTCGGTAAGTTCCACGTTGCTCTTCGTCGGCACGGTTCACCTGCGATCTCGGCATTTGGTGATTGGAGTTAAGTTCCTGCAATCCGGTCGTAATAGCGTGCCCGGTAGATGAGCCGCGGGAGCGGCCCCTCGGTGAAGCGGGTGCGGGTGTGCAGGACGTTGTTGCAGATCAGGCCCCAGCCGGGTTCCAGGCGGCCCTCGAGGTGCCAGGGGCTGGGGGTGTGCAGGAGCGTCTTCAGACAGTCGACCGCCGCCAGGGTCAGCGGGTCGTCGCGCCAGACGATATTGCGGGCGCGATTGGTGTAGCGCATGTGCAGGCGCCCGTCCGCGCGGACAGAGAAGACCGGCCCCGACTGTTCCGGGCGCAATTCGGTGCCTTCGTCAGCGCCATCGCCCGGGTTGGCGGGAATGGTCATGCACCGGGGGTGCATCAGGACGCGGATAAAGTTCGGGTCCTGGTCGCGAACCAGACAGTAGGCGATCTCGTGATCCAAGAGTGCATTGGCCCCGCCGGCCGCGGCCGGGTGGACACAGTGCAGCAGCAGGCCGTGGATCTGACGCTCCGGGGTATTGTAATAACCGTCGGTGTGCCAGGCGATGGGGCGGTCGGTATAGGGGATATAGCCGGCATGGCGGGCGTCGGTCTGGATCCGCAGCGAGGTGATGGCGTCCTCGTCCGCGCCGCGGTTGTGGTCCAGCCGGTGCAGGCCCAGTTGCGCGCCCAACCGTGCCGGGATGGTCTTGTCCGGGTCGTCGCCGGTCTGGCCCACATAGATCGCCATGTTGGCGTGGCGGCAGCGCCCCAGGATGGCATCAATCTCTGCTGCGGTCAGGTCGCGCGGGTCCCGAACCGCCACGATGAGGTCGGCGAGGCTGGTCGGGGCCGCGGCGAGGCGGGCGTCGCGCCAGCGCCCGTAGGCGTCCGGGTCTGCGAGGGCGAAGGGGCCGGCCGGTGGGGCTTGCGGGGTGGTCAAGGGTTGCTTCATCGGTTGTGTCTGCTTGCGTTGCGTGCGCTCTGGTCCCGCGCAATGGTCGCGATTGGTTCCGGCCGCCGGGAGACAGAGGTCGAGGCTGCAGCCGGTCGAGCGCGTATCTGCACGGTAAAGCCTCGAGCGCCGGTGCGCAACGCCCGGGTGGCGAGCAAAGAGACGCAACTGCCGCGCACGACCTTTCCCGCCGCCTACCCCTACAGCATTGTGTAGATCCTGGACGACGGGTTTTACCCTCGTCCTGAAGCGCATGAGCTTGGGTGACGGCGTTCCCCGTCCCGCGTCGTAAATGTCGCTGATGGTATCATTGACGGGGGCCTCCAATGTCCACAGGCCGCTATCCACCTCTTCATGCCGGCAGGTGTCTCCCGCGGTCCGGTGCTGGCTGATCGGGGTCAGAAACCGCTGGTAATAGGTCGCTGCCGCCAGGCGGCGAAGAATCGAAACAGGCGACGACGCCATGATCGCCGAGCGTGTCCCCCAAACGCCTTTAGTCGCCGGCTCACCGGCAATGCAACCAAGCGAATTGAGTAGGCAAACAATACCGAACGGCACGCGACGCGCCCAGGAAGGCTTCGTAGAATCGCACTGAGACTTTGCCCGCTGCACGCGTGCCTGGGGATGACCATGAAGGCTCAAGGAGGGCGCGCGTGATTGGCGAGGTTCTTTCAGGCTGCCCGCTTCAAAGCCGCAGAATTTTTGATCAGACCGGTAGGGTCGAGGTTTGTTGGGGGTACCGCCCGATTGGTCTCGCGCAAACGATCAAGATGTTCCAGCATACCGAACCTTTCACTGCCATTAAGTTAAGCGCCACAGCCCAAGCGCCTGGAGTCCAAGGCTTCAGCCTT
>NZ_CAIKKU010000526.1 GCF_903828115.1 uncultured Thiodictyon sp. | reverse complement strand
TCACGCGCGTGCGCGACTTTGCGAAGACGATCAACCTCGAGCCGTTTGCGATCGCCGACCGGCTTTGGACCCGAACGAGCCTCGATCCGGAAGAGGAAAAACTACGCATCCCATGCTAGGCGGGGTTTAGCGGTCGAGAGGACTTTCATGTTCCGGGGTGGCGCGGGTGCCATGACCGTTACCCGCGACGAGGCCTCGCAAGCTGGCGTGGCCTCGTCGCGGCTAAAGCCGCTCCCACGCACGCCTTGCATCATCCGCGGTAGCTGCTCTTGCGGCCATGGCCGCTAACGGGCCCCTGCGTCATCCGTACCGGTAGCGTCCGGCTCCGCTGTCAGGGCGCCCGCGGGTTCTTCGGTGATCGCCGGCCCCATCAGGATCGCGAGCGGGCGGGTATGCGGGCTCGCATCGAGCGCGATGATCAGGGCCGTGGTCAGCGGCACGGCCAGAAACATGCCGACGGTGCCGAACAGCCAGCCCCAGACCAGCAGGGCGATGAAGACCGCCAACGTCGAGATGCCGAGCCCCTTGCCCATGATCCGCGGCTCGATGACATTGCCGATCGCGGTGTTGATCACCAGATATCCGGCCGCGACCATCAGTGCCGTGGCCAGGTCAACCTGCACCAGTGCCAGCAGGACCGGCGGGATCATCATCAGGATGTTGCCGACCACCGGCAGGAAGTTCAGAAAGAAGGCCAGCACCGCCCACAGGATGGCGAAGTCGATCCCGAACAGCCACAGCAGAAGCCAGACACAGACAGCGGTGGCAAGGCTGGTCAGGGCCTTGATCTGCATGTAGCGATTGATGTTGTCCAGCATCCGCTGCAGGCGCGCCTCGCCGTCCGGCGTGATGTGAAAGGCCGCCCTCAGCTTGGGCGCCATGGTCGGCACTTCGAGCAGGATGAAGATGACGGTGAGCAGCACCAGGAGCCCGGTCGCGAAGACGCTGCCGGCGCTGGACAACATCCGCGGCACCAGGGCCTTGAGCTTGGCCGGGTCCATCAGGTCAGTCGCGGCCGCGGCCGGGTTGTCGACCCCGGTCCCCGCCATCATGCCGCCGAAGTGCTCGGCCAGTGCCGCGAAGCGTTCCTGATAGCCCGGCAGGCTGTCCTTGAAGCCCTCGAGCGACCCGGTCGTCATCAGCGCGAGCAGGCTGCCGACATCGAGCAGCACAAACGCGATCACGAACAGGGCGCCCCACTTCGGCACGCCTTTGCGGCGCATCCAGGCGAGCGCCGGGGTGGCGACGATCGCGATGAAGATCGCAAGCAGGAGCGGCGTCAGCAGCGGCGCCGCGGTCTTCATCAAGGTCACGACGAGCGCGACGGCCCCGGCGATGATCAGACCGCGGGCGGGCGCAGAGAAGGTGGCTAAGACATTCATGGTGGCGATGGCTCCGGCACTGGGTTGAGGATGGGTACGGCCGATCTGCGCGCCGCGACTCGGCGGCCAGGCGGCTAGGCGAGCGCCTTTTGCTTGAGCCGGTCGAACTCGCCCTGGCTGATGGTGCCGACATCGAGCAATGCCTTGGCATCGCCGATTTGCTCGGCGGGGGACTTTGCCGCGACCTCCCGAATGTAGGCCTCGGTATCCGACCTGGCCCGTTGCAGCGCCGCCTGTTGCCGGTGCGCCATGCCGCGGCCGCGGGCGAGGACGTAGCCGAGTGCCGTCAGGAACGGCAGGAACACGAGACCGATCAGCCACAGGACCTTGTAGCCCCCGGCCAGCTCGGGGTCGCGAAACAGGTCGAAAACGATATGAAAGAGAATGATCAGATAGGCAACGAACAGGAAGGTCGATGCCATCAGATAGAGAATGTCCCAGAAATTCGTCATTGAAACGGCCCTCATGGATGCAGTGAGTCAGTGAACCGGCGGCCACGGGGGCTGCCGGTCCTTGGGTCAACGCCGACCCGGCCGCCGCCGACCGGGGTCGGGGCAGGCCAGGGGCGCCAGGTCAGGGCTAAGCGGCCTTCGGGAATTGGCCGGCCGCCTGGGTGGTACGGAACATCAACCAGAGACCCAACACCAGGGCGATCACCTCGGCGGCGAGCATCTGGACCAGGGCCAACAGGCTCACCAGATCGACCGCGGAGACCCAACTGGAGGGCCCGCCGCCTAGCGTCTGGATGGTCGCGATCCCCGCCTGGGGGGCGGCGAGGAAATAAAACAGGAGCTGTCCGACTTCCAGCAGCATCACCACCATGGAGAACAGGATGCCCAGGCTGCTCGCGACCAGGCCGGTCCACACGGTCGCGAGCACCGTCGACTCGGTCGGACGCGCTTGCGGATCGGCAATCCGCTGGCCCAGACCGGGGTAACGATAGAACCAGACGATCCAGCCCTTTTAAGGTGCCAGCAAGATGCTGTAATATAAAGATATCTACAGCATCACACGCGAGCCCGACCGACCATGTTTGGCGAAATCCTCCAGAAATTTGCCGAGAAGAGCCCCGCCACCGTCATGGTGCGCGCCCTGC
>NZ_CAIKKU010000525.1 GCF_903828115.1 uncultured Thiodictyon sp. | reverse complement strand
TATATTCCAAAACCCACAACTACAACGACAACGACAACGACAACGATAACGTACCCGGGATCTCGGTCACCGCATCCGTTCTGATCGCACCCGGACGTCCGCTTCCCGCCATCAGGCCGCCGCCGCGCCGGCCGGCAAGGTCGCGGCGCTGGTGCGGCGGGCTGAACGGTAGCGCCGGTCGCTGACCGCCAAGAGGCCGCCCAAGGCCATCAGGATGCCGCCCAGCCAGATCCAGCGCACATAGGGCTTGTAGTAGAGCCGCACCGCCCAGTCGCCCTGATCGCCGACCGGCTCACCCAGTGATACATAGAGGTCACGCAGCAGCCCGGGGTCGATCCCCGCCTCGGTCATGGGCATGCCGCCGGCCACATAGGCGCGCTTCTCCGGTTGCAGGACGGCGATCTGCCGGTCCCCCCGGAAGACGTGGAACTCGCCCCGTCTGGCCTGGTAGTTGGGGCCGGCGATGGTCGTGACGCCGTTGAACTGGAAGCGATAGCCGGCCGTTTCGTGGACCGCGCCGGGCGACATCCGCACGTCGGTCTCGATCCCGAAGCTGGTGACCATGGTGACGCCGACGATGGAGACGGCGATGCCGATATGGGCCAGCCACATGCCGTACCAACTGCGGCCCTGACCGCCCAGGTCGGTCGTGAACCCGCGCAATCCGCGCTGGGTCAACCGCTCGCCCAGGGCGATCAGGTGGGTGAGGACAAGCCAGGCGGTGAGTCCGAGGCCCAGCCCCACATGGAAATTCCCCGGCAGGATCAGACCAGTCGCGGTGATCGCCCCAATGATCAGGCTCACCGCCAGCGCCAGCCAGAGCAGCCGCAGCAGGCGGCCCGCGTCATCGTGCTTCCAGCGGGTGAGGGGGCCGATGCCCATGGCCAGCACCAGGAGCGGCGAGAGGGCCACGAACATCATGTTGAACCAGGGGAAGCCGACCGAGATCTTGCCCCAGCCGGCCGCCTCGTAGATCAGCGGGGCCAGGGTGCCGAAGAGGACCAGGGCCGCCAAGGCGGCAAGCAGCAGGTTGTTGATCAACAGAAAGCTCTCGCGCGAGACGAGATCGAAGCGCCCGCCCGCTGAGATCGCCGGGGCGCGCCAGGCATAGAGCGCCAGCGAGCCGCCGATGACGATGACCAGAAAGGCCAGGATGAAGGTCCCCCGCGCCGGGTCAGTGGCAAAGGCGTGGACCGAGGTCAGGACCCCGGAGCGCACCAGGAAGGTCCCGAGCAGTGAGAGGGAGAAGGCGGCGATGGCGAGCAGCACTGTCCAACTCTTGAAGGCCCCGCGCTTCTCGGTCACGGCCAGCGAATGGATCAGGGCGGTGCCCACCAGCCAGGGCATGAAGGAGGCGTTCTCCACCGGGTCCCAGAACCACCAGCCGCCCCAGCCCAGTTCGTAGTAGGCCCACCAGGAGCCGAGTGCGATACCAATGGTGAGGAAGATCCAGGCGACCGTGGTCCAGGGGCGCGACCAGCGCGCCCAGGCCGCGTCCAGCTTGCCGCCGATCAGTGCCGCGATGGCGAAGGCGAAGGCGACCGAGAAGCCCACGTAGCCCATATAGAGCATCGGCGGGTGGATGGCGAGCCCGAAGTCCTGCAGCAGCGGATTGAGATCCCGGCCCTCCAGCGGCACCGGGAAGATTCGCTCGAAGGGGTTGGAGGTCAGCAGCATGAAGAGCAGAAAGCCGATGGCGACCATCGCCTGGACCGCGATCACGCGCGCGATCATCGGCAACGGCAGGTTGCGGCTGAAGAGCGCGACCGCCGCCCCCCAGCCGGCCAGCAACAGGGCCCACAGGAGCAGCGAGCCCTCGTGGGCGCCCCACACGGCGGACATCTTATAGAGATCGGGCAGCAGGCTGTTGGAGTTGGTGGCGACATAGACCACCGAAAAATCGCTGGTCAGGAAGGCCTGCATCAGACAGGCGAAGGCCAGGAAGAGGAAGGTCAACTGACCCACGGCCAGGGGGCGGGCCAGCTCCATCCAGGCGCGGCGGCCGTTGAATGAGCCCCAGAGCGGGAAGATCGCCTGGGTGACGGCGAGGCCCAGGGCCAGGATCAGGGCGAAGTGACCGAGTTCGGGGATCATTGGGCCCCCCCGGGGCGCGCCGCCGAGGTCGTCGTTGCGGCGGCCGGCGTGCCTTGGGACTGGGCCGTCTTGAGACTGTCCGCTACCTCGGGCGGCATGTAGGCCTCATCGTGTTTGGCCAGCACCTCCTCCGCATAGAAGACCCCGTCGGGTCCCAGACGTCCCCTGGTCACGGTCCCCTGGCCTTCCTTGAAAAGGTCCGGGAGTATGCCGGTATAGGAAACCTTGACGCTCTGCGCCAGGTCGGTCACGTCGAAGGTCACGGTCAGCCCGTCCGCCCCCCGGTTCAGCGACCCCTTGTTGACCAGCCCGCCGAGACGAAAGACCCGATCGGCCGGGGCCTCCTTCGCCAGCACCTGCGACGGGCTGAAGAAATAGGAGATGTTGCTTTGCAGTGCGCTGATGGCGAGCGTCGCCGCGGCGCCGACGCCCAGGATCGCCACGCCCACCAGCACCAGTCGCTTGTGTCTTGCCTTCATTGCTTGTCTCCCGCGTTGCGCAACCGCAGCAGGCGCTGCAGCCGCGCCAGAACCGCACGCCGGTCGCGGCGCAGTCCCAGTGTCTCGATGACCAGCAGCGCCAGGGTCATGCCGTAGGCGCTCCAGATGTAACCGCCGTAACCGCCTTGTGAAAGGAATTCCAGCATCTTATTCATGATGTTCATGATGTTCATGATCCCCGCGCCTGAGCCCGCACCAGGTCCTGAACCCAGGCGGCCTCGGCCTCGCGGGTGAGGATGATGCCGCGCACGCGCATCAGGGTCGTTGCGAATGAGTACATCCAGAGTCCCAGGGTCATGGTGAGCATTGCGAACAGGATATTGCCGTCGACCTTGCCCAGTCCCGAGCGCTGATGCAGCGCCGCGCACTGGTTGGGGTCCGGGCAGTTGATGGACCAGAAGATCACCGGCACCATCACCAGGCCGACGATCGCCAGGAGCGCGGCCGCCCGGTCGGCGCGGCGACTGTCGTCGATGGCCGAGTGCAGGGCGATGTAACCGATATAGAGAAAGAACAGGATCAGCTCCGAGGTCAGGCGCGGGTCCCAATCCCAATAGGTGCCCCAACTCGGGCGCCCCCAGATGGCCCCGGTCCACAGGGCCAGGAAGGTGAAGATGGCCCCGGTCGGCGCAATGGCATTGGCCATCATGAAGGACAGCCGCGTCTTGAACACCAGCCCCACCGCCGCCCAGGCGACCAGCACCGCATAGAGCCACATCGACATCCAGGCCGTGCCGACATGGATAAAGATGATCCGGTAATAGTCCTTCTGGGCGTTGCTGCCGCCGAGCTGGTCCGGGGTCTGAAAAAAGCCCCAATAGAGCGCGATCAGGATGAAGGCCGCCGCCAGTACCCAGAACACGGGGATCAGCCGGCCCGCCAGTGGATAGAAGCTAGCCGGAGCGGCGAATCTGGACCAGGGTTTTGTCATCGGGATATCCGTGCTATTCAATCGAGATCCGCAGGGCGGCGGCGCAGGCCAAGGGCGCCAGGGCGAGTGCGGCCACCAGGAAGGCCGCGAGCAGGGTCAGATAGGGTTGGGCCTCGCCGAGCGACGCGGCGCCGACCGTCACGGCCCCGGCCCCATAGACCAGCACCGGGATGTAGAGCGGCAGGATCAGGAGTGCCAGGAGGATCCCGCCGCCGCGCAGCCCGAGCGTCAGGGCCGCGCCGATGGCCCCGATCAGGCTCAGCACCGGGGTGCCCAGGAGCAGCGACAGCATCATGACGGCGACGCTCGAGTCCGTCAGGTGATACTGCATCCCGACCAGGGGCGCGATCAACACCAGGGGCAATCCGGTCAAGAGCCAATGGGCCGTGACCTTGGCCAGGGTCAGCAGCACCAGCGGCTGATCGGTCAACAACAGTTGCTCCAGGGTCCCGTCCTCGTAGTCCGCGGCGAATAGCCGCTCCAGGGCCAGCATGGACGCCAGCAGGGCCGCCACCCAGACCACGCCCGGGCCCAGGACGCGCAACACCGCCCGCTCGGTCCCCACGCCCAGCGGGAACAGACTCACCACGATCACAAAGAAAAAGAGCGTGGTCAGCACGTCGGTACGTCGCCGCATGGCCAGCAGCAGGTCGCGGTGCAGTACGCTCCAGAAAACCGTGAACATCGGCCTTAGTCCCTGCGCGCTCAGGCGCCCAGGTCCAGGTGACGCGCCTGACCCGAGGTCAGGGGCACCGCCTGGTGGGTGGTGAGCACCGTGAGTCCGCCCGCCGCCACATGACCGGCGATCAGGCCCTGGAGCAGGTCCACCGCGTCCAGGTCCAGCGCGGTAAAGGGCTCGTCCAGGACCCACAGCGGCGCCCGGCTCAGGATCAGGCGCGCCAGGGCCACCCGCTTCTTCTGCCCCTGCGACAGCATCCGCGTCGGCAAGTCCTCGAAGCCGGCGAGCCCCAGCCGCCCCAGTGCCGCCCAGAGCGCGTCGCGGCCCACCCGGTCGCCGTCAAGGGTGGCCGCCAGGCGCAGGTTCTCCACCCCGGTGAGATCCCCTTTGATGCCGTTCAGATGACCCAGATACAAGAGATCCCGCCGGAAATCCTCCGCCAGGGTCCGGATCGACTCGCCTTTCCAGCGTACCTCACCGGAGTCCTGGGTAAAGAGCCCGCAGAGGGTCCGCAGCAGGGTCGTCTTACCGCTGCCGTTGCGCCCGCGCACATGCAGCAGGGTCCCGGCCTCGATCTGAAAGTCCAGTCCGCAGAACAGCAACCGGTCGCCGCGCCGACATTCGAGCTTCGCCACCTGGAGCATGGGGTCGGGCAATCCGTAAGCGGGGTAGTGGGTCAAGACGGCGCCCGGGCAGAACCCTGGCTGCCAGGGCGAGGACGCGAGGGCCGCTCGGGACGGCGACAAGCGGCAACCATAAACGCTGGGGGCGGTTTCTACAACTTAACTGAAGTTCACGCGGGGTTTGGTCGTGCATCCCCGCGCCCGCGCGTCCGGCATTAGGCGAACTCGCCGCCCCAGGCACCGCACCCCACTGGCGCCGGGGCAGGAGCGGCATGTCCATGCTAACGGCCATGGCCGGCGCGCCAGCCACCCCGGAAGACGAACGCCTCTGGTAGAGCGGCTTGCAGCCGCGCTGCGACGCCGCGATAACCTGCGACGCCACGGCATTTTGCGAGACTCTGTCGCGGCTGCAAGCCGCTCCCACAGGGTCCCGACCGGACTTTTAAGGTAAAGCCCTAAGACGCGGCGCGTAACATGAAATCCACATGCACTGCATCGAAGGGAAACTCAATCGCACCAGCGGGGGTCTTCTCCAGCAGCCCGGCGTTGAGCAATATCTGTACATCGGTATGGACCGCTTTCACATCGCGTCCGACCCGGCGCGCGGCCTCGCGCACACTGACCGGTCCGGCGCCGGCCAATGCCAGCAGGAGCCCCCAGCGTTTCGGTGTCAGGGTCCGCCACAAGTCGGCGACGCTGGCGAAGGTGCGCCAGGCGCCTTGCGGCTCGCCGGCCATCGCCCGCAGAAAGCGGGCGTTGGTCTCGTCGCGGCTGGCGACGCCAATGGTGACCGCGTTCATGTCAGTTCCTCCAGGCGTCGGCGTCGGCACCTGCCACACCCGCAACTCGGCGAAGGCGTGTTCACCCTGTTGTGATCGCTCGTTCAGCAGTTCTTGCGCCTTCATGGAGGAAGGATCAACGCCGCGGCGGGCGTTGTCAATGGGAACAACGCCCGGTGTTGACAACCGTGCCCTGCGGGGCTTCGGCCGAGCGGTTGGGGGCTGGGGCAGGGGAACATACCCGCCGAGGGGCGGGCGGCAGGTGGTCAGTTGGTGCGTTGGCCGTAGTTGGGAGTCTCGACTGTGAACCGTGTTTGGAATCGCGCATTTTCAGGGTAGTGTTCGCAATAGGAACGGAATTTCTCCTGATGGGTTGACGGGTCGTTGGGCATGGATTAGCCTCAGCCACGATTCCCCAACGTCCATAGCGAGGTTCAGACATGCCGATCTTCAATCCCTCCATGCGCGGTCGATGGCTTGCCGCGGTGCGGGCGCTCGCGGCGCTTTCGGTCTTGGCGATTGCCTTCGCGGCCCCTGCGAACGCTGATTGTGACGTGCCCCAAACCCTTACGTTCGACAAACCGTTTACCGCCACGGACGTCATCGCGTCGTTCGCCGACGCTGACTGCACGTTGCAGAAGCTTGCCAGCGATACTATTTTTTATCGCTACTACAGCTACCCTGTGGCTCCTACTATCAATATCGGTCGTTTTTTGACCACCAACCTTTATGAAATAAATTCAGAGGCGATCGTAAAGTTGGCGCTTTATCCCTTCCCGCCCAATGTGCAGTTTCAGAACTTTGCCTATTACCGGGAGCAGGTGCTGGTCAAGGCCGAGACCGAACTCTACCGCGGGCTTGCGGGCCCTCAACCTGCCGCCGATACCAGTTCTTGCTATGCCGGCGGGGCGGCACAGTATTTTTTTGCCGGCGCCGATATCAGCACCAATACCAGCTTTACCTTTACGTGGAAAGCCGCGCTCACCAAGGATACGAACTACGTGAATCAATATGGCGTCGGCGATCCCTGTAATGTGGTGCCGGTACCCGGCACGCTGGGGCTGCTGGGAATCGGCGCTTGCTTGCTGCTGACCAGGGTGAATACCAGGCGTCGGGTGAGTCGGCCTTGGTCATAACGCCGACGGCAACCCGTCGCGGCCTG
>NZ_CAIKKU010000524.1 GCF_903828115.1 uncultured Thiodictyon sp. | reverse complement strand
GGAACCGGATGCGGGAAAACTGCACGTCCGGGTCTGTGGCGGGGGCTCCGGGCAACCGGAGTCCCTACGCCGGAGGCAATTATCGGATTCGTAATTGAGCCTGGCCCCTTTTCTTGCCCTTTATTGTCCGCGTTAACTGAATTGATGAGCCGGTTTAACGTCATTATCGCGTTTGTCGCTCGTGAAGCACGTAGACCATGAGACCCGCATCCTGATCTAGGGTCGGCTGCCATGCGCGAAGAGATTCACGCCCTCCGCCTCTGCGGCCACACGTAATGCGCGCGATTCGACACCCGCGGCCATAATGAGATCGCGCAGTTGGGCCTCGGTGCGATGATTTAGGCACCATCGCCCAAGCTCCATGTACGCTTGGGTAGGGTTGCCGACAGCAAAATTGCCTATGACTATCTCTCCGCCGGTGGCGAGAGAAGCTAACATCCTTCTTGCGACCAATACGAAGGTTCGATCCCTAAAGTAGTCGAATAGCCCGGCGGCCCAGATTAGGTCATACTTATGATCGGGTCGCGTCTTGAAAACGTCTTGGTGGAGAAAAGTGATGCGTTCAAGGTATGGCTTGTTGAGGTTACGCGCATACTCTATGGCTCTCTGATCTCGCTCGATACAGTCGACTTTGATGGCAGCGTTCGGGTTCCGTTCAAACCATTCATATATTCCGCGACCGGGGCCACTGCCGAGATTGAGGACCCGCGCATCTGGCAAGCGGTGAATTAGCTCATCAAGGAGACGATGGAAATAAGCCTTCCGATTTCTGACAGCAGCGGGCGCTGCCTGAGCATGGAAATATTGGTCCCAAGCGATCAGGTCAGGTCGGCTGGACATCCACGACGTGTAGATTCGGTCGATCATTTCAAAATCGCCCGCATAACCATAAGGTTTGCGAAAGGCGAAACCCTGAACAGTGTCCAGCGAAAAGGCATCCCCGAAGGCTGCGAATACGTCCGTCTCATCGGCCGAAGTGACGCAACCCTGACGTTTGGCCGAGTCAAAGCGACGAATCCACGTCGTCAGTTCTTCATGTTCCGTCAACTTAGGTCCTCCCCGATCAACCATATCGCGGACGAATGCCGCAAAGGCCCTGCTCGCGCTATCCACGGTTCCTCCTCGGCTTGACGGACGGATTCGCTCTTTACAGAGCCTAACGTGTTCTACATTGGACTAGGCTGCGCCCAGCCTAGACTGCCACGGGCCGCTTGTGTGCTAGATCGGACTAGGATACTGATGTTCTAGACTGAATCCAGTCCAGCACCCAAGTATCCTAGTTCCCCGGTCATGGCTACTCCCCCCCCGCCAGTGCCCATCTGATGGACACGCGCCGTTCGTGTACCCATGCGGTCGAGCCGATCTTGCCGACACCGCACCCGCAATCCTCGCTCAGCGTCCAGCGCCTGATCTTTGGGAGTCATCGAAGCCATCCCCTGCAGGGAGATAGTATTGTCTGCAAAAGGTTTATGCTTTGCAACTGCCGTTCGTGGATCCAAGTCACGTCAAGCGAAAAAAAATGTCGTGTTGGCTGGCGGAAGTCCGGCGGGGAAGCCCTGCGGCAAGGTCCCGGAAGCGGCCGGTTCGACGATCGGGCGGTCGCGAGGGCCGGCGGCCGGATTGATGATCAAGGCCCGCGAGGGGCCGGCGGCGGGCTCAGGGGCGAGGATGATCCGCTCCCGCTTGCGTGGTTCGCCGTTCATTTGAAGATCGTCTTTAGCCGCGCCACCTCGGCGTCGCTCCAGCCTTGCGGTTCGGTCAGCGTCAGCCATGCGTCGATGTAGTGTGCCGGCGCGAATTCGTGTCCGAAGCCCTTCGGGGTGACGCCCGCCACCATATCGGCCACCAGT
>NZ_CAIKKU010000523.1 GCF_903828115.1 uncultured Thiodictyon sp. | reverse complement strand
TGATCGGATTGTTCGATTACGACAACGACAACGACAACGATGCCCGGTGCGTGAGAAGGTCCGGTCGCTGTAGGGTACGCATCGCGTACCCGGCCCCAGAGGTTGCCGCGGCTCGGTGGGTACGCGATGCGTACCCTACGGGATCGGCGTCAACACATCAGTTCTGATCGCACCCGCGACAACCCGCGCAATCCGCCGGTGCTTGTCGTAAGGTATGCAGGGCCCAAACGAACGCGCGAGGTATCCCCGATGGAAGACACACTGCAACGCCTGCTGGCCGCCGAGCTGCAGGCGGAGAAGATCGCGAGTCTGGCCGAAGAGGAGCAGGACCGCATCATCCAGACGGCGCTCACGGACGCCAAGGCGGAGAACGAGCGCTTCACCGGGCGCCTCCCGGAACTGCACCGCTCCTTCGTCGCCAAGGCGCAGGAGCGCGCCGAGCAGAACATCGCCGAACTGCGCCGCCGCTACGACGAGCGCCATGTGCAGTTGCGCGACCAGGCCGAGCAGCGCGAGGAGCAGGCCCTGGAGGCCGCCTTCGCGATCCTGATCGACCCGCACCGCTGATGAGCAACGCCGCCGACCAGGCCTATCTGAACACCCGCGTGTCGGTGATGGCGACGCGCCTGTTCGATCCGGACACCATCGGGCAACTGTCCCAACTGCAGCTGCCGGAACTGGCCGCACGCTTCGGACTGGCGGCGCTGCTCGACGAGCAGCAGAGCGCCCGGGTGCGCGGTCGCGCGATCGAACAGTCCCTGATCCAGGTGCTGCTCGCCGAGTTGCAGGTCCTGGTGCGGCCCATGAGCGCGCCCGCGCGCGCCATCGTGGTCGCCTGGGGGCGCAAATATGCCCTGTTCAATCTCAAGACCCTGATCCGCGGCAAGCTCTATGACCTGGACCAGCAGGCAATCCGCGACAGCCTGTTCGAGCTGCCGGCCATCATCGCCCTGCCCGACGAGGAGATGCTGCGCGCCGAGAATGTCCTGGAACTGCTGCGCCAACTCGAGGCCGGGCCCTTGCGCCTGATCGCCCGCCAGGCGCGCGAGGTCTACGAGCAGCGGCGCGACCCCTTCGCCCTGGAGGCCGCCATCGATCAGCGCTATTACACCCGGCTCGCGCGCGGCCTCCTGCAGTTCCACGACGCCGACCTGCACCCCCTGCAACAGTTGATCGGCGCCGAACTGGACCGGGTGGCCCTGCTGTGGCTGCTGCGCTTTCGCTTTTCCTACCAGCTCTCACCCTCCGAGACCTTCTACCAGCTGGTGCCGTCGATGCGCCTGCTGCACCGCGAGCGGCTCCTGGCACTGGTCAACATCGAGACCTTCGCCGGGGTGCTGGCGGCCCTGCCGCCGCCGCTCGACACCCTGCAGGCCGACTGCACCACGGTCATCGACGTGCAGCGGCGCATGAGCCGCTACCGGGCGCACGAGGCGCGGCGGCTGCTGCACCAGAGCCAATCCGGGGTGGCGCGCGCCCTGGCCTACCTGATGCTGCGCGAGATGGATCTCTTTTTCCTGTTCGCCCTGGTCCAGGGACGGCTCCTGAACCTCTCCGCGGAGGTGGTGGACATCGCCCTGGAGGTCGCCGAACCGACCTGTCCCTGGGCGGGGGCCGCGGCGACCTGAACGCTAAGTAACGAGTCAAGAACAAGTTAAACACAATCGTTGTCGTTGTCGTTGTCGTTGTCGTAATCGGAGAAGCGATGCATTTTGGGGTGCGAGAGAATCCAGGGCGTTACGATTTCGATTGCGACTACGACAACGACAACGACAACGGTGCTAAGAGCATTCCCTAATGGACTTGTTTGACTTATCAGTAAACCGTTCCTAAGGTGCCACGAGCGACTCGTCAGTTCATCAACATGCGAGGAGATAGCCATGCGGCCTCTGATCAAATTTGTCGCCCTTGCGCTGATCGGCAGCGTGGTTGCCGTCACCGGCGTCGCGCTGAAGGAAACGGTGATCCTTGACTCCCACACCCAGGTGCGTGTGACCCGCGCACCCGGGGATGGCCTCGACGAACTGGCGACGACGCGGGTGGTTTTTGGCCCGCCGCCGGCCCTGGCGGCCTGTGCGTCCTGGGACGTGGAAGAAAACTGTTGTCCGGCCGGCTGCGCCGCAAAGAATGGCAGCCAATGGGCGAAGGCCGATGACATCCTGCGCGGCTGCATGCGCGGCCTGGGTTGCAACGACAGTGACGTCAGCGGCGCCACGGTCTTCATGCGCTGCGATTGCGACAAAAAGCCGCCGCGATGACACCGATCTCTCCGGCGCCAAGCGACGCCCCGTATTAGTGATCCGCCAGGCATCCAGCCGCTTCGATGACTGACTGGTCTGCACCGCCTCGCGGGTGATATCCGTCGCGGCCGGGGGCCGCCCCTGCACCGTAGGAGCGGCCCCCCAGCCGCGACGGGTTGCCGCGGGGATGCGTAGCCGCAGTCATGATAAAGGCCGCGCCCGGCCTTGATCATCGTTCCGGGCAGCGACCACCTTTGGGAGTCCAAGGCTTCAGCCTTGGCCCTGTACATCCATGGCTGAAGCCTTGGACTCCGGCCCGGAGCGGCCGGAACGACGATCAAGGGCCATCACCGCGGGCGCGGGGAACACTTCGGATTTATAGCTGATGCCGTTGCCGGAGACGGTTCATCCCCGCGGGCGCGGGGAACACCCGAAAAGGGTCCCGAGATAGGCATCGATAACCGGTTCATCCCCGCGGGCGCGGGGAACACACATCCTGGCCGCCGGTTATGCCCCCGCGGTCGGCGGTTCATCCCCGTGGGCACGGGGAACACACACTGCTCACTTCTATCTGATTTAATTCGGAAATTTCGAGCAGGAAAAATATACCGAATGTGTTCGCATATCAATAGGGTCAGTTTCTGATTGTTAAGGAGCTTTTTTAGGGTTGTCCGGGGGCAGAAAGCTCACCAATCGCAGGCCGTCGAAGTCTACCGGAATCCGCCGGTTCGTGCCGATGGTTTCAAAATCGTACCCGGATTCCGTGTTGGTGTTCCAGGCCATGACGGCGTTGCCGTCCTCCACGCCTTCCGTGACCTGCTCCCAGATGAATTCCCGCAGGCGCTTGGACGGGTCGCCCAGGTAGACCCCGGCGCGGATCTCCAGCAGCCAGACCGCCAGGCGTCCGCGCAGCCGGGGCGGGACGTTTTCAGTAACGCTGACCAGCATCAGCGATGCGCTCGCCTTCAGGGCTTGAATCAGAGCGCGAAGACCAAGCCTCCGGGATAAGCGCCGCACCATTGCGCCAGCGCTCGACCACCGCTTGCTGATACCACTCCTCTTTGAAGTCCGCGTGTTCGGTCACGATGATTTGCAATCCCGGACTCAGCTCCGCTACCACGTCGCGCATCAGCTCGAACATGCGCAAGACGGCCAGACGGTCCTCGTCCGCCTTTGCATCAATGGCCCCTTCGATATCGCGCTCGGCAGGGAAATACACCTGCGACGGTTGATCAAGAAACAGGAACCGAGGAACCGGCCTTGCCTTTCTCACGAACCAGGAGTGCAGTGCCAAGTGTGCCATCAAATGGCAGCCGACCCAATTGGCGCCGCTCCCCATGCGGTCCATTGGAATCGGTCCGGAGTCCGTAGTATCGGCGACCAACTGCAATCGCCGCAGGTCGAGTCGAAACGGGTTTCCCCGGTGCTCAAGCTCAAGCCGGGTTGCCCACTCCGTCAGGTTGCGGGAAATGACCGAGAGGATGGAATCCAATCGCTCTTGAACCCCCTCGTCGCTCAGTTCGGTTTCGAGCCGTTTGACCTCTCGCTGAAGACGCGCGATCTCCGCCCTGAGCCCCGAAGAGTCCACAACCTGGGGGAGGGTTTCGAGAAACAAGCTGATCCGCCCAAGGGTATGCGCCCTCAAGGTGGCGGCATCGTGCGTTGTCGCCAGGGTCTCATCGACCCGTCGCACGGCCTCGCGCGCGGACCGATTCTCCTGCAAGACTCGCCGGGTTTCTGAGATTCTGCCCTCCTGCTCGACGACCAATGCCTCCAGACCGGGGGTGTGGCGCACCACTCGCTCCAAGCGCCCGGATGCCCGTCGTAGCTCGGCACTGAGTTCCTCGAACGCGGGCACGCGCTCGCCGATCGCCTGATCGCAGAGCGGGCATCGGGATTCGCCGTGGGGTGCCAAGAGCTGCAAACTGGCGAGTCGCGATACCTGCTGCTGCACCTCGCCCGCGAACCCGCTCTCGTCGGCGACGAGCGCTTTCATGGCGCCAAGGTCATCCGTCTCGCGCTGGAGCCGCCGACGCAGCCGCCCGTAGTCCTCGTTGAGTCGTTCAAGCTCTGCGTGCCCGGGGCTCTGCTCGGCGCGGGCGAGTTGCTCCACTGGGGACGCGCTCGCCGCGCTTGTCAGCGCATCGACCGCCGCCGCCCAGGACTGGGGCGACTCGTCCGGTGGAAGGATGCCGACATCCCGAGCTTCGGCCAACAGTGCAGCCGCCCCGCCGACGCCCTCACCTGCGACGGCCTGCGCCCGCCCGAGTGCTCGTTCTTGCTCCCGCAGTCGGCGGCGCAAGTCTTTGAGCCTCGCCTTCGCGGCGACATGGTCATCCTCGACCGCGCCGAGGAAGTAGGGCAGGCTATCCTTGATGCGTTGTGCCACCCAGTGGTTGCTCTGCTGATGAAACAGGAAGGCTGGCTGGCTGATCTCATTCTGCGGCTGAAACACGAAGGCCAGGGCATCGCGGAGCTTCGCGGTCAGCGGTTCCCGTGTCTGGCCTTCGGGCGGCTCGTGAAGGTTCAGCGCGATGCCGACTACGTTCGTCAATCGATCCACCACCGCGTCGATGTTGGTGGTGACCGCCAGATCCTTCGCCTCGGGGATCGGCACGGTCGACCCCAGGCTGTAATACGCGTCCGTGGTTGTGGCTCGCCCGGGGTCCGGAGCACGGCGCGCGACGAAGTGCTCGGCAGATCCGTCGGTCAGCCGGATTGCATACCAGGCAACCGTGTTTCGGATCTCTCCCTCGGGCACCGCGCAGACGGAACTGCCCAGGCAATAGTCCACAATGGCTATCAGGGCGGACTTACCGGTCTTTGAATCACCGGTGACGATGTTCAATGCCCCCGGCCGGAAGGGCAACACGCGGCGCTTGCCGCGCGTCGAATACAGGACGATATCGAGGAGTTGAATGCTCACGGCGTCATGCCCCACAGTGCCATCACAGTGCTGTACTCGCCTGAATGGGCGAACCATTTGCCGACAAACTCGGTCTTCTTCACACACTCGGCGACTTCCGCGGTCGCCTCCTTTAGAAACCCGGTCATGGCCCGCGGCCTGGACGCTGCCAGAATCCGGGGAGATGACATCTGGAGCAACTGCCCGTTGGTGCCGAACAGGATGCCTTCCTTGACCAGGGGGACCAATGCCAGTGCCCGTTCGGCGAAGCGGACCTGAACCTCAGGACGGTCCGCAAGCCATGCCGCGAGCGGAGTGCTCACCGTCCGCGGCAGATCTTGCCGGGTCGCCTTATGAAGTACCACGGGCAGTGCCACGAACAGCAGCGGGAACGGAACGCCGTTGCCGTCATCCTCGCCGTATCCTCTCGCACAGGCCCAAGTCAGGACCGCGAGGAATGCGGGGTTGAGAAGCCGCGCCTCCTCGACCGGGCGTTGCGACCATGGCCGGAGGCTCACCGGACCTTCCCGGGCTCAAGCACCTGCACAAGCCGATCCATGAATTCCGGATGCCATCCGACGCGCAGATCATCCGCCAGGATGTGAAAAGAGCCGCGCGTCATGCTCGGGTGGCGAACCTGCGGACGGATCGGGTACAGGCTGGTCTCGACCCAGGCGTATATGGCCTGGGCCGCAGCAGTCTTGGACGCCTCGGCAGCATCCTCCCCGAGTGCATCGACCGCGCGAGCGAACTGGAGATCCCATTCCTCTCGCAGCAATTGCTCGTAGCTGCTGAGCTCCCCGACCAGTAACAGGTCCTCCCGCAGCCACCGAGACCGCTGTGTGAAGGCACGGTAATAGTCGCGAATGGCCGCGAGGATGCGTCTAGGGCCGATGCCGGCCAACTCAGCCTGGCGGACAAAGACGGATTCCCGGTAGACCTCCGCGCTCGCCTCCATATCGAGGATGTCCTGGTCGACAGGCAGCGCGGCGCGATGAAATTGCTCCCGTAGGTCGTCGATCTGGGCCTCCAGGTCCGGGCTCAGGATCGGCGGCTTCGCAGCCTCTCTGAGCTGGTGCACCACGCACCGATACCACCATCCTTCAAGGCGACTCAGAAAGGGATCGAGATGCTCGCGGCGCACGATCAGCCGGGCCTCCGTCTTCAACTCGTCGCCGACGGCACCGATGTCCGGCGACCTGGTGAGGACCGTGACCGATGCGAGCAGCGCACGTCTGGCATCGGCCGAGAGTGCCGAGAAGCAACGGTAGGCTGGCTGATTCGTGTCGTTGACGGACGTGGCGGCCACCTGCTCCATGCGGTGAAGGGCAGCCTCTTCATCCCGCCCATCGGCGCCCAGCCAGACCGCCACTGACCCAGTAGCGGCGGGGCTGGTCGTCACCAGGACGAGTTGGGCGTCCCCCGGGATGCGGCCCGACTCGCGGCCTTCGATCCAGACCCGCAGGCTCTTCCACAGGTCGGGACTGGCGTTGGTGAGGTTCGCGGCGCGCCCGCAATGGTGCTTGAGTTGAAGCAGCTCCGGGGCAGTGCCGGAGGTCTCGAACACCACGTCGTCCAGCGTTTCGAGGTAAACGGCGAAGGTTTCGTCCCGGGCAAGACGCCGCAGCGCCAGTAGCAGCGCGAGGCGGGCTTGATAGAGGTAGCCCAGCGCCGAATCAGCGGCGGAGAAATCGGGCGGCGATCCCTGTTGCGACATTGGGATGCTCGATCTCAGGCGCCGGCGGGGTCGGACAGGGGCGTGCGGAAGATGCCGTCGTAGCGACGCATGCGGATCGGCAGATCACTCGCGATCGGCTGGACGTCCTCCATTTCGACTATGCCGGTGGACAGGACCTTGAAGGTGGCCCGGAACAGGGCGTTACCGTAGAGCACGCAGGCATCGAAACGGCGCCAGCCGTCGGTCGCGAGGTCGCCGTTGAGTGCGCACGGCGGGGCGATCGCCTGGCGGACCTCCGGGGGCAATGCGTCACGGCTGCCGTCATCCATGGGCAGGGCGCAGATATCGTCGACGATCTGGAAGGGTCCGTCCTCGCCGCGCACGAAGGCACAGAAGAAGCGCAGATAGGCCAGTGTCGCCGTGTCGCCGTCCAGTGCGAGCAGGTCGGGG
The DNA here is from genome assembly GCF_903828115.1 of uncultured Thiodictyon sp. Classification (GTDB taxonomy): domain Bacteria; phylum Pseudomonadota; class Gammaproteobacteria; order Chromatiales; family Chromatiaceae; genus Thiodictyon. The sequence continues at coordinate 22,909 of NZ_CAIKKU010000523.1, read as the reverse complement.
TTGATGGCATGGAGAAGACCCGAGGTGCCGTCCAGCAGGGCCGCCCCGCCCGCCGAGACCAGGGCGGACACCAGGACGGGGGTCGCTGGCCCCGGCCGCTGCAACTGGACGTCCGCCAGGGCGCAGCCGCGATAGAAGCTCAAGTGCAGTTGGCGTAGACGCCGGATCTCGATGGACGCGAGTTCGAGCCCCGCGGCCTGGAGCCGCGGCCAGAGTCGGGCCAGCACGGCCGCGGCCGCGACCCCGGTCAGATCATCCCAATCGCCCGGTAGGGGCGGGGTGTCCAACCAGTCCGCTCGGCCCAGTCCCGCCGCCAATTGGCGGGGCCGGTCGTCGACCAGTCCATCGCGCTCCGGCCGGGGCGCAAGCAAGGCTTGGACCGCTTGCAGTCGGCGCAGTCCGGCCGGCGCAGGCTCGTCGCTGGCCTCGGCGCCGCCGCGGAACCAGCCTGCGGCCTGGGTTGGGGCCCGCTCGACGCCTTGGGCCTGTGCGTAGCAGAGCCCCAGATTGGCCATGGTCCGGCCGTCGCCCGCCTCGTCACCCTTGCGGCGCCATTCCGCGGCCTGGGCCGAGTCTCGCTCGACGTCCTGGCCCCATTCACAATAGAGTTCTACATTGACATTGGCGAAGCCGCCACCCAACTCGGCGCTCTTGCGCCCCCAGTGCTGGGCCTGGGCCGGGTCCCGTTCGACGCCCTGGCCATACTTGTAGCAGACCCCCAAATTGCCCATGGCACGGACGTCGCCCGCCTCGGCACCCTTGCGGAACCAGTCCGCGGCCTGGGCCGGGTCCCGTTCGACGCCGAGGCCTTGTGCGTAGCAGACCCCCAAATTAGCCATGGCTCCGCCGTCGCCCGCCTCGGCACCCTTGCGGTACCAATTCGCGCCCTGGGCCGGGTCCCGCTCGACACCCAGCCCTTTTGCGTAGCAGACCCCCAGATTGGCCATGGCCTCGCCGTCGCCCGCCTGGGCGCCCTTGCGGAACCAGTCCGCTCCTTGGGTCGGGTCCCGCTCGACGCCCTCACCCAGTGCGTAGCAGCGCCCTAGATTGGCCATGGCCCGGACGTCGCCCGCCTGGGCGCCCTTGCGGTACCAGTTCGCAGCCTGGACCGGGTCCCGCTCGACGCCCTGGCCCAATGCGTAGCAACCCCCTAAACTGGCCATGGCCCGGCCGTCGCCCGCCTGGGCCGCCGCGGTCAGCGCGGTGAGAATGGGCTGTGGAAAGGGCCGGTGGGCGCGATACAGGTTCACCACGATCGGGGACGCAACCCGCGCCAATGCCTGCGCGGCAGCCTCGCCCGGCGGCTCCCGCTCAAGCAGCTCGGCAGTGACCGGATCATCGGGAAAGTCCTGGGTGAGGCGCTGGAGGAAGGCGGCGGTGCGATCCGGCGCAGACCGCCAGGCCAGATCCAGGCACTCGCCCGCGGGCAGTCCCCCCGCAAAGGCGCGCAGCACGAGCCATTCTCCGAGCAGATCCGGTTGCAGCGCGGGGACGACCTGGGAGGGTCCGCTGACCCCGCTGCTCATGGGTCCGTCGGTCAGGACCAGCGCCCGGCGGCGGGTGTCCTCATCGGCATGGGGGATCAGCCCGCGGCGGGCCGCCGCGGCGCAGTCGAGCCCGCCAGCGATGGTGGCGACGACGGCGATGCGCTCGGCGGGGCTGCCGTCGCCCAGGCAGGGGGCGGACCCGCCCAGGAACCGTTGCCAGCGCGAGCCCCAGTCGCGCTCCAGGGCGGCGTCGAGCAGGTCGTCGCGGCTCCAGCCGGGTCCCGCCGGTCCGCCGGCGGCCAATGCCTGGCCGAGGAAATAGGCATAGAGCGGGCGGCCGGCGCTGTCAATGCGTTGGAGCCGCTCGGCGATGGCGGGGTCGGGGAGCGCGGTCCCGGCGCCCTCCAACTCCTCGATCCGGCGCACGATGGCGATCAGGTCGGAGGGCTCCAGGCGCTTGAGCTCCAGCACGCCGTCCTCGAAGCGGGTGGCATCGAGCGCGGTATCGTTGCCGTCGTGACGCTCGGCGAGTTTGACGAACCAGTCGGCGCGGCCCTCCGACTCGGCGCTCGGGGCGAGACCGGGACCCGCCGATCGTCCGAGTGCGCCGAGCCCGCCCCGGTCCCAGCGCTGGCGCTCCAAGAGCAGCAGGCGCACGGGCTTGCGCAACTCCCCGGCGCGACGGGCGAGGGTCTGGATGACTGGCCCGATCTGCGACTCCCGCCCGACCACGTAGTCCAGGACGATCAGGTGGGGCTGTCCGGGTTGCCAGCTCGCCCGAACCTCGGCGAAGGCTTCGAGGTCCGTGCCGCTTTCCAGCAGACCCGCCCGCCAGCCCTGGTCCCGCGCCCGGAGTGTCAGCTCGTAGCCGAGTCGGCTCTTGCCCTGGCCGCCGACGCCCGCGATCTGCATCCAGGCGAAGCCGCCCTCGCAGTCGAGAAAGGCTTGCAGCCGCGCCATGGCCTCGTCGCGACCCAGGAGTTCCACGGCGCGGGTGCTGTAGCGGGCGAGGCTGCGCTCGGCGACGGGCGGGTCGCTGAGCTTGGGGTCTGCGGGCTCGGGGGGCCACAACTTGCCCTTGAGCCAGACCGCCACCAGGAGCAGAAAACCGAATATGCTCCCCCCCGCGATCAGGAACTCCAGTAGGTCCTTGTGCGCGGTTGCAAACTGTTCCAGCGAGCGAAGCAAGTCCACTGCCGCGTCCATTGAGAGCCCCGTTCGTGCGTCGGTAGGCGGTATACGGGCCGCAAGACTATCAGCTTCGGCAAGTTCCTGTCACGGTCCGTTCGGGCCTCGACCGGGGGCAGCTATTGTCCGTCCAGCTGACGGCCATAATCCTGGCGCCGCGGGCGAGGCTTGTGGGTAGGGCGACAGATTCGTAGACATCCGCGAGCCTCCGTCGGCAGTCCCGGGACTCAAGTTCGACACCGTAAGCCCGGGGACGTTGTGGACCGCGCGGGTCGCGCACGCCCAAGCCCGCGGCGCCGCAAGCGGGTGATCGCCCGGCGCCTGGGAAACGAACTCAGACGTCCAAGGCTGAAGCCTTGGACTCCAGGGCCATGGCCTCAGGCATAAGCGGGGGCGAGGGCCTTCTCGGGGTCGGCGACCGGGCCATCGACGCCCCAGTAGGGCGAGAGCTTGCGCAACTGGGCGACGATGGGCGGGACGGCGCGGATGACCGTATCGACCTCATCCATCGTATTGTAGCGGGAGTAGGGAGAAGCGCACGGTGCCGTGGGCGGCGGTGAAGGGGATGCCCATGGCGCGCATGACGTGGGATGGCTCAAGCGAGCCGGAGGGTCTTTCTGCATCCAGAACCGCGAGTTCGTCGATGCCCTGGTCGTGCTGGCCCAGGCCGTCTACCAGCACCAGGCCGCCGCCACCAGCCCGGCCAGCAGACCCGGGGGCCAGGGCCTTGGGCCGACCGGCGAGCGCACCACCTTGCCGATGGCACCGGCGGCGCGCTTGACCAGGTTCTTGATGAGGTCGAAGCGGGCGGCTATGTCGTGGTCGGCACTGGCCGCTGGTCACCAGGAGTCAGTCGGCGGCTCACCGACCAACGCGACGGATGGCGCCATCATCCCAGCCGCCGGCCCACCAGGTAATCCAGGGAAAACCGACCCGGGCCGAAGGCAACGATGACCAAGCCCGCGTAGGGCGGAACGCGATAGCGGTTCCGCCATGTTGATGGCAATCGGAGGCGGATCGCCCTGCGGGCATCCGCCCCACCGCGTTGGAACACGCGGCCTTGCCAGGCCGTACTGTCCCCTCTCAGACCGCGACCTGGCCCGGCGGCAGCACCGCCGGCTGGGCCTCGCAGCCGATGGCACCGCAGATGCACTCCAAGACCTCGAGCAGCGTGTCCTCGTCCATGCTCGCGTGGGCGCTGCTTGCGCGCCCCCGATACCGGTTGCTGAGGTCGCGGTTCTGGACCAGGGTAGCTTGGGTATTGTGGGCCTCGTTCGGTCCCCCGTGGGAGCCGATGCTGGAGGGGTAGATCTGGTGGAGATTGAGGTTGCGGCGCACGTTGGGTGGGATGCGCCGGAACATCAGGGACGAGGTCGGACCCACAGCGCCGTCCACCGTGATCAGGCGATCGACGCGCACGTAGCCCACCGTGGCCGAGCCGCCGCCCGCGAACATGCCCAGGAAACGCCGCGCCCCGGTGTCGTAGAAGGTGCGGTTCTGCCACAGGCTCCAAACGAGATTGAGCGCATCGGACACCCCGGCGCTGTAACCGTAGACGATTAGCTGGGCGCGCGGGTCGAAGCGGGCGGCGATGTCGCGGTCGGCGCCGGCCGCTCCCGAGGTGAAGACCAGCGACCCCTGGTAGGCGCGCACCAGCAGGTCCATACCGAGCATGCGCTGGCCGAGTGCGACCTGGCGCACCTGCTCGGCCAGGCGCGCCGCGCCGCTGGGGTCTTGCCGCGGCAGGGGGTCGCCACCGTCAATGACCCCGCCCCAGCCGCCGAACAGCACGATGGTGTGTCGGAGCGGGCCGCTGCCCGGGACGCTGGGGCTGGTAAGCGGCGGCTCCGAGCGTAAGGCGGAATAGCTGGCGACACCGAGATCGACCGACATGGCGATTGCTCCTCGCGCGGCCCGACCGCAGCCGTGCAGCGCTGGGGGATGGGGATGTGTCCTCAGTATATAAGCAGCGGGGGCCGCCGGTCACCAGGAGTCAGTCGGCAGCTTACCGGCCAGCGCTGACGATCCGGCCACGGTCATCATCCGGTAAGCGATCAGTGAGATAGTGTGCGATAGCCCACTGCCGACGCGGCGCCGACCCCCGGTCGCCAGGTGTGCAGCGTTTCCCCCACCAGGCCGCTCACGGTCTAAGTTGACCATGCCCGAACCCCTGCCCCCGTCGACTTACCCAACGTTTGCGAGGCCTGCGCCGGCGGGCTTGCGGCACTGTTGGCGGCGCCGGAGGGGGCGGGCCTGGTCGCGCGCTTTCGTCCGCTGGCCGATCTCACTGCCGGCGGGCTGTTCGGCCACCTGGCCGATCTGCACGGGCCGCCGGGGTGTTGCACTGCCCGCGGGCGGAGACCCTGCTGTGGGGCCAGGTGCGCCCGGACTATGCCCTGATCGAGGACGGGGTGCTCGGCCTGCTCGACGCCCATTTGATCGCGGGCAGCGGTTACGGGGCGCTGATCCGCGCGGTGGCCGCCGACGGGCGCCGGGTCCTGGCGCTGGGGGTGGATTCCGCCGCGCGGCTCGAGGGGCCGACGAGGTGTTCGCACTGTTCGAGCCTCAATCGGCGCATTGGGCCACTCGCCGAACAGCTCCGGCAGGTAGAGCGCTTCCACCCGGGTCGGCGGCAGGGAGAAGTCCCCCGCGTTGTTCAGACGCAGGCGGTAGCTGAGCGTCCAGTGCCCGGCCGGGACCTCGACGTAATAGACCCGCAGGCCGTCGAAGCGCCGTTCCTCGTAGGTTGGCGTCGGCCGCCACTCGGAGGCGTCGCGCGCCTGCACGGCCGGGGCCGGGGTATCCCCACCGAATCCGCTGCCCAGGATCGTGGCCCCGGCCGGGATCGGGTCATTGACCACCACCCAGCCCATCGGGGCGGCGGCGGTGAGGTCGAGTCGCACCTCGGCCAAGTCGCCGCGGCTCCACTGGCCCGGTCGGCGTGCCGACCCGCGCCGTGGCGGCGACCGTCAGGGGCCGCGCCCCGCCGTTGTGGGCAGTGAAGACCGCGGCGAAGCGGTCGCCGGCGCGCACGACCGGGGGCAGGCCCGCGTAGAGTGCCAGGTCCTGGGCGGTGCGGACTGTGGCCTCGCCGGTGCCGAACAGACTGGTCCCCGCGGTGGCGACCGCGACGATCCGGAAGCGGCTGAGCGAGTCGTTCAGCGGGACCTCGATGCGGGCCTTGCCCCGGTCGTCGAGCCGGACCCGGCCGCGCCAGAGTAAGAGCGTATCGAAGCGCGAGCGGACCGTCCCCAGTGCAGGGGGCAAACCGCCGCCGTTACTCATGATCTTCTGGAACATCCGGTCGAGCCGCTCCGAGAGGGTCTCGAATAAGTCCGTCGCCTCGGAAGCGACCGGTCCCTGGCGCCGCAGGCCTAGGACGCGACCGAACGCAACGGCGGTGTCCACCGTGATCTCGTGGCGCCGCGACAGCAGGGCGTCCTCGATCGCCCAGGAGCGGTTCGGCACCAATTGCAGCAAGGCCTCGTCCACCCTACCCGGATCGGAGAGTCCGGTGGGCGGGGCGGCATCGGCCTGCCGGCCATGCACCGCGAGCACCGACACCCGGGCATTGGGGGCGTAGCGGGCCTCAATGGGGATCGCAACTGTCGGCCGCTCTCCCGCGAGCCGCGTGACGAACGCACGCATGATCCCTTCCCGCTCGACGGTTACCAGTGCGGTCGCGCTGGGGAAGGGCATGCGCAGCACCAGGCGTGCGGTCTCGCCCGGGGCATAGTCGGTCTTCCCGTCGTCGGCCTCCAGGTCCCCCTGGTCGAAGAACTCCGGGGCCTTCTTGGCCATCCATTCGAGCCGCTCGACCACCGCCTGGTCATCGGGGGTAAGGGCCCTGTCTCTCAGTGCGTTCAGGTCCAGGTGCGGCCAAGGTCCCCAGGGCCTGGTCTGGCTTAGTGGCCGGGCAGCGACCGCGGCCCGCTGGCGCGCATCGCGGGTCGCGGCACGCAGGACCAACCCATCGCCGATCGCGGTCGGCTGGAGACGGGATTCGCACCGCAACAGTCCCTGCCGGTCGGTGCGGCCGGTGCATAGGGTCGTGACCTGCTCCACCCGGGTCTCCGAGCGGTCGCGGAAGAGACCGTTGCCGAGCGCCTCGCGCTGGTGGCGGGACTGGTGCCGGAGCAGGTCCAGGGTGATCGTCTGTCCGGCGGCCGGCTGTCCCGCGGGGTCCAGGGCCTGGACCACGACACGCAGCGGATCACCGGGTGCCCGGGGTTCGACCTTGAGGCCCAGACGCACCGCGGCCGGCCACAGCCCCAGCCTGTGGGTCGCCGTGGGCGCAGGCACCCGTATGGGCAACTCCTCCCGTGCGTCCTCCAACCGGGTGCTCAGGCTGACCGGCCAGTCGGCGGCGGGTGCCCCCGAGAGATAGTTGACCGCCAGGCCGAACGTCGGCGCGTCGCCACTCACCAGGGTCCCGCCGGGCGCATCGATCCGTGCCGTCATGGCCGGGATGCGGAATTCCGCCACCTCGAATTGACCCTCCTCGTCGAATGACATCCGCGGGTCATCCACGCCGACCGAGTAAGGACCCAGTGGGGCATCAGGAGGGATGACCCAGGTACTCTCGGCGATCCCCTGGGCGTCCCACACCAGCGGCAGTTCATACGCGGAGTCGCTGCCGAGATGCATGATCTTCAGGGTGTCGGGCCGCTCCGCCGTAACGGCGAAACCGTCCATCACCGGACGGCGCAGCAGATGTTTCATGGACAGCGTCTCGCCCGCCCGCAGCAGGGTCCGGTCATAGACGGTGTGCAGGATCGGCGCCGGGCCGGAGTGGTCGCCGTGCGACTGCCGCTCGCTGAGCAGCGTAAAGCTCAGGTCCTCGCCGGTGCGCGCACTGACCAGGATGCGGCCATGCAACGGGCAGCGGTCGCCGGTGGCGTCGGGCGGCCGCCGCGGGTCGATGCGTCCGATCCCGTCCGGGTCCGTGCGCCCCTCGCCCAGCCGGGTGCCGGTACAGGCATCGGTCAGGGTGACGCTTGCGTCTGCGACCGGCTGGGCCTCGTCGAGCGTGGTCACCCAGACGAGCCAGGGTCCTTCGTCGGCGGTCTTGACGTTCACCCCCAGGTTGGTCACCAGGGCCAGGGTCGCGGGATAGGGTGGTCTGTTCCGCGAAGGGGGCGGCGAACCAAAGGGTCTCGACAAACTCCCCCGCCGGTTCGTCCGGCACCGGTGTCCGCACGGCCCCGGGACCACGCAGGCGCAGTCCCGCCGCGGCCGCGGTCGCGACCGGGACGCTGAAGCGCACCCCGATGCGCAACTCGGGGTTGCAGCGGTCGACGGGCTCCTCGCGGACCGCGCACTCGGTGTGCAGGGTGAAGGGCGGGCGCACCCGGAACGGCAGCGGCTGCGCCGTGCCCATCGCGATCCCGCCCGGCGTGCGGATGCCTGCCCCCCAGGACAGCGTGACATCAGTATCGGCGGGCAAGTCCCCGGTACACTGCGCTCGATCCGCGCGGCGGGCGGTGCCGCGAGCACGGCAAGCGCCGCGATCAGCCCGCCGCCGATCGCGGCTGCAACCGTCAACCACCGTCCGACGCGACCGATCGACATGACAGGATCACCCGCGGCGCCGGCGCAGCAGGTAATCCCCAAGCAGGTGATCCAAGGAAAACCGACCCGGGCCGAAGGCAACGATGACCAAGAGCAGCACGCCCCAGTAGAAGTGGTCGTTGATGGCCGCGGGACACTCGAAGCCGAAGAGGGCTTGGTAGCTGATGACCGCCATCGCATTCACCACGAAGAGCCCGAATGCGGCGGGGCGCGACAGCAGGCCAGCGAACAGCAGCACCGGGAAGGCCAGTTCGCCGAAGGTGCCGGCGACGGCCGCGACCTCCGGCGCGAGCAGGGGCACCGAGTATTCGTCGCGAAAGAGTGCCAGGGTGCTCTCCCAGTCCCCGACCTTGGTCAACCCCGCCTTGAAGAACTGCCAGCCCACGTAGAGCCGGATGACCAGCGCCAACAGGCCACCGCCCCAATCGGTCAGGGCGGCATAGACTCGGGTCGTCAAGGGATCAGGATGAGGCATCGCGCTCATGGGGGGGCTCTCGGTGGGGTTGCGAATTCGGGACTGATTTGAAGGCCCCCGCACCCAGCCACCGCGGGAGGGCCTGGGCGGGATCGAAATCCGGGTCGGCGTCACAGCCCTGCTCCAGGGCCTCGCCAAGGGTCTCGCCCTGGTCGATTGCCCGCAGGACCGCCAACTCCCCGGCGGTCAGGGGCACGAGTTCGGCACGCCAGCGCGGACGACAGACCAGTGCCCGGCTCGTCCGCGCCAGGTCCGCGGGCCAGGGCGCTCCGGTGGGCGCGTGGGCCTCCCGGATGCCCAGCACGTCCCAGGGGGACTCGACCAGGGTGCAGGCCCCGTGGAGCGCGAGCCGGAGCCCGTCGAGGCCTTCGATCCCCAGGGCCGCCAGGGTCTGGGGGGTCAGGATCGGGGTGTCGAGAGCGTAATGTGCTTGGTGCAGCCCCCACTCCAGCCGTGCCATGTCCGGCAGATAGGGGTAGTCGGAGACCGGCGGGAAGTTCTCGAGAAAGCCGGCCAGGAGGTGCCCGAAGCGGTTCAGATCCCCTTCCGCGAGAGGCACGGCACGACCGTACTCACGCGCCAGCGCCCGAAAAAACTCCTCCCCCACCAGCGTCCTGATGACCGGATAGGCGTTGGCCAGCGCCCTCTCCCAGTTGGCCGTCAGGTTTCCGCGGTACAGGGCGAAGCGCCGCGCCATGAGGTCCGGTGCGCCGCGGAAGAGCCCGCCGGGGTCGCCCCCCGGGGCAAGCAGGGCGGCGGCAAAGCGGTCCTGAAGCTGCCGAAGCTCAGACATGGGCCGGCTCCAGTGACAGCGCGCGAGCCGCCACGCCCCGGGCCTTCCGGGCCTCCGCCAGCAGAACGGACAGGGCCGGGATATCCGTATCCCACTCGATCAGGGTGGGCAGGGCGCCGAACCGGGCAACGCAGTCGGCATACAGGGCCCAGACGACCTCCGCCACTGGGGCGCCGTGGTGGTCGACCACCGCGTCTTCGGTCACCAGGTGCCCGGCCAGGTGAATCTCCCCCACCGCGGTGAGGTCGAGCGCCGCCATGGCGACGCGGGCGTCCTCGCCGTGGTTGCATTGGTTGACGTAGAGGTTGTTCACGTCCAGCAGCACACCGCAGCCGGTGCGCCGTGCCACCTCGTTGAGGAATTCGGTTTCGCCCTGGGTGTCCGCGACGAATCGGAGATGGGTGGAGACGTTCTCCAGCAGGATCTGCCCCAGCAGACCCTGGGCCTGGTCCACACGGGCACAGACCAGAGTCAGCGCCTCCTGCGTCAGCGGCAGGGGCAGCAGGTCAGTGAGGTGGCGGCCAGGGACCGCCGCCCAGCACAGATGTTCGGAGATACGCGCGGGCGCGAACCGCCGCGCCACCGCGGCGACCTTCGCGAGATGGGCCGCGAAATGCGCGTCGCTCGCCGAGCCCAGCCCGAGTCCGACGCCGTGCAGACTCAATGGATAATCCGGCCGCAGGGTTTCCAGAACATGAAGGTCCCAGCCGCCCGCGCCGAAGTAGTTCTCGGTGTGCACCTCGATCCAGTCCACGACCGGGCGCTGGTCCAGAAAATCACGGAAGTGGCAGGCCCGCAGGCCGATGCCGAAGCCGTCGAGGGTTTGGGGGTCGGGTCGCATGGCGGGGTCAGGGTTCGGGCCGGGGCCGACAGTGCACAGCAGCGCAACGCCGGCCGCAGGGGCCGCCTTACTTCTTGGCTGCGGCGGTCAGCTTGCCGCCCATGCCCTCGCAGGTGCCCTTGGCAACGTACTTCCACTCGTTGGCGTCGTTGTCGGTCTTGTTTTGACCGGCACAGGAGTGGGTGCCGGTGGCGTTGGCGCAGTCGTTGGCGCCGGCCTTGGCGATGCCGTAGCACTTGTCCTTGCCTGCCTCGGCGGCCTGGGCGAGGTTGCCGCCCATGGTGGCGACGGCGGCAAGGGTGGCGGCGAGCAGGAGGTCACGCTTGGTCATGGGATCGTCTCCGAAAAAAAGGGATGAACCGGATGGTCAGGAGTCGTCGGTCTCTTCGCGAAGGCCGGGAAGGTCTCCCGCATCGCAACAGCCGGGGCCGTCGCCTGGGGTCAAGCGGGCTTGACACTTAGGCAAAAGCAAAGCTTGTGCCAGATCTTGTCCGGCACCGGCAATACCTAATAAACTATTTTGAAACAGATATCTGGCGTGGAACCGGGGTCCCTGCGGGTGCGCTATCCGCAGTGCGTCGGCCCGCGCTGTGTCGCGACCGCCACACCCCGGCGTGGCGATGGGACTGGGGATGGGATGATCCGCCGGAATGGCCGAACGCTCGACCGGTCTTGCAGCTCACGCACCTTGCCCGGCCAGCCGCAGGCCTGGAGCCGGGTGAGGGGTTTGGGGAGGGGCGAAGGCCCTTGATTCAGGCCCAGGGGGCGCGGCCCGGTCCGCCACCCGCGCCCGCTCGCGACCGTCGCCGCCCGGTCGATAGGAGGAGTAGGATCCGCCGGCCCTGGCGGCCTGTGCGTCCTGGGACGTGGAAGAAAACTGTTGTCCGGCCGGATGCGCCGCAAAGAACGGCAGCCACTGGGCGAAGGCCGACGACATCCTGCGCGGCTGCATGCGCGGCCTGGGTTGCAACGAGGATGATATCCAGGGTGCCACGGTCTTCATGCGCTGCGATTGCGACCAGAAGTCGGCGCGATGACGGGCGACCCACCGCCCGAATCCGCGTATATTAGCCGATCATGGTGTTCCTGGGTCCCCGAAGGTCACGCCGATGCTGCGCCCGCGTCTCATGAAGCATGTGCGCCTGCTGGTCCTCACCGAGGACCTGCCGCAGGCGTCCCTGGCCCTGGCACAGACCGAGAGCTTCCACCCCGACACCCGGGCGCCGCTCGCCGCCGCGCTCTGCGGCCAGCCGGCCCACGACTATCGTGACGCGTATACCCAGGCCCACTCCCGCCTGGAGAAGATCGCCAAGCTGATCGCGCTGCCGCGCTTCCCGGTGCTGGCGACGGTGCGGGTGGTGCCCTACCCGGAGCTGACCGAACTCAACCGGTGGCTCGGTGAGATCTGGGACCAGGTCTCGCGCTATGAGGAGGACCTGCGGCGTCTGGACGACCAGGACCGCCTGATCCGGGAGCAGGAGGCGGCTCTGGTCAACTTTCAGCATCTCGACATCGACCTCAAGTTGTTGCGCAGCAAGACCCGCTTTCTGGACTTCTATGTCGGCATCGTCCCGCGCGAGAACCTGCGCCGACTCGAGGGGGCGGCGGGGCTGGCTGGCCACCTGCTGCACGTCTATATGCAGGGCGGCGACCACGCGCATGTAGTCATCGTCGGCCCCGCCAGCGACACGCAAGCCCCGCTGGCCGCGGTCCTGCACGCCGCCGGCTTTCAGGCCCTGGCGATCCCGGCGGACCTGGACCAGGAGCCGGAGCAGTTGCGCCAGACGCTGACCGCCCGCCACGCGCAGGTCGGGGCCGAACGCCAGGCGCTGCACGAGCGGCTGGCGGCCTGGTCCGACCCCTTCCACGAGCGTCTGCTGGGGGCCCGCCGCACCCTGCTGCTGGCAGAGCCCCTGGTCACCCTGGACCCGTCCATCCGCAGTTCCGGACACCTGGCACACCTGGCCGGCTGGGTCCCGGCCCAGTACGTGGAGGCACTGAGCGAGCGCCTGACGGGCTCGCTCACCCTGCCCTTCGAGCTGCTGGCCCGGGACCCGCTGCCCGCGGAGCGCCGGCTGGTCCCGACCGTGCCGGTCAAGAACCGGCTGCTGCAATCCTTCGCCGTGTTGGTCAAGCAGTACGGCATCCCCGAATACGGTGAGATCGATCCCACGCCGCTCTTCGCCGTCACCTTTCTCGCCATGTTCGGTGCCATGTTCGGCGATGTGGGTCAGGGGGCGGTGATCGCGGCACTCGCCTGGGTCTTTCGCGTCCGCCTCGGCCGCCTGTGGCCCTTCGGGCTGCTGGCGGGCCTCTCCTCGGTCGGGTTCGGCCTGCTCTACGGCAGCGTGTTCGGGTACGAGGAGGTGCTGCCGGCCCTGTGGATGAGCCCCATCCGTGACCCGATTCTGATGCTCAAGCTCGCCCTGGGCTATGGCGTGGTCTTTCTCACCATTGCCTGCCTGCTCGCCATCTACAACCGGCTGGCGATCCGCAACTGGTGGGGGGCGCTCTTCGGTCAGCACGGGGTGGTGAATCTGCTGTTCTATCTGTCACTGATCTGGGGCGGGCTGAACCTCAGCCGCGGCGAGTCATTCGGGACCGCCCCGCTGTTGCTGGTGGTCGGCGCCCTGGCGGCACTTGCCGGCTTCGCCTGGCGGCACCTGGAGGCCCCCATCGGGGAAAAGGTCCTGGTCGTCTTCATCGAGACCCTGGAGACCGTCATCGGCTATGTCTCCAATACACTCTCGTTTCTGCGGGTGGCCGCCTTCAGCCTCAATCATGTCGCCCTGTCGATCGCCGTCTTTACCCTGGCCGAGATGATGGGGCGCTTTGGTCATGTGGTTACGGTGGTCCTGGGCAACGTCTTCGTGCTGGTCCTGGAGGGCGGGATCGTCATGATCCAGGTGATGCGGCTACAGTATTACGAGGGGTTCTCGCGCTACTTCTCCGGCGAGGGGCATGAATTCGCACCGCTGCGGCTGCGGCGGGGGCCGGCGGCGCCCTGAGATGTTTAGGCGATGTCACGCAAAATAAAAAATCGAGAACAAATTAAATACAAACACAATCGTTGTCGTTGTCGTTGTCGTAATCGTAATCGGAGAAGCGATGCAATTGGGGGTGCGAGAGAAGCCGGGGCTTCGATCGTAATTGCGCCCAAGACCTGCCGATCAGCATGGTTGAGGAGATATTAACTCTCTGTTTTTCAAAGTCGTTCCGACGCCGAGACCCGTACCGGGGGGGGCGGAATCATGATCAAGGCCATCCGGAGCACTACGATAACCGCGATTACGACAACGATTACGACAACGACAACGACAACGATGAGAGAAACGTGATGGGTCATGTATTCGCAGACATCGAGTTGAGCAACCCGCTTCGATCGGGAATGCAGGCGGTCAAGACCAAGGCCCTGGCCCACACCGGCGCCCTGATGCTCTGCATCCCCGAGCATCTGGCGCTGCAACTCGGGCTCGAAACGCAATCCGAACGGGAGGTTTCGGCGGCCGACGGGCGGCGCCGTAAGGTGCCCTATGTCGGCCCGGTGCAGATCCGCTTTGAAAACCGTCATTGCTTCACCGGTGCTTTAGTGCTGGGTGATTCGGTGGTGCTCGGTGCCATACCAATGCAGGATATGGACCTGGTGATAAACCCCCAGATCGAAGGACTCACGGTCAATCCAGCGAGCCCGAAGATCCTCATGACCCTGGTGAAATGACCGCGGTACCCGCCGTGGCGGTGCCGCGACCGGCGCCGCGCCGCCGCCAGACCTGAACCATCAACCGACCCGGAGCACTCCATGTACTGGCTCGTCGCCCTCATGTCCATCGCCATCCTCGGCCTCGTCGTCTCCGGCGTCCTGCTGGAGTTGCGCCCGACCCTGGCCAGCCGCATCCGGCCTTGGTACCGGCCCGCCCTGGGGACCCAACTCGTGGTCTTCGTCGGCGCTCAACTCGGGTTGCTGCTGCTCGGTGTCAACGAGGCCCTGGCTGCACCGGAGGCCGCAGCCGGCGCCGGACACCTGGCCGAGATGTCTACCGGCATGGGGCTGGCCATCATCGGGGCCGGCATCCCCACCGGGCTGTCCACCATCGGCGCCGGGATCGCCGTCGGCCCGATCGGGGCGGCGTCGCTCGCCGCGATTACCGAGAAGCCGGAGACCCTGGGCCGTACTCTGATCTACCTGGGGCTGGCCGAGGGTATCGCCATCTACGGTCTGGTCATCTCGATCCTCTTGCTCAACAAGATCTGAACGGGCCCCGTCATGACCACCGCACACGAATCGGTCCGCCCGACCCGGATGCTGTTCCTGGGCGAGCAGAGCCTGGCGGACGGCTTTCGGCTGATCGGCTTCGAGACCCTCGCCGACCCGACCCCCGAGGCGGCCGACCAGGTCTTCCGCGACCTGTCGCGCAACCGCGAGAAGGCCTTCGTCATCCTGGACGACCGGCTGATGCGCGCGGACTGCCCCAACCTCAAGCGGGTGCGCCGGGAGGGCGGGCGTATCCTGGTGATCTCGGTCCCGCCGCTGAGCGCTCCGACCGTGCTGGCGAGCGAGGTCGCGGACCGGCTGACCGCCCTGTTCGGGGCCGGCGCCGTGCCGGACGGACAGGCCGGCCACGCGGGGGGTGCGACGTGAATCAGGTCGAAGCGCTGGAACAGGCGATCCTGACCCGGGCGGAGCGCCTGGCCGATGAATTCCGCGAGCGTGCCAACCGCGGTCGCGACAGCATCCTGCGGGAGGCGGCGGAGCGGCTGCGGCTGCGCGAGGAGCGCGAAGAGGCCCTGGCCCGGGCGCTCGCCGAGCGCAGCTTCCGCCAGCAGGTCCAGGCGAGCGAACTCAAGATGCAGAGCCACCTGGATCTCCTGCGCTGGAACCTGGTGCAGGGCGTGGAGCGGCGCCTGCAGGCGCGGATGCAGCGCTTCATGCAGGACGAGGCGGGCTACTTCCAGTGGCTCCTGGCCCTCATCGGGGAGGCCGCCGGGCGGATCGAGCGCGAGTCGCTCCTCGTGCGCGTCAACGCCCGCGACCACCAGCGGCTCTTCGCCCGCTGGGACGACGTGCTCGAACGGCTGCCCAAGGGCCATAGCGCCACGCTGGCCGATGACCCCCTCGAGACCCTGGGCGGCTGCCTGCTCCTGAGCGACGACGGGCGCATCCGCGTGGACCAGACCTTTGAGGGCCGCCTCACGCGGCTGCGCGCGCGCCTCCAGCAGGTGATCCTGGAACGCCTGCTGCCCGGCGGCCTCGACACCGGCAACCTCTTTTCCGGATGAGACCATGACAGAACCCAACAGAATCGGCGTCATCCGCGACATCAACGGACCCATCGTCACCGTCGAGATGCCCGGCGCCCGCAATGGCGAGCAGGTGAAGATCGGTGAATTGGGGCTGTTCGGGGAGGTGATCTCGCTCAGCGGCCCGCGTGCCGTGGTCCAGACCTACGAATCGACCGACGGGGTACGCCCCGGGGAGGTCTGCGTGGGCCTGGGCTTCCCGCTCTCGGTAGAGCTTGGCCCCGGGCTCATGGGCGGGATCTTCGACGGGGTGCAGCGCCCCCTGGAGAAAATCGCCCTGCAATCGGGCGACTACATCCGCCGCGGCATTAATGTGCCGGCCCTGGACCGCGCCCGCCAGTGGGCCTTTACACCCAATCCCGACCTGGAACCCGGGACCCAGGTGGGGGTCGGCTGCGTGCTGGGCACGGTGCAGGAGACCCTGTCGGTCCTGCACCGCATCCTGGTCCCGCCGGGGATCGCGGGTGAATTAGAGGACCTGGCACCCGCCGGCAACTATGACATCGAGGCGTCCATCGCCCGGGTGCGCACGGCCAAGGGTCATAGCCTGACGCTCAGCATGTACCAGCGCTGGCCGGTGCGCAAACCCCGGCCCTATCGCAAGCGCGACGACGGTATCGCGCCGCTCATTACCGGGCAGCGGGTCATCGACTCATTCTTTCCCCAGCTCAAGGGCGGCAAGGGCGCCGTCCCCGGCCCCTTCGGCGCCGGCAAGACCGTGGTGCAGCAGCAGGTCGCCCGCTGGTCCAATGCCGACATCGTCGTCTATGTCGGCTGCGGCGAGCGCGGCAACGAGTTGGTGGACGTATTGGAGACCTTCCCCCAGCTCACCGACCCCTATTCCGGGCGCAAGTTGATGGAGCGCACCCTGCTGGTCGCCAACACCTCCAACATGCCGGTGGTGGCGCGCGAGGCGTCCATCTATGTCGGCCTGACCATGGCCGAGTATTACCGCGACATGGGCTATGACGTCGTCATGCTGGCCGACTCCACCAGCCGCTGGGCCGAGGCCCTGCGCGAGGTCTCGGGCCGGCTCGGGCAGATGCCGGTGGAGGAAGGCTATCCCGCCTATCTCGCCTCACGCCTGGCGGCCCTCTATGAGCGCGCCGGACGGGTGGAAACCTACGGCGCCGGCTCCGGCTCGGTCACCCTCATCGGCGCCGTCTCCCCCCCGGGCGGTGACTTCTCCGAGCCGGTCACCAGCCACACCAAGGACATCATCGAGACCTTCTGGGCCCTCTCCAAGGAACTGGCCGACGCCCGTCACTATCCGAGCATCGACTGGGTCACCAGCTTCTCCGGCCATGTCCACACCGCCGCCACCTGGTGGCACCAGGAGGTCGACCCCAACTGGGAGCGCCACCGCACCGCCGCGCTGGCGCTGCTGGCCCGCGACGCGGAACTCTCGCGCATCGTCAACCTGGTCGGTCCCGAGGCCCTGTCCGACGCCCAGCGCTGGGAACTGGAGGGCGCCTCACTGGTCAAGGAAGGCGTCTTGCAGCAGAGCGCACTGGATGAGGTCGACACCTTCTGCTCGCCGCAGAAGCAATTCGCGCTGCTCGATCTCGTCATCGCCATCTACCGCGACGGCGCGGCCCTGATCGAATTGGGCGTCCCGGTCGCCGAACTCCAGAGCCTGCCGATCCTGGCCAAGATGCGCCGCATCAAGTCCATGTACAGCAGTGAGCAGATGGACCAGATCCAGGCGTTTCGGGCGGAGGTGAATACCGCCATGGAGGAGATTCGCGGGGAGTATGCCAAGCAGGGCGATGCCGCGTAGGGTCCGCTGCGCGGACCTTGGGCGGGTACCGGCCGCCGGAGCGGTGTCCCCGTAGGGTGCGCCGCGCGCACCCGTGACGGCAGGAACCTGATAAGGCGCAGATATGAGCAAAGCCTCCACTCCAATAGTTTCGATAGCTCACTGAGCGGTTACCATGAACCAAAGCGCTGCTTCCATATTCGACCTTAGTCCATCCGAAAAGCTCCAATTAGTGGAGGATCTCTGGGACGATCTCGCTGCCACGCCCGCGGATATTCCCATACCGGACTGGCAACTAGCAGAGTTGGATCGACGCAAAGCCAATTTGAAGAGCAATCCGGCCTCGGGACTTTCCTGGGACGAGGTGAAGCGGCGGGTCCGCGCGCATCATGGCCGCTGAACTCGTTAGCAAGCCAACTCCACTAACGACCTGCGAGCGTTCAACCAATGGCTGAGAAAGTACGGGGGGCGGCAGAATTGATCGGCCCTGCCGACGGCCTGCAATTCGAGCTGGCGTTGGAGACCGGTCCGACGATGGACCTGGCCTGGGGTCATTGCGTACTCCGTTTTCAGGCAGAAGCGGTCTGGTCCGGCGAAGACGCGGCGGGCCGAGAGACCGCGTTACGCTGGACCTGGGTCGATCTGTTGGAGTTCCTCGCCCGCAACTGGTCTTGGCTGGTACTGGAGGAATCTTACCCGATCCCGGTCCGACCGCTGTTCCCCGGATCGCTGCGGCGCGAGGCCGAGCACCGCTGGGAGAGTGGTGATCTCCCGGAGGACAACATCGACCGGGAAGACGAGGCGGTGTATCGCTTCCTGTGCCGACACGACCTCGCGATGGCGTTGAAGGGCCTGTTCGTTCCATCCCTGATCTTGATGCGCCAAGGTAATCAATATCTGGTGTCCTGCCCGGCCCTGGGGCTCAATGTATTGCGACCCTATCGGGAGATCATCGACACCTTGACCGCGTTGGGGGACCGATTGGCGACAACGGTAGCGAACAGCCCAGAGCCGCGCGCCAAGCTCGCACACGACCTCTGGGAAGAGCGCAGCGCGCGCCTGTGGGCACAAGTCGTCCCGCTGCGTACCGGGACTGAGAGGCCGCAAGACCGCACGAACCTGCTAATCCCCCGAAGCGCAGGAGTCCCGGCTCATCCGCCCTTCTCCGGTCCCTCGTCCTGACAGATTCGCAGGTACCCCGATGTCCATTGTACTCAAGGCCGAACCCTTGCCCTTGGTCGCCGATGCAGACGGCCTGGTCCGAGTCGGCACGACGCGCGTCACCTTGGACACGGTCATCGCCGCATTTAAGGACGGTTTAGCGGCCGAAGAAATCGCGGAACAGTACCCCTCGCTGCCGCTGGGCCAAGTCTACGCCGTCATCGGCTATTACATTGACCACCAGGCCGAGGTAGACGCCTACCTTGCCGCAAGAGAAGATCTCGCCAAGGAAGTCCGTCAAGCAAACGAAAGGCTGTTCAGTCCGGTAGGGATTCGAGCCCGTCTCTTGGCCCGCCAAGCGTCGCGGGACTGAGGATGTTACCGCTGCTCGCCGACGAGAATTTCAACAACAACATCGTTCGCGGTGTTCTGCGGCGGGCCGATGACACCGACATAGTCCGCGTCCAAGACGTCGGGCTTTCCGGGGCCGACGATCCGACAGTGCTGGAGTGGGCCGCTGCGCATCAGCGGGTATTACTCACACATGATGTGAGCACGATCACTGCGTTCGCCTATGACCGCATTCGTAAGGGCAAACCCATGCCGGGTGTCTTTGAAGTCAGTCGTAAAGTCGCCCTGAGTTTAGCCATTGAGGAGATCCACTTGTTGTCAACATACAGCGAAGAAGGTGAGTGGGAGGGACAGGTTCGGTATTTGCCGCTCAGGTAGCCTGAGAGAAACGAAGCGCAAGCGTTACCTGGAATCACCATGAGCAAGCACACCGGCAAAGCCTCAGCGTATGTTGTCTGTATCGACAACTCCGATTATCCCGCATCCCTGGAATTGCATAAGATTTATCGTGTCCTTCCCGACGCAGATGCCAGCGCAGACGGCGATTTAAGGATCGTCGACGAAAGCGGTGAGCACTATCTCTACGCTGCCGATCGGTTCGTTCCTATTTCCGTACCAATCGCGATAAAAGGAAATCCCTGGAACTGAAGGTTCCTCCATAGGGCTTTCATGAATTAAGTATACTGTCCCCAGAACTCCCCAGCCGCTGACTCCGGGGAGCGCGTCATCGACCTGCTCGCCGTTTGGGCACGCGAGATGGTCGATGAGCCCGCCCGCCGCGAGGCCGATGGACTGTTGTTCGGGCTGCGACAGTCAGGTATCGATTCTCGACGGAGGTAACTCATGCGACTTAAGAGCGTCAGACTGGAGAATTTTCGCGCAAAGGAAAAGGTTGACATCGACTTAGGATGGCAATTGACCGTGCTGATCGGTGCGAATGGGTCGGGTAAGACAACGATTCTCGATGGCATTTCTATCGGGCTGGGGGCGGCACTGACACACTTGCCGAACCTGTCCGGACTGTCATTCAGCAAGAATGGGGACATCCGTCAAGCCGACAATAAACTGGCACCTTATGCGCGCATTACTCTTGAAACGATGTCCAGCTTGAAGTGGGATAGAACACAACGCCGGGATAAGAGCAAGACGACAGGACAGATCATCCCGCCCGGTCTCGGCGTGCGGGATCTCGAACAGTTCCTGGATCGGGAAGTTATCGACCCTCTGAATCAAGGCGGGGACTTCCAGGTCCCGTTATTTGTTTACTACGGCGTCGGCCGGGCCTTGCTCGATTTGCCATTGACCCGTAAAGGCTTTCCTAAGCAGCACTCCCGCTTAGAGGCCCTGGCGAATGCGTTGAATGCCAACAGTCGCTTCAAATCGGCGTTCATCTGGTTTTACAACAAAGAAAACGAAGAGCACCGGCTACAAAAGGAACACCGCGACTTCGACATCGCGCTGCCCGAGCTGGATGCCGCGCGCAGAGCCATAACATCCCTGTTTCCGGATCTCTCCGAACCACATATCGAATTGAATCCCTTGCGCTTTGTTGTCAAGCAAGGCGGCGAATGGTTGAACATCGGGCAATTGAGCGACGGTTATAAGACGCTGCTCGGCTTAGTGATTGATCTGAGCGCACGGATGGCGATGGCGAACCCTCAGATCCCTGATCCGCTCGCGGCGGAGGCCATCGTGATGATCGATGAAGTCGATCTTCATCTGCATCCATCGTGGCAGGGGCGCGTGGTCGGTGACTTGTTGAACACCTTCAAGAATACCCAATTCATTATCACTACGCACAGCCCTTATATTGTTGAGTCAATCAATAACAGCCTGAAGCGGAATAAGATTTCGAGTTATCAAATTCAGGAAACAGAAATTGAATCAATCATTCCGCTGGTCGCAAGCGATGTGGCGGCTTATTTGACTACGGCGGATCAAGAGCAGTCACTGATGAACAGCGAGCTTGGGTTGCTGGACGACAGGTTGTTGGAAAACTTCAATGACTTGACTCGGCTTTACGATAAAATGCGAGATATCGAATGGGAGCATCGGCCGTGATCGATGTCAGTCCCTTCGCACATTGCGTCTGCGAGAAAATGGGTACAACGCACGAGCTGTGCGACGGCGCCTTGACGCTGTCTGAGCAGGGTAAAAAGATAAGGCTCAGCACACGTTCGGGCGAGGATGCAATAGCGCTGGTGATCGACGGATGTGTGATTAAGGACGGAAAGCTGAAATGCGATGGCCTATTTCTATTTCTGGACAACCACCGCGCGGCGGCCCTGCTGGTCGAGCTCAAGGGGGGCGATATTCGGCATGCCTTCGAGCAACTGGCCTACGTCCAAACGTCTCGACCAGAATATGCGGAGTTGATTGCGCGGCTCAAGAACTGCGGCAAGGGAAGAGTCATCCAGAAGGCTTTTATTGTCAGCAATCATATGCTGTCGAAAACGGAGTATGAACCATGGGAGAATCAGTATGGCGTTCGGGTCACTGCCATATTGCACTGTGAAGCCACCACGCCGATACCGGATTTAAGGCCGTATCTAAAATAGATCGGATTCCCACGCTACCTTAGTCAAGTGGCCTTTTTATTTCATGGTCGATCCAGGGGTTCGAGGCGCAGTGGAACCGAAAACCGGGTTAAGCGTAACCTCGTCCTTGTGAGACTTGATGTTGAAGGCTTTTCATGGCGGTTCTGGCTGGTGGCGCAGATTGGCCAAGATGGGTACACCGAACTTGGCCAGTCCTCAAACGGACGGCCAACAACTCAAAAAGCGACCCAAATTGGCTATCTCCCACTTGCCTATCCAAGTTGACCAGCCCAGAACCTCGAGCCCCGTACACTTCGGCTGGCCGGGAGCGCCGAATACCGGCACTGAGAGGCTGCAAGGCGACGGCACCGCGCCCGCTCGCATCCAGGCTCTTGGCGGTATTGGATCAATGCCGCCGAGGTATCAAGCAAGTAGATCATGCGCCGAGCAACCGCAGCGTTCCTGATCCTCGCGCTCACGCTCGGTATCCAGTTCGGCGACCAGATCGCGATCAGGTGCCAGGTTCTTGCCCAGGCCACATAGCCGCCGTGCCAAGGCCCCGCGGTCAGTCACTCGGCGCACCAACACCGCGTCGCTGCCCTCGACCAGGGTCCAGTCCAGCCGATCGCCGGGCTTGATGCCGAGACGGCGACCGATTTCTTCGGGGATGACGACCGTTTTTTCGTCAGATACTTGGGCAAGCATGCGCTGAGTCCTGAGTCGTGTAGAAACCCCAGTATAGGGCCTAGAGTCAGGAAGATCACCGGATGCGACAATGGATTTAGTTACAACCTTGCGGCCCGGGCCCCGGCAAAGGGCTGTAGGGCGGATACCCATAGGGCGATCCGCACCACATCATTCGCCGAGGTGGCGGAACCGCTATCGCGTCCTGCCCTACTCGGGCTGTACCCAGAACTCGAATTGGAGAGTAGTGCCTTGGCAAACGATGATCATGTCGCACAGCTAATGAACAGCATTAAAGACTGGAACGAATGGCGCGAAGCATGTCCAGGAGTATGTCCTGACCTCGTAGGCGCAGACCTTCGCGAAGCCGATTTGAGGGAGGCGGATTTGAGTTTCGCTGATCTGCGAAAGGCGATGCTGACCGACGCCAAGCTGCAGAAAGCGAACCTCAGCGGAGCTAAGCTGATGAGGGCAGAACTCGCACAGGCCAAGTTGGAGCGTACGGACCTCACCAATGCTGATCTACGGAAGGCGAACCTCTTCTGCGCCAATCTTCAAAATGCAATTCTGGTTGGCGCCAAACTGCAGGATGCGAATTTTTCAAATGCCAATTTGCGGGACGCTAATTCTACTTTGTTAAATTGCAATAGGCCATTGAATTTGATATAATTTTAGCAGCGGTAAAAATATATTCGGAGCGTGTAAGAGAAGCCTGGTGAATAAAATAAACTATGGTCAACCGGACTATGCTTTGAAAAGGATAG
>NZ_CAIKKU010000522.1 GCF_903828115.1 uncultured Thiodictyon sp. | reverse complement strand
GGTCGGATTATTCGATTACGACAACGACAACGACAACGACGCGCGGTCCGGGAGAACGTCCGGTCGCTGTCGCTGTAGGGTACGCATCGCGTACCCACCTCCGGCGGTCGTGGCAGCTTGGCGGGTACGCGATGCGTACCCTACGACATGTGCGTTAACACATCAGTTCGGATCGCACCCGGCCGGCTCGCCCGGGTATCCCCGGGGCCCCCGGCGCTGTACCATCGCGGGCGGCCGGCGGGTATCCTGTTCCCGGCACCGTCGGCCGCCGATCAACCTTTGAAGCGCATTGGAGAACGCTGATGAATCCGCTCGATATGCTTGGTGCGGTGATGCAGTCCGGAATGGCCCCTGCGGCGGACAACCGGATGGGCGATGTGCTCGGCAAGATGATGGGCCAGATGACGGGCGGTGCCGCCGCGGGTGCGGCGCCGACGGCCGCCGGCGGCGGCGGTCTCTACGAGGTCCTGTCCAAGGCCGCCGGGGCCATGCTCGGCGGCGGTGCGTCCGGTGCGGCGCCGGGCGCCGCGGGCGGGGGTCTCTCCGACCTGTTGGCCAAGGCCGCCGGGGCCATGCTCGGCGGTGGTGCAGCCGGGGCCGGCGGCAGTGTGGCGGCGTCGGGTGGGACCGGCGGTCTTTCCACCGAGATCCTCAAGCAGGTGGCCGGCGCCATGTTCGGCGGGTCCGCGTCCCAGGGCAATGCCGCGGCAGGCCTGGGCTCCATGGCGGTGTTCGGTACCCTCGCGGCCAAGGCCCTGGAGTTGGCCAAGGGCATGTTCGCCGGCGCCCCGGCCCAGGCTGGCGGGCCCCCGGCGGGCGGCCTGGACGGCCTGACCGCGATCCTGACCGGGCTGCGTGCCCCCGCGAATCCGCACGAGCAGCAGCAGTTGATGGACGTGGCGATGCTGACCCTCAAGGCCATGATCAGCGCCGCCAAGGCCGACGGCCGGGTGGACGAACAGGAGCAGGCGCGCCTGCTCGGCAAACTCGACGAGGGCGGCATCACCGACGAGGAGCAGCGCTTCGTGGCCGCGGAGATGCAGAAGCCCATCGACCTCGACGCCCTGGTTCGCGGGATACCGAACCAGCAGGTGGCAGCCCAGATATACACCGCCTCGCTCATGACGATCACGGTGGACACGGATGCGGAGCGACGCTACCTGGCCGATCTGGCGGCCAAGCTCGGGCTGGACCGACAGGTGGTGTCCTATCTGCACCAGGCGGTCGGTCTGTCCTGAGCCGCGGCGCAACGCTGGTCCCGGGTGCCAACCGGGGCTGGTGGAGCGTCGCCGCCGGGCCGATCGGCCCGTCCGGCGACGCACCCGGCAACGCCCCGCACCAGTGCGCGGTCGGGTTTACCCCCGGCCGACCCCATTATCCAATCTCAAGCCCAGGAGTCTTCTCTATGTTCACCATGCTCTTATTCGTCGCCATCGGGATCGTGATCGGCTGGAACCTGCCCCAACCGCCGTGGGCCAAAGAGTGGCAGCAGAAGGCCGTGAACACGGTCCGTTCGCTCACCAACAAGCAGGGGCACTGAGTCCCGCCCCGGCCGGGGTCTGCGGACCCTGGCGCAGTTCATGCCGCTGTAGTAGTGCACCGGTCCTGCCCTTGGTCGGCGCGTGGGACCAGGTCTTGATCTCGAACGCGCCCCCGCGCCCGGCAACGGCCGGGGCGGTCCTTTGCAGTCACTCCGGAGACCCATCCCATGTCCACACTCTGTTCTGACCAGGCAATCCTTACCCTGGGCGGCAACGAATACAAGTTCCCCATCGTCGAAGGCAGCGAGGCCGAGCGCGGCATCGACATCAGCGACCTGCGCGCCAAGACCGGCCATATCACCCTGGATAAGGGGTACGGCAATACGGGGAGTTGCGAGAGCGCCATCACCTACATCGACGGCGAGAAGGGCATCCTGCGCTACCGCGGGATCCCCATCGAACAGTTCGCGATGGGTCCCACCTTCACCGACGTCGCCTGGCTGCTGATCAACGGGCGGCTGCCGACCACGGCGGAATACGATGAATTCTCCGCGGATCTCACCCGCTATGCCAACCTCGACGAGAGCATGCGGCACCAGTTCGAGGGTTTTCCCCGGGTCGCGCCCCCCATGGCCATCCTCTCGGCCATGATCAACGCGCTGTCCTGCTTCCACCCGGAACTGCATGAGCTGGAAGACGAGAGTCAATTCCGCCATGCCGCCGCGCGCCTGATCAGCAAGATCCGAACGATCGCCGCCTACGCCTTCCGGCACTCACGGGGTCTGCCCAATATCTATCCGGACCCGGCGCTGCGCTATGTGCCGAACTTCATGCACATGATGTTCTCCCAGCCCTACAAGCAGTATATCTGCCCCCAATTGGTGCGCGATGCACTCAACCTGATCCTGATCCTGCACGCGGACCACGAGCAGAACTGCTCCACCTCCACCGTGCGCATGGTCGGTTCCAGTGGGGCCAACCTGTTTGCCTCCTGTGCCGCCGGGGTCTGCGCCCTGTGGGGGCCGCTGCACGGCGGGGCCAATGTGGAGGTGCTGACCATGCTGGAGCAGATCCACCAGGGCAACATTACCCCGGAGGAGTATGTGAAGCAGGCCAAGAGCAAGGACAGCAAGGTGCGTCTCATGGGGTTCGGCCACCGGGTCTACAAGAACTTCGACCCGCGCGCCAAGATGCTTGGCGCCATCGCCGAGAAGCTGCTGCCCCAGTTGAGCGCGGGCGACCCGCTGTTGGAGATCGCCCGGCGACTGGAGGAGATCGCACTGTCGGACCCCTACTTCATCGAGCGCCAGCTCTATCCGAACGTGGACTTCTACAGCGGTATCCTGCTGCGCGCCATCGGCATCCCGACCAACATGTTCACGGTCATCTTCGCCATCGGCCGCCTGCCCGGCTGGATCGCCCACTGGTGGGAACAGAACCAGACCCAGGCCAACCGGATCGCCCGGCCCCGCCAGATCTATGTCGGCGAGACCCACCGCGACTTCGTCCTGAGGGAAAACCGGAAGTAGCCCCCGGCCGTGGGCGAGGGCCCCGACACCGAGGCGGTCCGGTCCTATCTGGGCGACCTGCAGGACCGCCTCTGTGTCGCCCTCGAAGGGCTGGATGGGCAGGCCCGCTTCCGGGAGGACGCCTGGGAGAGGACCGGCGGGGGCGGCGGGCGCACCCGCGTCCTGGCGGGCGGGGCCGTCTTCGAGCAGGCCGGGGTCAACTTCTCACAGGTCTTCGGCGATCACCTGCCGGCGTCCGCCACCGCCGCCCGCCCGGAACTGGCGGGGCGCGGCTTCCAGGCCATGGGGGTGTCGCTGGTGGTCCACCCGCAGAACCCCTATGTGCCCAGTTCGCACCTGAACGTGCGCTTCTTCATCGCGCGGCACCCGTGCGAGCCGCCGCTCTGGTGGTTCGGCGGCGGCTTCGACCTCACCCCCTATTACGGCTTCGACGAGGATTGCGTCCACTGGCACCGCAGCGCCAGGGCCGCCTGCCGGTCCTTCGGGGAGGCGGTCTATCCGCGCTACAAGCAGTGGTGCGACGAGTATTTTTTTCTCAAGCATCGCGATGAGCCGCGCGGCATCGGCGGGCTCTTCTTCGATGACCTGGGTCCCGGCGGTCTGCCCGGCGGTGACGGGAAGGGCGGCTTCGCCGAATGCTTCGCCTTCCTGCGCGCGGTCGCGGAGTGTTATCCGGGCGCCTATCTGCCGCTCGTCGAGCGGCACCGCGCCACCGCCTATGGCGAGCGGGAACGCGCCTTCCAGAAGTACCGCCGCGGCCGTTACGTGGAATTCAATCTGGTCTGCGACCGGGGCACCCTGTTCGGGCTCCAATCGGGCGGGCGGACCGAGTCGATCCTGATGTCACTGCCGCCGGAGGTGAGTTTTCGCTATGACTGGACGCCGCAGCCCGGGAGCCCCGAGGCGCGGCTCTATGAGCACTTCCTGGTCCCGCGGGATTGGTTGGCAGACTGAAAGGGCGTGACAGGCGCTATGGCCTTGATCGTCGTTCCGGCCAGCATCGGCAGGAATGAGGTCTTACGGGAGCAGTCCCGAACCGCACGGCGAGCGCGCAACCAAGACATTTAGACAGGATTAACAAGATTTACAAGATTTATTCGTTTTCAATCTTGTAAATCTTGTTAATCCTGTCAAGAGATTTCGGAACCGGTCACGGTCGCGGCCGTAACCATGATCAAGGCCGGCGTTGTCGACCAAGGCACGTTCGTAGGGTGGATAAGCGAAGCGCATCCACCAGCACTGCTGCGCCCGGGCGCGGCCGCTCAGCCGGGGGCGTCCGGGTCCAGGCCCAGTTCGCGCAGCCGTTGGGCCAACCGCTCGGCGCGCGCCTGTGCCTGTTGGGCCTCGGCCGCGACGGCCGTGGCGCGTGCGGCCTCCTGGTCGGCCCGCGCCGCCTCCTGCTCGGCCCGCGCTTGCTCGCGCTCGGCCAGCCGCCCGGTCTCGACGAAACTGCGGAAGGGACGGCCGTCCGGGCCGAAGAGTTCCAGGACCGGGCCTGAGGTCACGAACCGCACCCCGAGCCGCGGACTGGTCCAGCCGCCGAGATAGGACACGGGCGCGAGGTCCCCGCCCTGGCGCCGCCAGATACCCAGCGAATTGTCCGCGGGGTCGTAGACGTAGTATTCCTCGACGCCGTAGCGGTCGTAGTAGGCGAGCTTCTCGGCCATCTCGTCGCGGCTGTTGGACGGTGAGCGGATCTCGAAGACCACCTGGGGCGGGATGCCGTCCTCCTCCCATTGTTTGTAGGAGCCGCGCCGGCCCTTGGGGCGGCCGAAGACCACCATGACGTCCGGCCCCATGGGGTGGACGGCGTGACGGTCCGGGCGCGGGTACCAGAGCAGATTGCCGGCGACGAAGACCTCGGGTCGGTCGGCAAACAGGAGTTCCAGGTTGTCCTTGATCTTGACCAGCCAGTCGTATTGGTCGGTGTTCTCCGCCATGGGCAGGCCGTCGCTCTCGGGGTAGGGGTCGTCGGGATCGAAATGGGCGAGTGGGTTCATGGGGTCGGCTCCGGGTCCGGGGCTCGCGCCGAGGCCCGGGGCACCAAGCCCCGGGTCGGCGAAGACTTGCGGTTGATCAGGATCATAGACAACGGGGCGCGGGGCGGCAAGGTCCGGCGGAAAACGGCGGCGCCCAGGGACCCCGATCCGGTGCCTTCGCGCGGCGGGCGGGAGGCGGAGCGTCCCGGGATGCAACCGTTCTCAACAAGAACCGCCGGGGTGGCAAAGGGAAAAAAGCCGGCTATGCTTCTGGTAAAGTCATCTGCCCGGACGCCCCGGATGCCACGCAAGACACGCTTTTTCCTGTCCGGAGTGCCGGTTCACGTGATTCAGCGCGGGAACAATCGGCAGCCGGTCTTCTTCGGCCCGGACGACTATCGCTTCTATCTCGACCGGCTCGGGGAAGCCTCGCTTACGCACGGTTGCCGCGTCCACGCCTACTGCCAGATGACCAACCACATCCACCTGCTCGTGACGCCGCAGGATCGCGACTCCATCAGTGCGGCACTCCAGGCCCTCGGCCGCCGCTTCGTGCCCTACATCAACCACGCCTATGGCCGCAGCGGGACCCTGTGGGAGGGCCGCTTCAAGGCCAGCGTGGTGCAGGAAGACGCCTATCTGCTGGCGTGTTACCGCTACATCGAGATCAATCCAGTGCGGGCGGGGATGGTCGCGGACCCCGCGGACTACCCCTGGTCGAGCTATCGCGCCAATGCCCTGGGTGCGGCGGATGGCTTGCTCTCCCCGCATGGGCTCTATCGCTCGCTGGGTGCGACTGAACCGGAGCGGTTGAGGGTCTATCGGGAACTCATCGAACAGGCGCTCGCCCCCGCGATCGTGAAGGAAATTAGGGCGTGCCTGCAAACAGGCACGCCCCTGGGGAATGACCGGTTCCGCGACGAGATCGAGCGGGCGCTTGGCGTCAAGGTCGGTTATGCCAGTCGCGGCCGGCCGAAAAAGGTCAGGGATGAGAAGGGGCTGCCGGACGGTCAGATGCCATTGGGATTTTGAATAAGGGTACTGACCCCTTTATGGACCCCTTTATGCTTTGAATAAGGGTACTGACCCCTTTATGCTCTGACCCCTTTATGCTCTGACCCCTTTATGCTGCCTTTATGCTATAGACCCCTTTATGCTATATATCGACCAAAAAATCATAGCATTTCTGTTCATCCAATAATTCGATGAGCGAGAAAATGAGCATGTGCGTGGATCCAAAAATATTTTAGTATAGACTATCTCATTATCAGTTATTATTGGCTAATAGTAAAGCATCACACATTTGGCCTCATGAGCCGAAACGTCAATCCCAAGTTACCTGACAGCTTGGCGGAGTCGGGACATAGTTATCGCAGGCAACCAAGAGACGACATAAGGAGTGGTGGGACAGGCGTGAGGACTTTGAACTCTTTATTTCAGAATTTGTCGTAGAAGAAGCGTCAGGCGGCGCGCCGGAAGCAGCCGAGAGAAGATTGGAAGTGCTAAACGGGATCCCTGAAATTGAAATTACGGAAGAAGTCGAGTTAATCGCACAAGCGCTGTTGCTGCACGCATCCTTGCCGCCAAGAGCCAAAGTAGACGCGCTCCATATTGCTATGGCAGCCATTGGCGGTATGGACTACTTGCTTACTTGGAATTGCGCACATATCGCAAACCCGGCTTTCCGAGGCAGAATAGAAGCGGTTATCCGCTCTTTCGGGTATGAGCCGCCCATTATCTGCACGCCATTGGAGCTTTTGGAAATATAACATGAAGGCGAACCCAATTATTGACGAGATCCACAATACCCGCAGAGAGTACGCTGAGCGTTTCGGTAATGACTTGCACGCGATCTGCGAAGATGCCCGCCAGAAGCAGGGCCGTCAAGGCCGCCGTGTCGTACCAGCAAGCCCTAAACCTGCTGACCGTCAAGACATTTGTAACCACGCAGCCTGATTGTCTTTGGCATCTCACAAAGAGGGAAAAGGGGCTCGGCGCGTCAGAGACTGGGCAGCACAAAGCCCGTCTGGACGAAATGCTGATCGGAGGCGAGCGCGGCCTTGATCATAATGCCGGCCACGGACTGGCGCAGGCGGCCTTGATCAGAAATCCGGCCAATCAGCCAACTGCGAGGTCTTTAGTCCGCACAGCGGACCCTACGGCTCAGCGACCGTAGAGTCCGCTGTGCGGACTAGCGACCTCCCGGGCATCGGACGGCCCGAGTTATGATCAAGACCGACTCACGCATCCCGATTGCCGATCACATGGGAATCATGATCGGTCGACAGGTCTGCCGGCCCCGCGATGCGCACCCGGCGCAAGCGCGCAAAGAGGGTCTCGGCCTCCCCCGCGTCCTCGGTCTGGGAATCGACCACGACGACGCGCACGTCCCGGCCGTCGAGTAGTCGCTGATGTTCCAAGGGAATCTGGAGGATGCCGTCGTGGACGGTGGTCTGAAACTCGATCGCTTTCATGGATCGCACTCCGCTGGGTTCAGGTCTCCTGCGCAAGTCTACCCTTTTCTTGAGCAACCGCCGCGCCACCGGGCCGTAGCGCTGCCAACAATCCCCGCAGCAGGTCCAAAGGCGTGGGTGGGCAGCCGGGGATCTTCACATCCACCGGTATGACATTCTCCACCGCCCCGCAACTGGCGTAGGAGACGCCGAATTCACCGCCATCGCAGGCGCAGGTGCCGGCGGCGATCACGAGCTTCGGGATTGGAGTCGCGGCCCAGGTGCGGCGCAGGGCCGTCTCCATGTGGCGGGAAACCGGGCCGGTGACCAGCAGGGCGTCGGCGTGGCGCGGGGAGGCGACGAAGTGCAGTCCGAAGCGCTCCAGGTCGTAATAGGGATTATTCAGCGCGTGGATCTCCAACTCGCAGCCGTTGCAGGAGCCGGCGTCGACCTGGCGG
>NZ_CAIKKU010000521.1 GCF_903828115.1 uncultured Thiodictyon sp. | reverse complement strand
GTCGCGGCTGAAGCCGCTCCCACAGCGTCGCTGCGCGACTTTCACGCGAAGCCCTCACGCTCAGCGTACTATTGACTCCGCACTGACTCGGCTCGGGAATCTGTTGGCGGACCCGGACTTGGCCGGTGTTGCCGAAGGCGCGGAGCCGGCGGATCAGCGGATCACATCTGAGGACAGATAACTGATGACATTTCTCGCATCCTTGCAGGCCCAGGCGATCATCGTTGGGATGGTCTTGGTGCCGCTTATCCTGATCGCAGGTGTTCTGGTCCTTTGGAAGCACTTCGTACGCAACCGCAATCGCCGCTCACCACTGACCACGGACCTGCTGCGGACCCCGGGGTTCGGGCTTCAGGAGCAGATCGACGCGCTCAACGACGACATCACCGTGTACTTAATGGCGACCACTTGGGTTCCGCTGATGCTGTTCGGCACCTATCAGCTTCCGACCCAGAACACACAGACCCTCAGCCCCCCGACCAACGGCATTCTTCTCGCCGCCGCCGCATTGGTCTTATTAGTGTTTCTGACCGTCAGGCTGATCCGCAAGGTCGACCTTTGCCAACGGTATCGAGAGGCACTGGCCGGCGAGTTGGCAACCGCCCAACTCTTGGAACCGATCATCGCGGGCGGCGGCCGGGTGCTGCACGACATCCAGGCCCCGGGATTCAACATCGACCATGTGGTGGTAGCCCCCGGAGGCGTCTTCGCCGTCGAGACCAAGCACCGGCTCAAGTCCACCCAAGGCAAGGGGAAGGAGCAGGCGAAGGTCACCTTCGACGGTCAGGCGCTGCGCTTTCCCGACTGGACTGAAACCAAGCCGGCGGAACAGGCGCGCGCCCAGGCCCGGTGGCTGTCCGAGCGCTTGACCAAGTCGACAGGGCTGGAGGTCAAGGCACGGCCGGTCATCGCCCTGCCCGGCTGGTTCGTGGAGAACACGAACCGGAGCGACGTGATCGCCACCAATCCCAAGGCTTGCCAGTTCATGCTCAAGGCGCGCGCCGACGAGGCATCGCTGACACCAGACGCGATCAAGCGGATCAGCTTTCAGGTCGAGCAGTTGTGCCGGATGCCGGAACCTGGTCAGGCGACCGAGCTCGCCGCCAAAGGGTGGAAGGACCGGCGCGCGGGTTGACCGTGCGGTTCCGCCTCACGCGGAAAACCGGTCAATGAGTACACCGTGGCGCAGCCCCCGGTCGCTGACCTCGAGCTGGTCCTGCCGGAACTTGTCGAGCAGCGTGCGCACGATCAGGGCACCGGCCAGGATGACGTCGGCGCGGCCGGGCTGCAGGCCCGGGACGGCGGTCCGCCCGGCCCGGTCCAGGCCGGCGTAGAGTGCAATCTGGCGCTCGATCTCACCGCGGGTGAGGATGGCGCCCTGGATCAGGTCCGGGTCATAGCGGGTCATGGCCAGGCTGACCGACGCCAGGTTGGTGACGGCACCGCCCATGCCGACCAGGGCGTCGGGCGGCGCGCTCTGGTCGAGCCGGGAGAGTTCGCGGGCGATGGCGGCCAGGGCCGCGTCCAGGTGGTCGCGCTCGACCGGGGCGGCCAGCCCGAACTGCTCGGTGATGCGCGCGGCGCCCAGGTCCAGGCTGAAACGCGCAAGCACCCGGCCGCCCTGCCCGATGGTGACCTGGGTGCTGCCGCCGCCGGTGTCGAAGACGGCGACCGCGCCGTCCGGCAGGCCGACCCCGGCCTGCACCGCGAGGTAGGCGAGCCGTGCCTCTTCGGCGCCGTCGATGACCTCGATCGCCACGCCGCACTGCTCCCGCACGGCGGCGATGAAGGCGTCGCTGTTGCTGGCGTTGCGCAGGCCCATGGTGCCGAGGGCGAGGGTCTGCGCGACCCCGGCGGCGCGCGCCTGCGCCGCCATGGCACAGACGGCGGCGAGGGTCCGGTCCCAGGCGGCGGGGGCGATCAGGCCGGATTCGCGCAGGCCCTCGCCCAGGCGGGTGACCTCGCCGCGGTCCAGGACGCGCTGCCAGCGGCTGGCGGGGTCACGCTCGCCGATATGGAACTTGACCGAGTTGGTGCCCAGGTCGAGGACGGCGACGCGCAGCGGGACCGCTGCCGCGCCGGGGCCGGGCGCCGCGGCGCCCAGTGATTTGAGGCCGCGGGGGTAGCTCTGGTTGGGCAGGTCCGCGAGCCCGAGCCGTTGCACCAGGGCGAGCACCGCCGCGGGGTCCTCGGACTCCACGGCCAGGGTCTGCGTCTGCGCCCCGCCGGCCGCGACCCGGGTCAGTTCGCTCATGCAGCCGTCCACCCGGTAGCGCGTGCGCTCCTTGTGGACGGCCAGCGCCTCCAGGCGCGGCTCCGGCGCGATCAGTTCCCGGGTCAACTGGTCCAGACTGTAGGCGGCGCGCGCCAGGGTCGGCGCGGGCAGCCCCAGGGCCGCGAAGACCTGGCCCAGGGTCGCCGCGGACAAGGGGAAGCCGGCCTTGAGGACCGGGCGCCACTGCTCCAGCCCGGCCCCGTCGGTCTGCTCCAGTTGCTTGATGTCCATCAGGTCATCCCGGACCTTGACGTTGGCGTCGCCGCGTTCTGAGAGCAGATAAATCTCGTCGCTCGACGCGACCGGGGGCGCCGCCGCGCCGGCCAGGGCGGCGAGCCGGGCGCCGGCCGCGCCGAGCCCGGCACCGAAGGTCCGCCACTCCCAACGGGGGACTGGGGTGTTCATGGCTCGTTCGCCAGCGCGCGTTCAGCGTCCGGCACCAGCGTCTGCGCCGCCGCGTCGCGCAGGGCCGCAGCGTGGTGCTCCAGGGCCCAGCGGGTCTTGGTCTGCTGCGCTGTATCCCGCTCGGCGCCGACCTCGGCGAGCAGGGCCATGAAGCCGCCGATGGCCACCGCCGCCTGGACCGCCGGGGCCTTGATCGAAAGCTCCATGAGACGCGCGCCATCGGAGCGCTTCCAGAGTTCCGCGGTGATGGGCCAGGGACAGGCCGGCGCCGTGAACTTCCAGCGGTTCGCCGTCAAGGGGCCCAGGACGCGCA
The DNA here is from genome assembly GCF_903828115.1 of uncultured Thiodictyon sp. Lineage (GTDB taxonomy): Bacteria > Pseudomonadota > Gammaproteobacteria > Chromatiales > Chromatiaceae > Thiodictyon. The sequence goes on along the minus strand of NZ_CAIKKU010000521.1, from coordinate 18,947 downwards.
GTGAGTCGTAGTCGATCGGTTGCCGACCCATGGCGGCCAGAAACTCGTCCTGCTCCCTGGTGAACAGCTTGCCGATCCCCTTATTGCCCGCGATCACTTGCTTGATCAGGCCCTTGGCCACCGGCTTGGTGAGCGAGGCCGACTTGGTCACGGCGGTCTCACTGGCGTCCGCCTCCAGCTTGAAGCCTTCACAGGCGCGCCAGGTCGCCGATACCTCGCTCGGATTCACCGGGCGGAACTTGACCGTGCTGTCGTGCTGGTCCCCGATGATGCGCCGTGCCCGGGCGATGACCCCCGCCTCGAACAGGGCGAGATCGGGTGTGTCGAAGAAATAGATAAAGCGCTCCTCATCATTGTCGACGCTCAGGGCGTAGCGGTTCAGCGCCTCCTCGATTTGGGCGTCCGGGATCGTGACCTTGATCTCGATGGCATCGACACCGGCAATCTCGCGGGCGACCTGCTCGCGGGTGGCGGCGCCTCTTTCGGCAATGGATTTCATCGTGTTGAGTCTCCGTGGTGGCAGGTGGGATAGAGCGCAGACTGCTCCCGGCAGTCCATACCGGCGGCGGCGAGCCCGGCGCGCAGTGCGGCCATGGCCGGCCCCAGGTCGCACCGCCCGCGCAGCCCCAGCAGGATATGGGGGTCGGCGCCGATATGGGGCAGGCTGAAGGGCTTGATCCCGTGAAAACGGCTACCCAGGGCCAGCATCAATGGGATCAACTCGCTCTCCGGCACCCCCAGGACCTCCAACGCCGCCTCCCGCAGGGGCTCGGCGCTGCCCTGGTAGTGCCCGAGCACCCATTGTGCCATCGGCCAGGCCATCTGCGGGAAACCCGGCAGGAACCAGTGCCCGCGCAGTGAAAAGCCGGGGATCTGGTTGTGCGGATTGGGGATCAGGTCACAGCCCGCGGGCAGGTCCGCCATTAAAATGCGGTGAGGGTAGGCGGTAGCGCCAAAGCGCCCCTCGATCAGGGCGCGCGCCCCCGGGTGACGCACCAGGTCGAGGCCGGCCGCGGCGGCGGCGCAGGCCCGGGTATGGTCGTCCGGGGTGGCGCCGATGCCCCCGCAAACGAACACCGGCACCCCCAGGCCGAGCGAGATGCGCAACTGCCCGGTCAGTACCTCGGGGTCGTCCGGCAACAGCCAGTGCCAGGCCAGACAGTGCCCGCGCGCGGCGAGCAGTTGTCTGAAGAACGGCAGGTGCGCATCCGTGCGGGGACCGTTCAACACCTCGTCGCCGATGACGATGAGGCCGAAACCGGACGCGCCGTCGGCAGCGCTTGGGCCCTTATCCATTGGTCGTCGTGCCTCTCTTGGTGGTCCGGGAGGTCCTGATATCACTCACTGGTTCGACGCGCCTGCGCGCTGCCTGAAGATGCAGTCGAGCGCCGGCTGATTGGTGCCGGTCGGGTAAAAGGCGTTGATATTGCTTGCGTACTCCGCGGCCGGAATCTGACCCAAATAGAACTTGCTGGTCACGTCGACGAACACGACATCGTTGTTGCTCGTGCTCAACAGCCAGTTCAGCGGCTGATTACCCACGGACAACTTGCCGCAGTTCGCCTCGATGCGGTCGAGGAAGGCCTCGGCGCCCGGATTTTCGATCAATGCGTCCGGAGAAAAGCCATTGGTCCCACAGCCCGCCGCACCCAGGATGCCGCCTGCCAGCAGGGCGGCCGACAGCACCCGGGCGTACCCGCTTGGATTGCTCGTCATCATCATTACCCCTTGCGTGCCTCACTCATGGCTCTGGGGCGGATTGCCCTTGAGCCGATAAACCAGCCCGGTCTTGGTCGTACCCAGCGCCAGCCAGTTCCGTCCGGCCTGCTGCAAGGCGATGAAGAACTGGCGGCAGCGTTCAATCGCCTTCTCGTGCAAATCGTCCCGGCGCTTGAACTTGGCCTGAAATGCGAACTCGCCGCACAGGGTATGATGATCGCCGCGCTCACGCCAGACGGCGATGTTCGACGCGGCCGTCACCCCCTTGCCGAAATCCAGCGTACCCAGGTCCTGCAAGACCTCCTCGACGATGGTCCGGTTCACCAGTTCGACCCGCTCGGCAGCGGACGCCTGCAGGAGCGCCAAGGAGGGGAACACCTGCACCAGAGTCCCCATCGCCGTGCGGTCACCCTCGGGTGCCTGGCTCAAGGGAAACTGCGCGTTGTGCGAATACAGCACCCGGTACCCGCCCACCTGATCGCGCAACGGCAGGGCCTCGGCCTTGAACTTGATGCGGTAGTTGCCGGCGATCTGCGGCCGCACGTCCAAGGCGGCGGCCGTTTGCAGGTCGGGGTGACGGAATTTAAGGACGATCTCCGGATCACCTACGCGGAAGCCGTGCTCGTAGAGGGTGCGCTTGCGCAGGATGAAGGCATTGTTGTAGAGGCGAAAATCGGCCGTGTCCAGGAACACGATCTCGCGCAGTTCGGGCTTGAGCACCAGGCCCTGGTTCAGCACGCCGATCCCGAATTGCCGCGCCGTCTGCGCCACCAACTCGCCGTACTCGAGGAAGACCTGGGCCGACGTGAAGCGCTCCGGCTTCAGGATCAGCTTGCACTCGAGATAATGCACCTGATCGAGCGGACTCCCGTCGCTGTATTGCCCCGGCTGCACGCGGTCGTCCACCCCGAGCCGCCCCGGCGTCGCTACCATTTCTGTCATTGCCGAACCTCCCCAAAAAAACTGAAAGCCGTACCCCAGGATGCCGTAATCCAGTTTCCTAACCAAATTGAAAAATCGCCCAGCGGGCGATTTTTCAATAGAGGTAGATGAGGGCCACCAATGCGATGGTCACGACCATCGTCAGCAGCAGCAGCGGCAGGCCGACCTTGACATAGTCGCCGAAACGGTAGCCGCCGGGCTCCATCACCAACATATTGACCGGCGACGACACCGGTGTGACAAAGGCGGCACAGCAGGCGATCGACACCGTCATGGCGAAGGCCTGGGGCGACACATGCAGTGACTGGGCGGCCTGAATCGCAATCGGCGCAATCAGGACGGCGGTGGCGGAGTTGGAGATGAAGAGCCCCACCACCGCGGTCACCAGGAACAGCACCGCCAGCATGGCAATCGGCCCCAGTGACCCGAGCGCGGCGACCAGTTGGTTTGCCATCAACACCGTCGCCCCGGTCTTGGTCAGCGCGGTTGCCAAGGGCAGCATACCGGCAATCAGCACCACCGTCTTCCAACTGATGACGCGGTAAATGCTGTCCAGTTTGACGCAGCCGGTGGCGACCATCAGCAGCGCGGCGATCAGCACGGTCGCCGTGTTCGGCAGCAGTTCCAAGGCCATCACCGTGATCATCAGCGCCAGAATGCCCACGGCGGCCGGGGCGCGGCCGCGCGCGGGCAGCCGCTCCCGGTATTCCGCCGGCAGCGCCAGAACCACAAAGTTCTGCCGGTCCTCCCCCAACCGCCGAATATCGTCCCAGTCACCCAAGACCAACAGGGTGTCACCGAAGTCCAGGGGCTCATCCACCAGATTCATGGTGAGCGGCTTACCGCGATGCCGAACCGCGATCACGGTGGCCCGATACCGCCCGCGAAATTCGATTTCACGCAGGGTCTTGCCGATCAATTTGGATTCCGGCGCGAGCATGATCTCGGCCGCCCCCACCTCCTGCAGGACCTCATAGCGCTGCCGATCGCTCAGCGGGGGCAGTCGGATCAGGCGGTGCGCCGCGATCAGGGACTCCACCTGCGGGGCGTCCGCGACGACGATGATCGCGTCCTCGACCTCGAATACCGTCTCCGGCAGGGCCGGCACCCCCTGCATCTGACCGTCGCGTTGCCGCTCCAAGCCCACGATGACACAACCGAAGCGACTGCGCAGCCGGGCCGCGGCCACCGATTGCGCCAGCAGGGGGGAACCCGCGGGAACGCGCAGGCGGTGCCACCAAGCGGCCAGCCCATAGGCAGTGATCAGATCGACCACGCTTGCCTGGCGCGCGCCGTCGGCCGCGGCGCTGCGGCTCCGACTGAGCCAGTTGCGCGCCGCCAGCATGAAGAGCATGCCCACGGCGAGCACGGCCAGACCAAAGGGCGCCCAACTGAAGAAGCCGAGCGGGGCCAGATGCTGCGCACGCAAGGCGGCCTCGACAATCAAATTGGGGGAGGACGCGATCAGGGTCATCATCCCGCTGGTCAGGGCCGCGACGGACAACGGCATCAGCATCCGCTTGCGATTCAATCCGGTCTTATCGGCAATCGCCAGCACCACCGGAATCAGCATGGCAACGATCGCCGACGAACTCATGAAGGCCCCGACCCCTCCCGCCAGCGCCATCACCAGCGCGATCAGGCGCGCCTCGCTGCCGGCGCCGGCCCTCAGCACCGCATCCCCCAGGCGATGCGCGACCCCGGTGCTCACCAGGGCCTCGCTGACGATGAACATGCCGGCAATCAGGACCACCACCGGGTCACCGAACCCGGCCAGCGACTCTTGGGGCGTCAGTACACCGCTGAGCATCAGCGCCAGCACCACGAGGATCGCCACCATATCGGCGCGCAGGCGTCCCCAGGCAAACAGCGCGATGGCGCCTGCCAGGATGCCGAACACGATCATCATGTGGTCGGTCATGCCCGCCCCCGCGCCTGAAGCCGAGCCGCAGGGACCCCGTGCTGCCTACAGCTTCTTTTCAAGCTTCTTGATCTCGGCCTTCACCTGGTGCCAGCACGACCCCAAAGGCGCAATACCTGGTATGCATGATTCACTCCGTCAACAGTTTTCGTTCGCTCGGTATAGCCCATAAAAACCGGCAGCATACCCACCGGGTTGAGCAGCGCAAACAAGGTGGCGCCGAAGGTGCTGAGGATGGCGGTTGCGCCCATGGTCTGAATTACCTTTAGATCGCGCTGACCCCAGGACCTGGAAAGGGCCGCGCGGCTTGGCTCATGGTCTCTCTCGGGTCGCGCCGAGGCAGCGCCTCACTCACCGCCGCGCGACCAGGGATCGTCGCACGACGGGCGGGAGCGCGGTGCGTCAGTGCAGCAGTTTGGCCCGCGGCAGGTGGAAGAGCAAATCCGCGCGCGGTCACCCGCATCCCTCCAACTGCGCAGGACCCACTGGCCTGCCATCGACCAGCTTCAGCCTTGGCGCGCTCCAAGGCTGAAGCCTTGGACTCCAGGGGCTTGGGCTGCGGTGCTTAACTTAACGGCAGTGAGCCGTAGGGGTGGGGACGATCAGCGCGCGGGCGAGCGAGTTCGCACACAACCGCCACTCGCTGCACCAGAGCCGGAGCGTCAATGAGCATGTAACCGCGGACTGCCCGCCCTTGAATCTGAGCTGCAACTGAGCCGGCGCGTTGCGAGCGACGACAATTGTGAGACCGAAGTATGTCCTGTGGCTACTGGTCACGGTCGTGTTCGCGGCCTGGTACCTGGTCGATCCGCAGGCCAAGGGTACCGATTACAAGGCCCCCTCCCTGGCGGGGCTGGTCGCGGCCTGGCCGCTGCCTGCCCTCGACGCGGGCGGGGCTCAGGCTCGCCGGTGATGGATGCGCACGGCCTGATGCACGGTCGCCGTGCCATGCACCGCCCCCCGGGGCCGGAATCGAGCGGACCAGTATCCCTAGGTCCATGCTGATGTTAGAGATTTCCGGATCGTTCAGGGCCCTGCCGCAAAATGTAAGGCCCCTGCCCCACTTTCACACTTGACTGAAGGCGCCGATCCGTCTTAAATACGGGGCTGCACAGCGCTGCACGGTGAACTCCCAGCCTTCGGGAACCAAAGCACGCTCGGCAGGCAGTTTTTCGCGTCCAAGCCCAGGTAGCTCAGTTGGTAGAGCAGGGGACTGAAAATCCCCGTGTCGGTGGTTCGATTCCGCCCCTGGGCACCATAAAATCAGAAAGTTCGGCCCGCAAGGAGACGCGCAGATTCGCCTAAAACGCCCCCTTTTGCGTCCCCTAGTGTCACCCAAGGTGTCACCCAAGCGAAGTTATCCACCGGGGGCGCGCCCTTTTGATAGCAGGGCAAGCACAACAACGGCTTAGACGGTTCCCGTCTGGGCCGTGTTCGTTTGGGTCGCGTGTGGGAGAAATCGGGATCGGCCCCCGGCCTTGAGGTTGCCCCCGGCCTTCATGTGCAGCCGCGCAGTGACCAGGTGCCGGGGCGTGGGCCGCTCGGTCCTGCGAGGTCGCCGCCCTTGGTGCCGCGGTGCATATCCACCATGGCGCCGACGATCAGCACGAGGTAGTGGTGGGCCGCCGGCAGGACCTCGAACACCCTGCTCGCGCTCCCCCTTCCACCACGGCGCCGACGATGCCGCCCTTGAGGTTGCCCGGGGTCCTGTCCGCGGTCGCCAGGTAGGGCCGGACTGCGCCCCGTGCGTGACCAGGCGCACCCGAGTATCAGGGGTCGGAATTATCCGTTACTGCAACGGATTTAGCCTCACTCAAGCGGCGCAGCAGTTCGCCCGCAATCCGCTCGACCTCGAACGGCAGGCGTGCCCGGTAGGCGGTGCCGAGCCCTTCAAGCAAGTGCGAGTCGGCAACCTCACTGATCGGCCGCTCGCTGCCCTCGAAGATCCACGTTCGCGCCCGTTCCCGAAGGGCTGCACTACGCTGCGCCGGGGTCCGCGCTCGCCCGGTTGGGGGCCGTCCGCGCGTCTTGGTGGTGCTGGTGTCTGGCATTTATGTTGCTGCAACGGTTAATAGTCCGTTAATTATCGTTGCTGAAACGTAAATAGCAAGGTGTCACGATATGATGGTGGTCGGTTTCGGCCTGGTCTGCGGACCCGAGTCCGTTTGTTCTCGTGCATGGCGGCATTGGATGCTTCAGCTTCTGAGCCACCCCACACGTTCAAGCGGGTTGCCTCAAAGGCCAGGTCCATCGGTCCACCGATGCCGGATCGGGTCTTAGGTGCTCGCGAACAGCAGGACGCGCTTGCTGTCTCGCGCGGACACGGCTTGCACTCCGTCGCGCTGAAAGTCCGCCAGCGCCTCGTCGTAGGCATCTTTCTGGGCGCGCTCTGATCCAGGCTCCGACACGGCAAACAGGACTCGGTCCGGCAGGGTCCGGCGCTCGCGCAGCATGTTGATTCGGCCGCGCCAGAGGAGCGCATGATCGCGTATCTTGCTGGGCTCGTCTTGGGCCAGATTCAGGGCCTTGATCGCCCTGACGGGGGTTTCGCCGCGATGTTCTACCAGGGGGAAGGTCACATGATAGCCGTCGTCCCCGATCCGCCAGCTCTCGAAGCGTGCCGCGAGATGGGCGCCTTGAAGCAGGGCGCGCAAGGCCCGCTCCATCGCTGTCTCATGGTATTCCGGGGTCGCGAAATCCCTCTCCACGTAGCGGCTGAAAAGGTGGTTCAATGTTGTGGCTGGGTCATCCGCCATGACCACTCTCGGGTCGCTGTAGCGAACGATTCCCTCGCGGGGGCGGACGATTTCATGGAAGACATCTTGGGCGAAGGCGGCGCCAGCCCGCTCCACACCGGGGCCGAAACCTCGTTCCGTGAGTACGTGCGAGAGTCGCTGCAGGTCGGCGCTTACCGTTGATACCGCGGCCTTGTAAGTACGGCCATCAAGCCCCTCGAAAAATCTGGTAATGCGAGCATACCGACGGGCCTCTAGTCGGTGGCCGAAGAAGCCCGCGCGCGGGGCCAAAAGCACGATGCCGACGTTCGCAAATTCGTCGGTTTCGACGAACGGGGCGAAACGGATGATGGCGTACTGGCAGGCTGTCTTGGTCACGGTATCATCCAAAAATCTTTTTCAGAACAACGGGCTAAAGTATTAAAGGCGGCCGTGAAGTCGAAATCCGCGGGAATAGTCATCTCTGGGTCGGCGAAGTACCAGGCGGGCGGGATAGTGTCGACGATTTCCTTCCAGCGTCCCAGGGCCAACTCCAGCCGCTTGGCGAAGTCATCGCGCCGCACAATATCATCAAACAACTCAGGAATCCGGGCGGAAAACGCATGGAGTTTTCTGAAATCTACGGGATCAAAATACGTATCAAATGCCTGGTTGTGGTCAAAGACAAGCAAATTACGTGCCGCCGGGTCCCAAAATAGGTTTGGATTTCCGCCTGTCGCGGTTAAGGTGCGGTCTCCGTTGCGAAGCCACCAGTCGAAGGCTAGCACACTCCACTGAACCGCGTGCGGTACCTGGACGACCGCGCTAGGCGAAAGCTCGATCAGGGGGTGCCTCGCAGAGCCGAATGCTGGCCCAGCGCCCAGTTGGCCAAGATCCGGTCGGCCGCCGATCTCGATCAGGTCCGGCGGTACCTCGACGATGGCAAAGGGCGGGATGGGAATCTCCAGAGCGTGCCCCAGATTGGCGGCGATCCATTCGCAGATTTGGCTGCGTCGTCCGGCGCCGATGCCCTTGACGAAGTAGATCAGTTCGTCGTCACCGCGGCAAATAAAGGGCCTCGTGACGCCTTGCTCCGAGCGCTTTAACACTTCCGAAATGATGACTGTCATATTGAATTCAGGGCTAGCCCGCCGACAATCAACTCTGATAGCCGCGTGGCCCAATCCGTGCCCCGCCCCCGCGCAACCCATCCTGTATCTGTTGTGCAATGCTGCGCCCCCTCGAAGTCTCGGCCGAATCGCCGATCCACAGGAACACCCCTCGCCCGTTCATGGCCCGCTGCCAGGCCAGGCCCATCTGCCGCTTACGACTGTCGAAGGGTTCCAGATAGCCGCCCTTGTACTCCGTTACCAGCAGGCGGGTATCTGTCAGGCGCCCCAGGAAGTCAGGATAGAACCAGTCCCCGTGCTCGGACGGGCACGGCAACCGGAAGCTCCGCGGGTGCCGATCCAGGTTGCGCAGCCAGACTTCCACCTCGGGCAGGCTGTCGAGCACGGCTGCCACGTCGGTTTCCGGGCGGTTCATCTCGCCGACCACGGGGTACAGGTGTTTCCTGAACACCCTGCCGCGCAACGGCTTGGTGGGGCGGTAGTCCGTCTCGGGCCTGAACCCGACGAATACCTCGGGGGCGATAGTCAGCGGCGAGTCGGCCCCGTCCTGGAAGTCGAACAGGTTGCTCAGGCCGCGCTCGGCCGCCTTCAGTGCGCATTGGTCAAGGCACTGGGTCAGACGGCCTTGCAGGCGGTACTTGTGGACCCTCAAGGCGTCCAGGCCGTGGGTCTGCTCCAGGTGGGTGATCCACCCGGTAAGGTACGCGATCATGTCCGGCTCGGTGGTGTCGGTGCGCCGACACTCCCGAGCCAGCCAGTAGACCAGCCAATCCCGGTCCAATTGCTCGCTCAATGCACGTTGGGGCAGGAGGTTGATCGTTGCCTCGGAAATCCTCAGATGCCCGGCCGCGTCCGCGTCGATCTCGCTTGTGGTCGCCTGGCGGTCGTTGCTCCAATCGCAATCATGGGGCGGGCAGTCGCGGGCTGAGAAGCGCCCATGGTGGCGCAACTCCTCGGCGGTCGCCTCGCCCAGGATCAATTCTTCTTGGCGCCAGGCGAGTAACGGCAGGGTCAGGGTCTCGCCCCGTTCGGCCGGGCAGCGCAGGGCCACTGCCTGCCGGTAGGCGTCGCGGACGGGCTGGCGTTGATTGGCGGGCAGGCGCTCGCACAGGCGGTCGATGGCCTCGGGCGGGGCCTCGGGTTGGATGCGCAAGGTCGTGCTTTCGGCGCTCTGTCGCGTGATGGCGATCCCGGCCAAGTCGCTGCCCGGCAACCCGTCCAGATTGGGCGGGGCGCCCGGCAGGACCACGGATGTTCCGCGCCGCACCGCCAGCAGGTCGTCGTCCTCATCAAAGTGAAAGGGCGTTTGCACCGCCTCCTGCGCCTGGTCCCGGTCGAATCCAAGCGTCACCAGGGCGTCGCGTAGTTGCTTGGCCGTCGTCTGAAAGGCGCCATGGGTGACGTGGGCATAGGCCCGGTTCAGCGGGTCGAAACGGCTGGCCTGGGCGTTGGGCATCCGCAGGACCCGCCCGAGAAGCTGTTCGATGTCCTTGGGCGAGCGGATATTGGCGACCGAGCACAGCACATAGGCCCAAGCGCAGTCCCACCCCTCCTTGAGTGCCTGCACCGTGATGATGTGGCGAATCTTGCATCCGGGCAGGAACAGGTCCACCCCGTCGATGCCCCGTTGGGTCCCGGTGGCAATGGCAATCTCGTCCTCGGCAATGTCCTCGTTCTCGATCAGGTGGGCGCGGATCGTCTCGGGCGTCACGGTGCCGTCTTTGCGCTCGGCCTGATACAGGGCGATGGGGCGGATGCCGCGTCCGTCCTGGCGTGCCAGGTCTTCCAGCATGGCGCGTTCCCGCACCGCGCCGGCTATCGTGGCGGTCCAGTCGCCCCCGTACTCCGTGACCACGACAGGCAACTTGATCATGGTCGCGTCGCGCAGTTCACGGGCGGACACCCGCACCAGCACGTTGCTGCCGCTCTTGGGGTCGGCGGCGGGGGTCGCGGTCAGTTCCAGGATGAAGGCGGGCGCGAAGCGCTTCAGGGTGTCGAAGGACAGGGACGTGCGGGCGTTGTGCGCCTCGTCCACGATCACCAGCGGGGGCCAGGCCCGGCAGAGATTCACGAAGGATGCCAGCACCCGGCCCTGTTCGTCCGTGTCCATGTCCGGAGCGGCGGTCAGGCGCTCGAAGGTGGCGTCCAACCCCTCGTGCCCGGCGTAGACCTTGCGGGTGTCCATCTTGTCCACCCGCAACGCCTGGGTCGTGCAGACCACAATCAGGGCCTTTTGGTGCACCTCCTGGGGCAGGATGCCGGTCGCGTCCTCCAGGCTCAGGACCCGCACCCGGTCGATGCCGAACTGGGCATTGAGTCGCTCCCGATAGGGGTGTTGCGGGTCGCGCAGGGTAGCGGCGGTCTGGTCCAGGATCGCCTTGCTTGGCACCAGCCACAGGGTCAGGGGGTAATCCTGCCCGGCGAACTGGCGCAGCACCGGGATGGCGTCGGCGGCCAGCACGGTCTTGCCGCCGCCGGTCGGCAGGCGCAGGCACAGGTAAGGGGTCCCGCCGAAACCTTGGTCCCGATAGGCCGGCTCGTGGCTCGCGATCTGCGCGAAGGCGCGATGCGGGCCGATCTCCGCGGCCCGTCGGGCAAAGCGGGTCAGGGTGTCCAGGGCGGCGATCTGGTAGGGCTTGCGGTCCATCATGCATTCGCCTGATAGGGGAGTTGGCGAAAGCGCAGGTTGAGCGCGGCCAGCCGGGATTCATGCAGGCGGCACGCCTCGCCGAACACCACGCGGGGGCCGTCGTGGGGCGCCAAGACTTGCAGCAGAGGCGCGGTCAGGACGTTGCCGCCCGCGGGCCGGCGGTCCCCCAGGATGCCGTTATACAGCAGGTAATAGGCGGTGCCTTGGTGGACACCCAAGAGCGGTGTCGTGGGCACCTCGGCCAAGGGTTGGCGGGTCTCCCGATACCAGACCCAGCGGGCCAGATCGGCGAAGCCTACGCCGGGCCTGATGCTGCCGCGGCCGTCGAATACCGGCTCGCCCAAGCGGCAGAAACGGAAACCGCCGCCGCCTTGCCAGTTGACTTCCTTGCTGATTCCGCCCTGTTCGCCGTCGATGACCTTCCGCAGCCGCGCGGCGCAATGGGTCTCGGCGTGGTCGCCCATCTCTATCCCGATCCAGCGGCGACCCATCTTGTGGGCTACGGCCGCAGTCGTGCCGGAGCCTAAGAAGCTATCGAGAACAAGGTCGCCGGGGTTAGTAGCGATAACAAGAATCCGTCGCAGCAGTCGCTCGGGCTTGACTGTAATGAACACTTCGGAAATACCGTCGACAAGAGCCTTTATTTCGTTCTTGGCTTGCGCATTTTCTCCTGAATCTTGATAGCCCCAAATTGTACCAGGCACAACGGATTGCTTTACCTCGCTCAGGAATGCCTTCTTACGGGGTACGTTATTACCGTCGCGGCCCCACCAAATCATTCTATCTCTATCCATTTGCTCGAAATTTTCCTTTGAGACCGTCCAATATCGACCCTGTGGTGGAGAGAACTCTTTGCCGGTCGGACCGGTTACGCTGTAGCTTCCTTTGCTGTAGAAATTTCTCGCGTGTACTGCGCTATCAAGCCAGGGACCGCGATGATCATTGTCAGGGTTCTTGAACGCTGAATTTTGCTTCTCGGATCTTGGAAGATGATTTATAGTGACCTTGTCGAATTGCTTTGAATAAATCAGTATATGATCGTGCTGTTCCGAAAAGAGTCGAGCGGTATTCTTGAGCGTATAAACCTTTTCCCAGCAGAGTCCGGTAACGAAATTTCCGCGGCCGAATACCTCGTCCATCATGACTTTCAAGTAATGCCCCTCATTATCGTCAATCGTCACCCAGATCGACCCGTCCTCGCTCAATAGCTCGCGCAGCAATTCCAGCCGCGGATACATCATCGACAACCAGATGGAGTGCTCGCGGTTGTCGTCGTAATGCTCGAAGGCTGAGCGGGTATTGTAAGGCGGGTCGATGAACACGCACTTGACCCGCCCGGCGTAGACCGGCAACAGGCCCTTGAGTGCGTCCAGGTTGTCGCCCTGGATCAGCAGGTTCTCGGTCTCGGGCTCGCCGTAGCTCAGGCTCGGCACCGCCACCAGGGGCCGGTAGGGCACGTCCCGGATGGCCACCACGGCGGCGTCTTTTCCTGTCCAGTGCAGAGAGGGCATGTCGGGCGGATTTCGCGTTGAAAAGGGATGCTAGGATGGGTGAAGAACTCCCCGCTGTAAACGTCCGTGCGGTGTCGTGCCGCTGCCGTAGGCACATCCCCCTGATTCTGTTCTTCAAGGCCACGCGGGGCGGGCCGCTGACAGCCGGAGAACTCGCGCCGCGGCAGGCCCGCCCGGCGTGCACCTTCGATGCCGGCCAGTGTTGCGCCGTCGCTCTGCCCTCGGCGCCGGTCGTCTGGCTGTCCCCGCGCGCGTGTCCCTGGGGCTATCCCCAAGACTTGGCCGGGGCGGCCCGTCAAGAGTGCTGTCCGCAGCCCATCAGGGTGCAGACCCCTGGCCCAGCACCCGCGCACCTGTTAAGGTCCGCCTGGGTGCCGGGCAGGTCAATTCCAGGGGCGGCAGGCGTTACCGGGTAACAGGGGGTAGCATGAAGACTCGCATTATCACTCCGCCCCGGATGCTAGCCATGATCTGATCGAATTGCCGGTGCCGAATCTTCAAGCAAGCATTACCAAAACGGAGCCAGGACATGCGTGATCGTTTTCAAACGCCGGATCTTTTTTCAACGCTGGATCTCTTTCAAGCGCCGACTCAGTACCACGGTGATTTTGACGCCGACCGTGAGCTAATCAAAGTGACCACGTCGCCTTCGGGCTATGGACCCCCTGTGCCATCATACTCACTGGTGGTCAAACGACACCGTGACGATTTCTTCATCGAAACGACCGAAGTCTGTGAAGATAAAGAACGGGCTTGGCGTACACCGCTCGATCCAAGAGAAACGGATTCGTACCTGAGTCGGCTGCATGGTATGAGCGTGCCAATATGCGCCGAAAGTCCAACGGTGCCTGATGGCGAATATATCGAGATCACAGTGTTCGGCCTGAATGCTCGACTCACACTAGGCTGGTGGTCAGTTCCCCCTGTGGGCGCTGAATATCTTGCCGAACTGGTGGACTGGGTGCTTCGGTCAGGCACGCCCGATGACGATACTGATGTACTTGGATCGACAGTCCATCTATGAAGGGGTGATTCAGAGTATGCTCAAGGATCTCCACGATGTGTGCGCACCCTCCGAAAGCGAAGGTATCGACACAGGATACGACTTCTTCGGCTTACTAAGACGGAAGGGAGCGACAATTTTTTTTACCAAATGTCTATGGACACGTTGCGAGACGATCTGTTTTCAAAAGTTAGGGCGCTGGATGACGACAGCCAGATCGCACTGCTGTTGCCCCTCAGTGAGGATGACACCGATGAACTCTTTCGAGCTAGCGACATTTCAGAATGGGCTAGCTGTCTACGAAATGAAACTGCTTGGGTTAGCGAGATGCTAAACGATGTGCTCGGTCGAATCCCGGCCCGGTATCGCCATGAATAGATGACTACTAACGCTTCGCCATGGTCTAAGCTGGCCGTGGGAAAGGCCATTTGCGACCATTCCCAGATGGCTCGGGCACCCGATAAGGCAGATCAAAGGCGAACGCCAGCCACGAGCGTTTATCCATGCGCGGCAGTTCGTGTGTGGCGGGTAACCGCTTTAACGGTATCGATGGTGGCGGGTCCTCAAATCATTCACGGGCGGCTTTTTTGCTTTCGATCTTCACGGGGCGCGGCAGCGTCCAGTCCCGCGCAGGGACCCAGTGCCGAACCCAGAACTTTCACCCGTGTCATGGCCCCCCCTCACCAGGGCCTTCAGGCGCCCGGCCCCGGGGGTTGCCCCAGACTTCAACCGCAAGCGCGCGAATCGGTGCCATTCTGGAGCATGCATGGGTGCCGTTCGCGCGTGCGCTGTACTACGCCCGCCCAGTGCAGGTCGTCAGTGCGGGGCGAGTGCTGGTCAGGAAGACCAGGGCAGGCCAGGCGCGTGGCCTTGGGCGGGTCGGCCTGACCTCGAACCCGGTCGACGGCCTGTCCTTCATGGTGTTCCGGGATCGCGCTGCCGAGCCAGAGGTGGACCTCGCCGACTGAGCCCTCGTCGGCCGGGCGCAGCGCAATCTTGTGGACCAGCGCTAATGCCCGGCTAGGGCGATCCTGTCAGGGGTGCCGACCTCTGGCCCGGCAGGATCGCGCCGGGTCAAGCCGGCCGGGGTATGGCGCCAGCCGCTAGAGGACCCAGCGCGGCAGCATGGGCGTCGGGCCAGCCGAACTGGACAACCAAAGGGCCGACTTGCAGGCGCGCCTCAAGGCATCCGACAACCTTGGGGCCGTGATTGTGCGACCTACAAGCGCGCACGTGCGCGTGTGTGCCCACGTCATGGGGTTAGGTGCGCATGGTTCCCGCGGGGAGCCTTTTCTGGAGAGCAAGGTTGGACCGCCACGCTTGGGGTTCGCCAGCCGCTCAGCGAGCGTTGCCGTCGTGCCTCTGCGTGCTCGGGGCCAGCGAGTGCCGCCTGACCAGTGCGAGGTTCTGGGCCGATCGCGCCCGGCCCCCTGGCGTCTTGGGTCCGGTGCTCAGTCCGCCGTGGAGTTTGCAGCGACGCTTGCCCGGTCGGGGGGTTGGGGAACCTGGCGCAAGGATACCGTAATTCTCATTTCACTCGGGCCGCATGATGAAACTCAGGCGCCGGCTGCCCGTCAGGATGTATTGACGGTGGGGCGCGAGCCCCGGGCCTGTGGCGATGAGTTGGACCTGCTGCTCCCCGCGGCCCGGGACCTCCAGGGAGAAGCGACCCAGCGCGTCGGTCTGGGTCTGCAGGCCCTGCTCGGGCAGGGCGACCGTGACGCCGGGGATGGGCCGGCCCGCCCGGCGGCGCTTGATCAGGTCGCGCACGGCGCGCCACTCCAACCCGCACCACTCCTTGCGCTCGTAGTCCGCGCAAAAAAAGACCGCGATCAACTCGGAGTGGTCGTGGTAGAGGGACTGGAGATAGGTGTCCAGATCCGGGCGGGCGAACTCGGGCTCGTACCAGGCGTCGTAGAGGACCGCCTGCCGGCCCAGGTCCGCGGCCAGCCGCTCCGCCACCTGGGCGACAAAGGGGCGCTGCTCGCCGGGGAAGGAGAGTGCAACGCGGAAGCGCTTGGGGGACTCCAGGGTCAAGCGACCCCGAACAACCGAACGTAGTTTTCGCTGGTGGCCCGCGCCAGGTCTTCCACCGCCATTCCCCGCTCCGCGGCGATGCAGGCGGCGACCAGGGGCACGAAGCGGGGCTGGTTGGACTTGCCGCGATGGGGCACCGGGGCGAGATAGGGCGCGTCGGTCTCGATCAGGAGTCGGTCCAGGGGGACCTGGCGCGCGGCCTCGCGCAGGGCGACGGCCGTCTTGAAGGTGACGATGCCGGAGAAGGAGACATAGAGCCCCAGGTCGAGCCCCCGGCGGGCCGTCTCCCAGTCCTCCGTGAAGCAGTGCAGCACGCCGCCCACGGCGTCCGCGCCCTCCTCACGCAGGATGCGGATGCAGTCCTCGCGGGCATCGCGCATATGAATGATCAGTGGCTTGGCGCAGGTGCGGGCGGCGGCGATGTGGGTGCGCAAACGCTCGCGCTGCCATTCCAGGTCCCCCTCGCTGCGGAAATAGTCGAGCCCGGTCTCCCCGATGGCCACCACGCGCGGGTCCGCCGCCTGGGCAACCAGGTCCGCGACGCTCGGCTCGGGGCCGCCCACCTCGTTGGGGTGGACACCTACGGACACCGCCACCCAGGGGTAGGGGTCCACCAGGGCACGCATGGCGGGGTAGGCGACCAGATCGATGCAGGCACACAGAATACGGGCGACCCCGGCCTCCCGGGTCGCGGCCATCAGCCGGGCGAAGTCACCCTGGTAAGGGGTCAGGTCGACGCGATCGAGGTGGCAGTGGGAGTCGGTGAACATGTGGTCAGTGGGCGGTGGGTTGTTGCTTTGCATTGAAGCGCCATTTTCGTTGTCGTTGTCGTTGTCGTTGTCGTTGTCGAGTTTATCGTAGCGCCCAGGATTCTCTCGCACCCCAAAGTGCATCGCTTCTCCGATTACGATTACGACAACGACAACGACAACGACAACGATATTGACCACTCCCTACATGGTATGCGTCGGCCGCTCGGAGTTCAGGACACCGACCAGATACTCCTCGATCTTGCGTCGGGCCACGCCCTTGTCCTGCTCGCTGAACTGGACCCCGACCCCGACCGCCCGGTTGCCCTCGGCGCCGGGCGGGGTAACCCAAATTACCCTGCCGGCCACTGGGATACGGTCGGGCTCGTCCATCAATTGGAGCAGCAGGAAGATCTCGTCGCCCAGTTGGTAGCGCTTGGTGGTCGGGATGAAGAGCCCGCCGTTGCGGATGAAGGGCATGAAGGAGGCATAGAGGGCGGCCTTGTCCTTGATCGCGAAGCTCAGTATGCGCTGCTGGCCGCCGATGGCGCCGCCCGGGACGCCCGCCGCGATCCCGCTCGGAGTAAGGGGGGTACTCATCACTTAGTCTCCTTAAGGTTTAATCGACGCTGACCGACGCGCGCCCATTCGATCAGGAGCGACTCCAACTGCATCAGCGCATTGACGGTGCTCTCCAGCAGTCCCCTGGCCTCGAAAACCCGCCGCAGCAGCCGCTGGGCCGCACCGGGGTCGACGTAGGCGGCGAATGCACCCAGCGCCGGCGCCAACCCCGGGTCCGCGAGACGCGGCGGCGCGGGCGAGGCCATCAGTCGCAGCAGGTCACAGAGACAATCCGCCAGGCAGTCCAATGATAGCCGCGCGCCCACCGCGTTCCAAGCCACGGCGGCGGCCACCGGGTCCAGTTCACCCCGGCCGATGCCGATGAAGCTGCGCACCAGGGTATCACGGCTATCGAGGGTCGCCTGATCGAACTCCTCCAGGGCCCGCAGGGGGGCGCCATAGGCCAGGCGCAGACGGGGCGCCGCGGCCGCGCCGAGCACGGGGGTCAACCAGGCAAGGGCCTGGTCGGACGGCGGTACCGCCAGCTTGAGCAGTTGGCAGCGGCTGCGGATCGTCGCCGGGAGCCGGCCGGGCTGTTCGGCGATCAGCATCAGCAGGGTGTTGCCCGCGGGCTCCTCCAGGGTCTTCAAGAGCGCATTGGCCGCAGCGGCGTTCATCCGGTCCGCCGGGTCGATCAGGATCACCTTGCGCGCCCCGCGCACCGGGGTGAGGACGGCGCGTTCGGTCAGTTCACGGATGGCATCGATGGGTATCTCCCCGGACTTGGACTCGGGATCGGGCGCCACGCGCGCCAGATCGGGGTGACTCCCGGCGGCGCTGAGGCGGCAGTCCGCGCAGACGCCGCAGGCCAGACCGTCCGGGCGCGGCGTCGGACACAGGAGCGCGCGGGCGAACAGTGTCGCCAGGCGCCGCTTGCCCAGGCCCCGGGCACCGACCACCAACAGCGCATGGGGCAGCCGATCCGCCGCCTGCGCCTGCCGCAACCGCGCCCAGGCCGGTTCCAGCCAGGGAAGCAGTTCGCCGTCGGCGGGGACTCTGGTCAAGGAATCAGTCATTTGCGGACAAACAATCTTCTCTCGATTCCACGAACTCGGCGACGATTCGAGCCACGGCAGCGGTGACCTCGTCGAGCGGCCGGGTCGCGTCCAGCACCCGATAGCGTTGCGGGCAGGCGGCGGCTCGCCCGCGATAGACGGCGCGGGCGGCCGCGAAGAAGCCCAGCCGTTCCGCTTCAAAGCGGTCCGGCTCACCCCGCCCCCGCGCCCGCGCCAGGCCGAGTTCCGGGGGCAGATCGAAGAGGAGCGTGAGATCCGGGCGCAGTTCCCCCTGGACCAGGTCCTCGAGCGCCGCGATGCGCGCCGGGGCGATCCCGCGGCCCCCGCCCTGATAGGCATAGGTGGCGTCGGTGAAGCGGTCGCACAGTACCCAGGTGCCCGCGGCCAGGGCCGGCGCGATGACCTGGGCCAGGTGCTCGGCGCGGGCGGCAAAGACCAGCAACAGCTCCGTGGTCCCGCCCATGCCCGTATTGGCCCGATCCAGCAGCAGGGCGCGGATGCGCTCGGCGATCGGCGAGCCCCCCGGCTCACGGGTCGTGACGACCCCGCGCCCGCGCGCCCGCAGCCAGTCCGCCAGGGGGGCGATCTGGGAGGACTTGCCGGCCCCTTCGATTCCCTCGAAGGTGATGAATCGTCCGCGCTCGGTCATCCCAGTACCTTGTTATAAATAATTTTTTTCGCGTAACGACCCCAACGGGGTCGCACATACCAGCCCAGGGCAACGCCCTGGGTATGGGGTATTGTAGCGTTCAGCCCTGAAAGGGCGTGACATAACGGCGTGGCTCCTTATGTCACGCCCTTTCAGGGCCAGGCCGACTAAACAACGCTATCCCAGGGCGTTGCCCTGGGCTGGTATATCGCGCCCCTGCGGGGCTTGAGCAGCCTTTTCGCGCCATTGTCGTTGTCGTTGTCGTTGTCGTTGTCGTTGTCGAGG
>NZ_CAIKKU010000520.1 GCF_903828115.1 uncultured Thiodictyon sp. | reverse complement strand
TCGGCGCAGCATCAGGTAAGACGGAGGACGTCCAAGGCTGAAGCCTTGGACTCCAGGGTGCGGAGCGCAATGGTGATCGAGGCCGCGGCTAACCGCCCCCCGTCACTGCAATCGGAAAGGTCTGCTCGAAGCGGCGCCCGGCGCTGTCCTTCACCTGGACCCGCAGGTCACCGGCGGCGGCGGGAACGAGTCCGAAGCGGATGCTCGGGTCCTCGCTGATCGAGATATTGGAGTCGACACTGAACAGGGGTTGCCCCTGGTAGGCGAGATCGATGCGCTGGATATAGTCCGCCGGGATGAAGTGACGCGCGATCTGATCGAACTGGAGCCCCGAACTGTTGGGGTGCTTGATCATGAGTTGGGCGGTCAGGGGCTCGCCGGGCTTGAGCTGCTCCGGGAGCACCAGCTTCATCCGCCCCAGTTGCGCCGCCGCGGCGGCCGGGTCCTTCAGGGACGGGGCTGAGCAGCCGCCGGCCGCCTTGACGAAGTTGGCGACCGTGAAGAGTCGGCCGTCATCGGTCTGCGCCACCGCCCGCACATTGGTGTAGGCGTTGACGCGGACCCGGGTGGCGAGCCGGTCCCAGGCCGCGGGGCCCGGAAAGTGGAACGTGGCCGCCAGGGGTACCGGATTCATGTCGATGATCAGGTACAGGTCTTTGATGAAGTGCCCGGCGGCCGGGTCCATGAGCGACTTGACGGCCACCGGCACCACCGCGGCATCCTCAGCGCGGTAGGGCGTCTCAAGTCCGATCAGGCCAGCGCCGTCGGCCACTGGGCGGTCGCCGAACAGGGCCGCGCGTAGTTCGGCCCAGCGCGCCTGGGCCGCGGGGTCATCGCCCTCGGCCAGGGCTGGCGCGGCGCCCCAGGGCAGGGACGCGAGGAGTGCGATGAGGCCGAGGCCGAAGCGCAGTGAGGACCAGGGGCGGTGCGCCGATTGCGAGACAACTGTCATAAGGGTTCACTCAGGGTTGAAACAGGCAATGGACCAGGCATCCCTGCCGCGGGGCCCGGGGGACAGACCGCCCGTGGGCTCACTCCCACTCCAGCTCGACAAAGGCCGCGGTGACGTTGCGGCGGTGATAGTCGTCGAACAGGAGCCAGCGGCCGGACTCGTCCAGACCCACCTCGGCCACCGCCTCCTCGAGGGTCCCGCGACGGCGCAGCACCGCCCGCACCCCGGCGGCGATCGACTGGAGATAACGCCGCTGCGCGGCGATGGCCGCGTGCCAGTCGGCCGGGACCGGGCCATGGCCGGGCACCAGGCGCCGGGCACCGCCGCGCTCCAGGTCATCCAGCACCCCGAGCCAGCCCAGGAGGCTGCCGTCGATCGCGGGCACCCGGTCGACGAACAGCAGGTCCGAGGCCCAGAGGGTCCCGCTCGCGCGGTCCAGGATGCTGAGATCGTTGTTGGTGTGGGCCGTGGGGTGGGCGCGCAGTTCCAGGGTGCGCCCGCCCAGGTCCAGTTCCCGCGTCGCGGTGACGACGGACTGGGGCACCAGGACCCGGGTCCCGGCCGCCGCCTCGCCCAGGTCCGCCGCGGCGCGCTCCCGATAGAATTCACCCCGCCGCGCCAGTGCGTCGGGCAGGTTGGCGTGGCCGATGAACTCGGGGCCGTCCGGCTCGAAGGCCGCGGCGCCGAGCACATGGTCCGGGTGCACATGGGTGAGGACCACATAGGCGATGGGCAGGTCAGTGACCCGGCGCACCGCCGCGCGCAGGGCCAGGCCCTGCGCATAGGTGCCGCCGGTGTCGATGACCGCGACCCGGGCGTCCCCGACGATGAAGCCGAGGTTGGCGATATGCCCGGCGTTGCCGGGCGCCGTCTCCTCCTGGGCACCCTGGTGCAGATAGACCCCGGGGGCGACCTCGCTGACGGCCAGGTCCGCGGCCCAGGCCGGGGCGGTGCCGAGCAGCAGGACCCAGAGGCAGAGGCACAGGACGCGCCGGGGCCGCGGTCCGGCCGCCGGGTTGGCCCTGACCGGGGCCGGGGCGTGACGCACAGATCGGCTCAAGGTTCATAGCTCCCGGTTCAGCGACTGGGCCAGGTCTTGTGGCCTGCATCTTGCTCAAATGGCTCGGACAGCGGGCCTGGACCGGTCCGCGTACCGAAGCGCTGCAACCCTCGGACCAGGACCGAAACCTTCGTGGGAGCGGCTTTACCGCGAGAGTCGCGCAGCGACGCCGTGGGAGCGGCTTCAGCCGCGACGGGCCGCGTGAGGAGCGCGGCGTCGGAGTCCGGCGCGGCGCCGCAGCGCGGCCGGAGGCCGCTCCCACAAGGACCTTTCATGCTTCGTGGCGTCGGACAAGCCTTCATGGCCGTTAGCCGCGACACGACCTCGCACGTGGCCGTGGCCTCGTCGCGGCTAACGGTCATGGCACCCGCGCCACCCCGGAACATGTAAGTCCTCTCGACCGCTAGCTCGATGGCCAGCGTGCGGGGCGGCGTAGTCAGGGCTTCCAGCCCTGACTGTTCCAGCCCCAACGCCGTCAGGCCAGGATGGCCTGACTACGCACTTTCACGGTAAAGCCGCTCCCGCGGGGGACCTTTCAGCTTGACCGCCCGTACCTGAGTTTGACCAACTGCTGGAGTATCTATGCCGCCCGATCTCGACCAAGCCACGACAAGCCGCGCGCGCCGCCTCCTCGCCGCCGGCCTCTGCGCCCTGACCCTGCTGGCCGCCGTCCTCCCCGCCGCCGCCGCGGATCAGGTCCGCTTGGCCGTACTCAAATACGGCACGGCCAACTGGGAGTTGGACGTGATCCGCCGCCACCGCCTGGACCAGGCACAGGACCTGGCGCTCGAGGTGAAGGAATACGCCGGCCCCCAGGCGACCACGGTGGCGCTCCAGGCGGGCGACGCCGACCTGGCGATCGAGGACTGGATCTGGGTCGCGCGCCAGCGCACCGCGGGGCGGCCCTTCAGCTTCGTCCCCTACTCCACCGCCACCGGCGCGCTGGTCGCCGCCCAGGGGTCCGGCATCAAGACCCTGGCCGACCTCAAGGGCAAGCGGCTGGGCATCGCCGGCGGTCCCACGGACAAGAACTGGCTGATCCTGCGCGCACTCTCGGCCAAGGAGGGGGGTGATCTCGCGGCCACGGTGGAACCGGTCTACGGCGCCCCGCCGCTCGTCGGCGAGCAATTGAAACAGGGGCGCGTGGATGCCGTCGTCACCTACTGGCACTATGCCGCGCGCCTCACCGCGGCCGGCTTCCCCCAGGCGCTGGGCGTCCGGGAGGCGCTCCGGGCGCTGGGGATGACGACCGACCTGCCGATGATCGGCTACTGCTTCGACGAGACCTGGGCGGCCGGCCACCGGGAGGCACTGCGGCGGTTCCTGAGCGCCGCCGACCAGGCGCGGACCCTGCTGCGCGACTCCGATGCCGAATGGGAGGCCCTGCGCCCCCTGATGGCGGCCCCCGACGAGGCGACCTTCATCGCCCTGCGCGACGGCTACCGGGCCGGCATCCCCACCCGCTGGGGGGCGGCGGAGCGCGCCGATGCGCAGCGGCTCTATGTGCTCCTGCGCGCGCTGGGCGGCGCCGACCTGGTCGGCGAGGCCGCGCAGTTGCCGGCCGGGACCTTCTGGGACGGAGTGCAGGACTGAGCCCGCCGCGTGAGGCGCGCGGCACCGCGCCTGCTGCGGCTCGGCTCCGCCCTGTCGCTGGTGCTGCTGTGGCAGGTCGCCGCCTGGTGGTGGCCGAGCAGCCTCTTGCCGACGCCGCTCGCGGTGCTGGATCTCGCGGTACACGACGCCCTGCACGGTCCCCTGCTGCACGACCTGGGGGCGACGCTGCGCCGGGTCGCCCTGGCCTTTGTGATCGCCATGCTGGCGGGCAGCGCCATCGGTATCCTCATGGGCCGGCGGCGCACCCTCGACCTGCTGCTCGACCCCTGGCTGATGCTGTTCCTGAACCTGCCGGCCCTGGTCGTGATCATCCTCGCCTATGTCTGGTTCGGGCTCGCCGAGTCCACCGCGGTGCTGGCCATCGCCGTCAACAAGGTCCCCCAGGTCGTGCTCACCCTGCGCGAAGGGGCGCGCACCCTGGAGCCGGACTATCAGGAACTGGCCCAGAGCTTTCGTCTCGGGTGGTACAAGCGGCTGCGCTACGTCACCCTGCCCCAGTTGCTGCCCTATGTCGCGCTGGCCGCGCGCTCCGGGCTGTCCTTGATCTGGAAGCTGGTGCTGGTGGCGGAACTGCTGGGGCGCAACGACGGGATCGGATTCGAGCTGCACCTCTTCTTTCAACTCTTCAACGTCACCGGGATCCTGGCCTACAGCCTGGCCTTCATCCTGGTCATGCTGGCGATCGAGTATGGACTGCTGCAACCACTTGAACGCGCTGCCAACCGCTGGCGACGCTGAGGGCGCCCCCGGCGGCCCGCGCCCGCCGCTCGCGGACGTCCGGGTCGCGCGCAAGGTCTATCCGGACCCCGCCACCGGCCGCGAGCGGCTTATCCTGGACCGGGTCGCCTTCACCGTGGGCCCCGCGGAGTTCGTCGCCCTGGTGGGGCCATCCGGCTGCGGCAAGAGCACCCTGCTGCACCTGATCGCCGGGCTGGATCAGACCTTCACCGGCTTCATCCGCTGGCCCGGCACGCCCGACGGCCGCCGCCCGCGGCTGGGCTACTGCTTCCAGAACCCGCGCCTGCTGCCCTGGCTCAGCCTGCGGGGCAACATCGACCTGGTGCTGGACGACCCCGCCGCCCGCGCCGCCGCCGTCGACGCCCTACTGACCACCATGGGGCTCGCGGCGGTCGCGCACTTCCCCGCGAACCGCCTCTCGGTCGGGATGCAGCGCCGCGCCGCCCTGGCCCGCGCCTTCGCCGTGCAGCCGCGCCTGCTCCTGATGGACGAGCCCTTCGTCTCGCTCGACGCCCCCACCGCCGGGCAACTGCGCGGCCTGCTCCTGGATCTGTGCGAGCGACAGCGCCCCACCGTCATCTTCGTCACCCACGACCTGTACGAGGCCACCCTGCTGGCCGACCGGCTGCTGTTCCTGTCGGCCTCGCCCGCCCGGGTCATCGGCACGGTCGAGGTCGGCATCGCGCGCGACCGGCGGCGGCGGGAGGCTCTGGTGGACGCGCGTTATGCCGAACTGAAGGCACTGTTCCGGGCGCTGTATCAGGATGCCGCGGACGGGCCTGAACAACCGGTTACGGACGGTACCGATGCCCGGCCGGTCTGAGGTCGCACGGGGATTCCTGCGTCCTCAACCTCTGACGGCGCGGCGCTGCGGCTCGTGGCCCCTGGTCTTAATCCCGGCCTATCAGCGAACGGCGCGTCTGCGGTCCGCGCAGCGGACCCTACGCCGACCGGACCTCGTTCAACAACTCGGGGTGCCGGTCCAGGACCTTCAGCAGCTTCACCAAGGCCAAAGGCGGCTTGGTCCTGCCGTTTTCATACCGCGAGAAGGCATTGACACCACCACCAAACAGTTCGCCCGCCTCACGCTGGTCGAGTGCGAGCCTCTTGCGCACCCTGGTGATGAAGCCAGGGTCAACGATGGCCGCGTTGACCTGCTTTGAAAAGGTTCGCATCTCACGCATCACGCGATCAGACTCGGCCCCATCCAGGACGGATTCAGCGCAGGCCGGGCAGAATTCGCCCGTTACCGCTGCAATGATGGCCGTTTCGCCCTTGTAGGTGTAGGGGATGTCGCGAACGTCATGAATCAGTTCAGCCGCGCCGCAAACGGGACATTTCATGTTCATAACTCCTTGTGATTAGGCAGTTTCCGGAAAACCCTGTACCAAAGGACGGGGAGGCATGTAGGGTGGATAAGGCGCGCGCGAGGACCTTGCAGACCGGGCACAGCGCTTGATCGCGCCGCATCCACCAAGCGTCGATGGTGGATGCGCTGCGTTTATCCACCCTACCGATGCGTACGCTGGTCTGGTAAATTCCGGAAATCACCCACTTTGCCGGCCGGCGGTTCAGGTTGGTCGGCGCCTCGTCATTTGCTCTGGTTGTTGCAACATGAAAGTGTCAAGACCGTACCGGCGGCTTCTCACCGCGCCGCTCGTCCCGCTTCTCTTGGTCGTTGTCGCGCTGGGCGGACCGATCCTCTCCGGCGGGGGTCAGGTTTGCGCCGATGACCCGGTGCCCATGCCGATGTCGGCGTCCCCTGCCGGCAGCCCAGATGACCAGGCGGCGGGTCGACCTCCGGCCGGGCCTGGGCCTGCTGACCAGGCGGGTGACATCCTTTACGTCTGCCCCATGCATCCGCAGGTCACCAGTGCCAAGCCCGGCAAGTGCCCGATCTGCGGTATGGACCTGGTCGCCAAGTCGGCGGGGGGCACCGGGGCGGGGACCGAGGCATCGGGGATGCCTGGTCACGCTGCCGTGGATAAACCGGCGTCCGCATCCGAGCCGGCAATGGCGCCGGGAACGGAAATGGCGCACATGCACGCGCCATCCGAGCCGGCAATGGCGCCGGGAACCGAAATGGCACACATGCACGCGCCCGCCCGGGTGCCGATGGAACCGGCCTATGTCTGTCCGATGCATCCGCAGGTCACCAGTGCCAAGCCCGGCAAGTGCCCGATCTGCGGGATGGACCTGGTCGCCAAGGCGGCCGATGGTGCGTCGGCGCCTGCACCGTCGGCGCAACGGCAGCCAGTCCATGAGGGCGCGGAAGAGTCGGCGGTCGTGACGGTCACCGATGCGGTGGTGAATCAACTGGGGGTGCGCACGGCCCCGGTGCGCCGCGGCGCCCTGAGCCGCCATATCGAGGCCCCCGGCGTGTTCCAGCGCGCGATGCCGCGGGGCGGGGTCAGGCCCCTGCCGCAGAGCCCGGAGCCCGGCGCCGCCGACACCGGGTCCTTTACCTCGGTCATGATGGTGCTGGGGCAGGTCTTCGAGCGCGAGGCGCCCCTGATCCACGAGGGGCAAACGGCGCGTATCCGCTTCCCGGGCCTGGGGACGCGGGAGTGGACGGGGAAGGTGGGTAGTCTGGAGACGCAAATCAGCCAGACCACGCACACGCTTCAGTTTCGTGTCATGGCCGACAATGAGGGTGTCCCCGTTCCCGGCGGGATGGCCGCCATCGTCACGGTGGCCGTGGAGCCGCTGACCGATGTGCTGCTGGTCCCGCGCGAGGCCGTGATCCTGACCGGGAAGGGGGCGCGGGTGATCGTCGCGCTGGGCGGCGGCCGCTTCCAACCCCGCGCCGTGACCGCCGAGGACTTCGGCGAGGACGAGATCCTGATCCGCTCCGGTCTGCGGGAAGGCGAGGTGGTGGTGGTGTCCGCGCAGTTCCTGCTCGATTCGGAGGCCGACCTGCAGGCCGGACTCAGACGCCTGAGCAGCGGCCAGGCCGCGCAGGCCCCGGCCGCGGGGGTCGGGAAGTGATAGCGCGGATCATTCGCTGGTCGCTCGACAACCGCGTCCTGGTCCTGGTGGCGACGGCCCTGCTGGTCGTCGGCGGCGCCTATGCGGTGCGCCAGATCCCGCTGGATGCCATCCCCGACCTGTCCGATGTCCAGGTCATCGTCAAGACGACCTTTCCGGGTCAGGCGCCCCAGGTGGTGGAGGACCAGGTGACCTATCCGCTCGTCACCGCCCTGCGCGGCGTGCCGGGGGCGGTCGCGGTGCGCGGCTACTCCATGTATGGCGACTCCTATGTCTATGTCGTCTTCGGCGACGGGACCGATCCCTATTGGGCGCGTTCCCGGGTGCTGGAACTGCTGAACCAGGCGGCCAGCCGCCTGCCACCCGGGGCCAAACCCGCGCTCGGCCCGGACGCCACGGCGGTCGGCTGGATTTTCCAATATGCCTTGATCGACCGCACCGGCGGTCATGACCTGGCCCAACTGCGCAGCCTCCAGGACTGGTTCCTGAAGTACGAACTCCAGTCGGTGCCCGGGGTCGCTGAGGTTGCAACCGTCGGCGGCATGGTCAAGCAGTATCAGGTGGTCGTCGACCCGCAGACCCTGCGGGGCTACAACCTGCCGCTGACCGCCCTGATGCAGAGTATCAAGAGCGCTAACGGCGACCTGGGGGTGGGCACCCTGGAACAGGCCGAGGCGCGCTACATGATCCGGGTCGCCGGCAATCTGGCCGGAATCGAGGACCTGCGGCAGGTCCCGGTCTCCCCGGGGGCAGCGCGGGCCGGCATGGGGGCTGAGACCACCGCCGCGAATCAGGGCACGACAGGCTCCGTCCTGCGCCTGGGCGATGTCGCCGAGGTGCGGTTGGGCCCCCAGATGCGTGAGGGGATCGCGGACCTGGACGGTCTGGGCGAGGTGGTCGGCGGCATCGTGCTCATGCGCCCGGGCGGCAACGCGCTCACGACCATCGCGGCCGTCAAGGCGCGGCTTGCCGAATTGAAGGAAGGACTGCCGCCGGGGGTGGAACTGCGGGTGGTCTATGACCGCTCAAGCCTCATCCAGCGTGCCATCGCGACGCTCAGCGACCGGCTTATGGAGGAGTTCGCCATCGTCGCCCTGGTCTGCCTGCTGTTTCTGTGGCATGGGCGTTCGGCCCTGGTGGTGGTCGTCAGCCTGCCCATCGCCATCCTCGCCGCCTTCATCGTCATGGGCTGGCAGGGGATCAGTGCCAACATCATGTCCCTGGGCGGTATCGCCATCGCCATCGGCGCCATGGTGGATGCGGCCATCGTGATGATCGAGAACCTGCACAAGCACCTGGAGCGCGAACCCCTGACCGCGGCCAACCGCTGGACGGTGGTGCAGCAGGCCGCCACCGAGGTCGGACCGACGCTCTTTCTCTCGCTCCTCATCATCACCCTGAGCTTTCTGCCGGTGCTGGCCCTGCAGGGCGAGGAGGGGCGGCTGTTCGCCCCGCTCGCCTACACCAAGACCTATGCCATGGCCGCCGCCGCCATCCTCTCCATTACCCTGGTGCCGGTGCTGCTCGGGCTCTTCGTGCGCGGGCGGGTACGCCGCGAGCAGGACAATCTGGTCAACCGCGCGCTCAGCGCCGGCTATCGCCCGCTGCTCGGTTGGACCCTGCGCCGCCCGGTGCTGGTCCTCTGGCTTGGTCTTGGGTTGACCCTGTCGGGGCTGTGGCCGCTGTTCAATCTCGGTACCGAATTCATGCCGGATTTGGATGAGGGCGATCTGCTGTATATGCCGACCACCTATCCCGGCATCGCCCCCGACAAGGCGCGGCAACTGCTGCAGCAGACCGACCGGCTGATCCTGTCGGTACCCGAGGTGGCGCGGGTCTTCGGTAAGGTGGGCCGGGCCGAGACCGCGACCGACCCGGCGCCGATGGAGATGATCGAGACCACCATCCAACTCAAGCCCCGCGACCAGTGGCGCCCCGGTGTGACCGTGGATGATATCAAGGCGGAATTGGAGCGGACCGTACAGTTCCCGGGGCTGACCAACGCCTGGATCATGCCCATCAACGCCCGCCTGCAGATGCTCTCCACCGGGATCAAGACCCCGGTGGGGATCAAGATCGCGGGGCGGGATCTCGCGCAGATCCAGTCGCTCGGGGAACAGATCGAAGCGGTCCTGGGCCGCCTGCCGGGTACCGCCTCGGTCTTTGCCGAACGGGTGGCGATCGGGCGCTATGTCGAGATCACCCCGGACCGGCAGGCGCTGGGCAAGGTCGGGCTCACGGTCGCGGACCTCCAGGAGATCCTGGCCGCCGCGGTCGGCGGCATGAACCTCACGGAGATCGTGGAGGGTCGGGAGCGCTATCCGGTCAGTCTGCGCTATAGCGCCGAGAGCCGGGATTCGGTCGCACGGCTGGGGGAACTGCCGATCGTGGCGGACGCCGGCGGCGCCCAGGTGGCCCTGGGCGAGGTGGCGCGGGTGGCGGTGGTGGACGGGCCCAATATGATCCGCACCGAGAATGCCCGGCTCAGCGGCTGGGTCTATGTGAACGTGAAGGGGCAGGATATCGGTTCCTATGTGGCCGCGGCCCGTGCGGCGGTGGCGGACCAGGTGCCGCTGCCGCCCGGCTATTCGCTCGTCTGGTCGGGGGCCTATGAGCATTGGGAGCGAGCCAAGGAGCGCCTGTGGCTGGTCGTGCCCATGACGCTCGCGATCATCCTGGTCCTCCTGTATCTCAATTTCCGCACCCTGATGGGCACCTTCATCATCCTCGCGACCCTCCCGCTCGGGTTGGTGGGCGGGTTCTGGCTGATGTACCTGCTGGATTACCGCCTGTCGGTGGCGGCGGCCATCGGTTTCATCGCGCTCGGCGGGGTGGCGGTCGAGATCGGGGTGGTGATGATGCTGTATCTGGAGCGCGCCCTGGTGCGGCGGGCGCAGGGGCCGCGCCCCGACAGCGTTGAACCGGTAACGGGTCTGACCCGGGCGGAGGTGCGGGCCGCGGTGGTGGAAGGGGCCCTGCTGCGCCTGCGTCCGGTGACCATGACCAAGCTTGCCATCATTGCGGCGCTGCTGCCCATCCTGGTGGGAACCGGGGCGGGGTCCGAGGCGATGCAGCGCATCGCCGCCCCGATGGTCGGCGGTATGCTGAGCGTGGCCGTGCTGACGCTCGTCATGATTCCGGCGGCCTATCTCTTATGGAAGTCCCACGGCTTGCGCGATTGATTGGCCGCCGTCGTATGCGATGGCGCCGCGGGCTGGGTCGTTCGAGAAACGCCAGGGCGGGTGGCGGCGGTTGGCCCGCTGCGCACACCGGTCTTCTTTAGGTTGCTGCGCCGGGCCTTGCGGCGCTCAGGCGAAGGCTTGTGCCTGGCGGCGCAGTTTCTCGACGATGGCATAGACGCCGACGTGGCGGTTGGGGCTCAGGTGCTCTTCCAGGTGCAGCCCCTCGAACAGGGCCTCGGCGTCGGTCGCCTCGATCTGCGCGGCCGTCTTGCCGGAGTACAGTTGCACCAGCAGGGCTACCACGCCCTTGATGATGGCCGTGTCGCAGTCCCCGGTGAAGTGCAGCCGCGGGGGTGAGGCAGCGTCGGGGTGGGGCGCGAGATGCACGAGGCTCATGCACTCCTTGACCCGATTGTCCTCGGTCTTCTCGGCCGTCGGCATGGCCGGCAGGCGCTCCCCGATCTCGACCAAATACTGGTAGCGCTGGTCCCAGTCGTCGAAGAGCTCGAAGTCTTCGATGACGGCCTTGATCTCGTCACTCATCATGATGCGCAATCCGAATCGATCGCCGCGCGCCCGCGGCGTTGGCGCCGCGAACGGCTCAGACGTTGAAGGACTCGCCGCACCCGCAGGTATTCTTCACCCGGGGATTGCGGAACTCGAAGCCCTGATGCAGCAGGCTTGAGCGCACATAGTCGATCTCCAGACCATCGAGCCGCTCCAGTGCCGCGCCGTCGACCACCACCTTCACCCCGTGGCTCTCGAAGACCTGGTCGCCCGCGTCCACCGCGTCCGCATAGTCGACGTCATAGGTGTAGCCGGTGCAGCCGCTTTTTTTGGTGCCGACCCGCAGCCCCAGGCCCGACCCGCGTTGGTTCAACATGCCGGCCACATGGCTGGCCGCCGCCTCCGTCAGTGTCACTGCCATTTTGAAAACCTCTCTTCGGTTAACGTGTTCGTTGTCGTTGTCGTTGTCGTTGTCGTTGTCGTTGTCGTTGTCGAAATCGAGGTTATCGCAGCGCCACGGATTCTCTCGCACCCCGAAGTGCATCGCTTCTCCGATTACGATTACGAC